>NZ_JBNPWS010000001.1:0-354622 GCF_050433705.1 Paenibacillus sp. DS2015 | reverse complement strand
AAAACGTCTGTTTTTTGTCAACTACAGGATTGGATCGCTAGTTTACCCAGCTATATCAAGGGTTTGTTTAAAGATTTGAGCTGCGAAAGTTGAGTTATTAATAGATAAAATAATCAGCAAAGTGAAGGTGTAAATATGAAAAAAGTCTTATTATCTATGACGGTGGCAGCCCTGTTTCTAGGGACTTTCGCCATCCCGACGGAAGCAGCTAAAAGCACCGAAGCCATTGAGGTACTCTTGAATGCTAAGAAGATTAGCTTTCCAGATGCTAAACCGTTTCAAGATGCCCAAGGTAGCGTGATGGTGCCAATTCGGTTTGTTTCTGAAGCATTAGGTGCAAAGGTGAGTTGGAGTAAAGCGGATGGTAAGACAACAGTGGAGATATACGATGACGAGCATAAGGTGAAGATGGTCGTGGGTCAAGCAACAGCAGACGTGAATGGGAAAGAAAAAAGCTATGGAACTAAAATTATATTAAAACAAAATCGCACGTTTGTTCCTTTGCGCTTGGTTAGCGAAGGATTGGGTCAAACCGTTTCATGGGATAAGGTAGGGCGTTGGGTTTGGATCGGATCGAAGGAAGCACTCACCTTAGAAGAATCAGGGTTGAAAAGCGTATCGATAACTCCTTATAAAAAATATTTTGGTAATAAGTCCTTCCTCATTGAAAATTCGTATGATATTAAACACGATAAGGTGATTTTATTTAAACGATCTGATCTTCCATCCGCCTTTATCGATGATTTTTACACCATTGACTATGAAAAGAAAGAGAATGGGTTGTCGTATATTAAGGTACGTACTAAAACAAGATCGGAAACGCCGGGAAACATATTCTTTTTAACAGAAGAGAATCACCCGCGTTATAGAAATCCGGTATATAAGCAAACGATTAAGCATGGAGATGGAACTAAAACATTCTACTATCCGCTAGTATCTTGGCTCGATGAATTAGATGGAATTAAGAATTATACGAATTTCAAAATTAAAGAGGTGCTTTATATTGGTTTCGATCTTGCTGCAGATGATTACATCCCACTTTTGAAAAATCCTTGGAAGTGAGACTGACTTCTATGAAAAAAATTAGCTTGTACCTCTGCAGAGTATGGAGGATTTTTCTTTCTGTCATCTTAATTCTCAGCGCCATTCCATCCATATCATCTATGGTACCTACGGTTTCTGCAGCGACTAACATTACCCCTCTTAAATATCATCAAGTGGGAAACTATCGTTATTTTGTTGGAATGTTTTATTATGAAATGTGGCGTAATTCAGCAGGCACATGGGTTCCCGATGGCAAAGGCCCGAATATGGGGAGATGGGGAGAAGCATCCAATACGTATAATTTCCAATTTCCAAATCGTAAAATTAAAAGTATTTCTGCACCTCAAATCTATATCCATACATATGCTAACGACATATACTTCACAAAATCTCGTAGTGATACTTATGATAAATATGAACGTGCTGTTAGCCTTGGAGGAATCAACAACACGATTGAGCCCATTTCACCCTCAGGAATAGGAACGGATATCGCAACTGTTCCGGTGACTATTAACATGTTATTGAATGCAGACGTTCCAGATGATATTACCGCATTAACCGGCGGCAATTATGCAGATGGTGTAAAAGGAGTTCGGATCTATGTCCCTATTCTATTTAAGATTGAACTGGCTTCACAGCTCAATGTCAAATACTACACAACTGCTGGAAGAGCTTTGAATGATATATTCCCACCCCGAGTCAACGAAGAGATGATTATAGGGGAGGAATATACCTTTACGCCACCGACTCATGAAGACTATGAATATGTAGGATTCAAAAAATCAACAACGGATGCATTACCAAGCGGCCGTATTACGCCAGGCAATCCATATTCCTTCAATTACGATGGTTCTTTTGAGAAATACACCGCATTTATGTACTACATAAAGAAGGGTGATCCACCTCCAACGGATCCAGATGAACCAGGAGGCATTGGAAGCTGTACATGGACAATCGAACCACCAAGACAAATAGCTACACCACAGACCATCTCTATGGACCCGAGGGCAACAGGTGCAATCAAAGCGGATGATCCTAGTAACTCACCATACAGCTACGATGTTGGACAAGGGATACCCACCTCAGATTTTCTATACTCGAATACATTAGGATTAAATTATTTGTTTCAACACACATTTGGAAATCAAGTGGGGAAGATTAACTATGATTGTAGTGTAGATTTAACCTATGTATTGACTTGGAAAATACCACAAGATCCTATCATAGGGCCTGACGGTATACCGCAACCCAAAGATGATATAGAAATGTCTGAAACAGAGGAGAAGAATTATTCATTCAGTTTCACACGCGATTACGACTACTGGACGATCAACAATTTAGAAGTCTATACACTCAACAAGTCAACCATGAGCAATTATGCCCTGCCTAGCGGTACGGTTACACTAGACCCAAGTGGATATATCCCACCAACGTTGGAAACGGAGAATTACGAATCGGTAGAAGATCATGTGTATCCGAAGGAAACTGGGGAGATTTCCTTCACACCTCCACCGCAAGATGGAGGATATGAAAAACCATCTCCAGATGATCATACAGATGTGTTAATGGATATGGCCGAATCTCAAACTCAGGATGCCGATGTCCAGAATGATAGGGTGGACTTTAATGGGGAGATTATTATGAGCGATGAAATGGCTATCGAGGTTGCACCTATACCAGGTGAAATTCCAGAATCGCCTATGATCGGTGATAGAGTGTTATATCTAGATAATCAACTCATTAGTAAAACGCTTATCAACAAAGCCAATACGCCAAGTTCGGGCACGATATTCTATGATCTCCTAGACGGCCATGTAGGAGGCAGTGGTGGAAAGGATTACCCTATCAACAATATCAATACGGTGACGGTACATACACCCGTGGTGAATTATTCCTTCGTGACCGATGATGAAGAACATAATCAGAAGACAAATCCAAATTATAATCGTGCAGCATTTATATTGGAGAGACCTTTCACTGTCCGAATTCCTACAGAGGGGCAACATGTGAATTATCCGGGTTATGGAGATCGGGATTACGCCAAGTATTATCGAACGAAACAGGTATGGTTTCCGTTTGATGTATACAATGGAAGCCGAACCCAGTTTATTCCTAAGAACACCTGGATAGATATTCCGGTGAACCAGTTAGATACTGCATTCTATTTACCGGTATGGGTAGATGAAGGAGACTACCAGGTGTTATTCCGAAATATTGCTGAGAATGCACCAGTAGATTTCGATGTTCAACCGGACGCCAACACGGAACTGAGAAATCATGTGGCTACAGATGAAATATCGGTAGAGGTGATTGGAAGGTTATATGATTTCCACATCACAGATATTGTGGACTACAATTGGGAAACGGTCTTCCGGACAAGGAAAGGAAGCCTCCAACAAACAGGAACTTCCTATTGGGTGGGAATGAATAGTATTGATGGCGATCCACGTGGGAACGATTTGAAGTTTACAGTACCCATTCATCCTGGAAGTCATCCCATACAGGGATTTAAAAACGTAGCGATTAAGCAGGGGTACCATTACAAATTTGATTTCAAGACCAAAGGGAATATGTTTGGTCCCACAGATGGCATTCGGATCACACCAACCTTTAATTATGTAAGTAAAGATGGAACAATGACCACGCCGGTGGATTTGTATTATCATGCAAGCGACAAAAATTTTGTGAAAATAGGTTCGAATGATGACCAGGTAAAGAGATATGTCCTGTTGAACGAAAGAATGCGAAATGTACCGAATGAGGAATTAACGGATACTGCTGAATTTAAGTATAGGAACTACTATACTTCAGGCCAACTCATCAATACATCTATGAACCAATTCGTAGAGAACTATATAAATAAGAGTACGAAGCAAAAAACACCCGTGGGTGGATATGACCTACTATTACTACCTGAACAGCTACGAACTTTCATAGGACCTAAAAGTAGCATTCCATCATCTGTGAATACAGATCGAGCTTTGGCTGCGATCCAACATTGGTATGGAGAATATAGCATTCCAGCGGATACGTACGTCGTGAAGAAAGGGATCAAACTGTACCAGAATGGTCCTTTTGATGAAAAGGCATCGATGTTCTTGAAAGATGGATATATTGTAGTGAACTTCAATATTGAATCCATACAACAAGGAGATTTAGCGAATCCACACTTACAATATATCAATGCTCCCCTGATGAATAAAGTGGTGAATGGGGTACAGAGGAACAATCAGTGGAGAATGGAAGGATTTAATCACAACATCCAAGATTCCTATGGCAATCGATTTCATCTGATAGATGGAGACGTGGTATTCTATAACGCGAACAAGTCAAGCCGAGATGATTTTGGATCTCAGGTACCCCATTAGTTCATGAGTGATATTGAAACTGAAAATCTCCAAGCGGTAAAATCATCAAAAAAAAACCTTGATTGGCTTCGTGCCTTTCAAGGTTTTTTTTTTGATGGTTAGAAACTAAATACATATTAAGACAAATATTAATTACTATTTTTTACTACGGAAACTTATAATATGATATTATAAGAACAAGAAAACGCTTCCATGACTATGCAACACTTTCTTTTCGGAGGTGATCCAATATTTTTTTCGGATTTTGAGCAAACGATTGCATTGAAAAAGGGAGGTTGCATTTTTGTGAAGTCAGTATCTAAATTGATTTTATTTTTGCTTCTAACAGTGTCTTTGGGCGTATTTGGAAGCGGCAACAGCGGTAATAAAGTTTTTGCGGAAATTTCTGCATCTCATGTGTACCACAACCATATGCCTAATTTTTGGCCATATTACGACACGAGCCAATACAGTGCAACTTCAACGGGTGCACCCATCCGTTACATGTATGACGGACAAGTTATTGATCTGAAGAATAACGCACCTTCGTTGTATCCTTATTATTTGCCTACAGGAGCCATAATGCCCCATGACGATCTAGTATCCTATTATACAAAAGATGCTAAGAGCGGTGCCTATCTTTACTGGCCATGGTCTGTTGCCAACGATCTACACGCCGCTTATCCATCCGCACAGATGCAGGTAACGATGTCAGGGTCAGTTGTCAATAATGTTAACAGCTTTATGACTACGAACAATGTACCCGGTTACAATAACACGAACTGGGGAGCACCTTGGAAAACAGCTTATAACAATTTGAAAACTCCAAATAACAACAAAACGTTGGACATGATTCATTTCTCCGGACATCATTCCATGGGACCCCTTACAGGAAATGATTATTTACTAAAGGATATGATTTATCAGAATGCAACGTTAGCACAATCTTATTTCCTAGGCGATTCATTTACTTCATCGAAGGGATTTTTTCCGACAGAGCTAGGTTTTTCTGAAAGACTTATTCCAGTATTAGAGAAATTGGGCATAAAGTGGTCCGTTCTTGGAAACAACCATTTATCTCGAACGTTGCAAGATTATCCGTATTTGGACAGCCCGGGCATAGATACACTTATTTCACCGCCAAACCGTGCTGATTTCCAGAACACAAGCAACGTAGGATCATGGGTTAAACAATCCATGTTTAATGAAGCTCAGAACATCTACAACAAATTCCCATTTGCTTCTACCCCTCACTGGGTACGATATGTGAACCCCGAAACAGGTAAGGAAAGTCGTGTCGTGGGTGTACCTGTAGCCCAATCCGAATCATGGGAAGAAGGTTATCAAGGGTCTGTTACTGCGAAGGCATTAAAGCCTTTTGAAGGTCTTACGAATCAGAAACAATTCCTTGTTATTGCACATGATGGAGATAATGCTCAGGGTCGTGCAGGTTCATTAGATACATGGCAAGCTGCTAAAAACGTAACTTATTCGGATTCCGGAGTAAAAGGCGAAGGGATCGATGAATATTTAGTTAATAATACGCCAGCAGCGACCGATGTAGTGCACGTTCAAGACGGTTCATGGGTGGATACAAGAGACTCATCCTCTGACCCAACCTGGTACCACTGGCATATGCCTTTTGGAATTTGGAAGGGACAATTTGCGGATTTCAATAAAAAGAGGGGAATGGATTTAGCACCTAAGAAAAGCATAAATGGCGTCGATGATGGTCATACCGTTTCTTTTGAATACGGATTCAATTATTTGGAACGGAATTTCGCTTTATTACAAGCTTCAGAGAATTATGCAAAAACAGCGGAACAAATCTGGTTGACCGATCACCCTAATTATTGGAAGCCGACTACTGCAAAGGATAAACAGATTACGTATGAAGGTAATCAATTAAATCCATATATGTTGTCTTACCCCGTTAAAGGAAACGCTGCGAGCGATTACGCAGGCGGAGCTAACCCTGCAGAGCTTGCATGGTATTTCCTACTTCCAGCCATGGATTCCGGATTCGGTTACTATGACGAGAATATTGATGATAGTGTGAAGCCAGCACTTTCTTTCAGCCAATCTTTATATTTCTCCAAACCTTATGTGAACGGCAAGCTAGCAAGTGACCAAACAGGACCATCCGTCTGGTGGCCGCAGCGCTATCCATACAATCCAGGAAGCGCAAACAATAGTAAGGCAGAAGGATGGACACTGAATTACTTTGATAATTCGTTCGGTATCTACACTTACGCATTTGATGCAAGTGGAATTCAGACGATTAAATTGAAAGTTCGTACGCATCGCGATAAGTTCGAAGCTGCCTCGGACAATACGTCCAAGGTATATGATCCTGCATTAATGGCTTCAAGAGGTATTTCCAACATAGATGTAAACAAAGTTAGCGCATGGACGGATTATGCGATGACGAAGCGTGATTTGAAACCTGAAATCAATGGAACCGACTGGCAGTCTTCTACAGCGACGATGCAGAAAGTTCCTGTTTCAGACATCGGAGATATGTACTATTCTTACTTAAATGAATACCGTGATCAACTTGTAGATTATTACATTGAAGCTACGGATAGCAAAGGAAATGTCACGAAGAGTGATATCCAATCCGTCTATGTGGGTGCAGGTAAATTCACCAAAGACTCGACTGGGAAGCTCATCGAAGATGTAAACGGAGCTATTATAGGAACACATCCGTTCCTTGTGGTGGATAAGGATGCTCCAAGTATTCCAACTAACGTAGCTACAAGTGCTATAACGGATCGCAGTGTATCGCTGACATGGAAAGCTTCAACGGATAACGTTGCAGTTACCGGATATGAGATCTACCGTGATGGAGTCAAGGTGGGCACATCTGCCACGAATAGTTATACGGATAGCGGATTAATCGCGTCTACAAGCTATAATTACACAGTAAAAGCTTACGATATGGCGCAAAATATTTCTGCATTAAGCAGTTCATTTGCTGTATTGACTAAGGTTCCTGATACTATAGCTCCGACTGTTCCAACGAATCTATTACTCAGCGCCAAAACGGCCTCAACGGTCACCTTGACTTGGACCGCTTCAACAGATAATTATCAAGTCGCAGGTTACGAGATCTGGCGCGATAGTGTAAAAGTAGCTACAAGCGTTGGCACGACTTACACCGACTCGGGATTGAGCCCTACTACGGCTTACCAATATTCTGTGAAGGCGTATGATGCGGCAAATAATAAATCTCCTAACAGCGACCCGATTATCATTACGACCGATTCAGGAAACGTTGTTACCATTTACTATAAACAAGGGTATGCAACGCCATATATTCATTACCGACCTACCGCAGGTACTTGGACAACTGCACCAGGGGTGGTTATGACAGCATCGGAAGTATCAGGCTATAATAAGATTACGATTAATATCGGTCCTGTTAATGGACTAGAAGCTGCATTCAATAACGGAAGTGGAACATGGGACAACAACGGAGGTAAAAACTATACTTTCCCTAACGGTACATCCACATTTGTTGCAGGTGTCATTACAGCAGGACTCCCACAAGGTGCAGACATTACAGCACCAACGATTCCAACTAATGTTACCTCAACGGGCACAACACAAACGACAACTACATTAAGCTGGACAGCTTCTACGGACAATATAGGTGTAACCGGATATGAGATCTGGCGTAATGGTGTTAAAGTAGGGACAACAGCCTTGACTAGTTATACCAACACGGGCTTAACACCGGCAACGGCGTACAACTATACTGTGAAGGCGTATGATGCTGCAGGTAATATCTCTGCTGCAAGCGCAGCAGTCAGTGTTACCACGACCGCGACGCTTGTGGATGTCATAGCTCCAACTGTACCGACAAATGTATCCTCAACGACGAAGACAGCGACATCGATTACATTAGGTTGGACAGCATCGACAGATAATGTAGCCGTAACGGGATACGAAGTCTGGAGAGGTTCCCTTAAAGTAGGTACTAGCACATCGACAAGTTATACCGATAGCGGATTAACAGCGGCAACAGCTTACAGCTATACTGTGAAGGCATATGATGCTGCGGGTAATATCTCAGCTACAAGCGCATTGGTAAGTATAACTACAAGCAATACGAATCCAGGTAATTCAGTAACTGTGTACTACAAACAAGGGTATACAGCACCGTATATTCACTATCGTCCTACAGCAGGTACTTGGACAACTGCACCTGGGGTAGTTATGCCAGCATCGGAAGTAGCAGGCTACAATAAAATGATAATCAATGTCGGCTCTGCAACGGGTTTGGAAGCTGTATTCAATAACGGAAGCGGAACATGGGATAACAATGGGGGCAAAAACTATAATTTCCCTCTCGGCACATCCACATTTATTGCTGGTGTCATTTCAGCAGGACTCCCACAAGGAGCAGACATCACAGCACCAACGATTCCAACTAATGTAACCTCAACAGGAACAACAGACACAAGAACTACAATAAGTTGGACAGCTTCTACGGACAATGTCGGTGTAACGGGTTATGAGATCTGGCGGAATGGCGTTAAAGTAGGAACGACTGCCTTGACTAACTATTCAATCACTGGATTAACGCCAGCAACGGTATATAGCTATACTGTGAAGGCGTATGATGCTGCGGGTAATATCTCTGCCTCAAGCGCAGCAGTCAGTGTTACCACGACTGCGACGCCTGTGGATGTCATAGCCCCAACTGTACCAACCAATGTATCCGCAACTACGAAGACAGAAACAACCATTACATTAGGCTGGACAGCATCTGTAGATAATGTAGGTGTAACGGGGTACGAAGTCTGGAGAGATTCACTAAAAGTAGGTACTAGCACATCAACAAGTTATACCGATAGTGGATTAACGCCAGCAACGGTATATAGCTATACTGTGAAGGCGTATGATGCTACGGGTAGTATATCTGCCGCGAGCGCCATAGTTAGTGTATCTACCAACCCTAACACTAATCCATTTAACGCGGTAACTGTTTATTACAAACAAGGGTTTGCCATTCCTTTTATCCACTATCGCCCTATTGGAGGTGCATGGACGAATGCACCTGGGATAGCCATGCTAACATCAGAGGTAACAGGGTACAACAAAATTACTATCGATGTTGGTTCGGCTACCGGATTGGAAGCTGTATTCAATAATGGTAGCGGGACATGGGATAACAACGGGGGTAAAAATTATGTGTTCTCTCCTGGAACATCTACATTTACTTCAGGTGTCATTACATCAGGAGAGCCTCAGGTTCAAACGAATAGCGTAAATATAAAGGTTACCGTTCCTGCGAATACACCCGCAGCAGATTCTTTATATATTTCAGGCACATTTAATAACTGGCTTCCAGCGGACTCTAACTATAAACTGACTAAGAACAATGACGGAACCTACAGCATATCGCTAACGTTAGAAGCGGGCACCAAGATTGATTATAAAATAACTCGAGGCGCATGGAGCAATGTAGAGACCCATTCAAACGCAAGTGATATTGATAATCGAAGCCATACAGCTGCTGGGGGAACGGAGAATGTGAGCATTACAGTATTACGTTGGAAAGATCTATAGTTCCTCTAATCCTTGGGTAGATGCGGAACAAATAAGAATAAAGAGCCGAGTTTGGCTCTTTATTTTTGTTTTTCTAATATAAATGCCATCCTTCTATCGTTGTTGATATATCATAGGGGATAGAGATGATGTGTAATGTTCGTAAGTAATCAAAAAAAGGAAAGAGGATCAGACGCATGAGTTATTTTAAATGGCTAGAAAGCTGGTATGAGAGTTACTGTGATGATGAATGGGAGCATACACATGGATTGAAGATTGAATCGATAGATACACCCGGATGGAGAGTCACCATTCCTCTGCTTGCTACGGAATTAGAAGATAAACCTTTAAATGAAATAATAATAGATCGGGATGACAATGACTGGGTGAGATGTTGGATCAAAGATGGCTATTTTGAAGGTGCAGGTGGATTGAGAAATTTAGAAGAAATGGTGAAGCTCTTTAAGGAATGGGTAGAAGAATAGCTAAGGACCTAAAGTACTGTCACTACGGACACCTTCGCTATGACCCAACACTGAGTTTATACTAATTCATCGTGCTTAACACGATAAAGAAAGTCGCTTAATCCACCAATGCCAGCCCCAATAACGATAACCTTCATATCCTATTTTCTCCTATCGACTCGTATTATCCAACAGATAAATACACAAGTTCATATGACATCTATTGTACCGAAAGTGATTCAGACTGCCAATTCGATAATATATCTTTGATTGAATAAAATAGATCCTTTCTGTAATATGAAATTAATGGGAAATTATTACTGGATCAATGGATGTGAAATGTACATAAGGGAGGAATCGTGATCATGAAGCTTAAAGCGGGAATACATATTCTTATATTAACGATGGTCTTCTTCTTAACGGCTTGCTCTGCAAATGATAATAAAAGTGGGGCAGAACCAACGATTAAAGAGGATACGATAATATCGGATAGCGATACACAAACCAAGCGCATTGAGAATGAGCTAGAGGAACAGAATGAGCTAGAGGATCAACCAACAAATCATGAAGAAGCAGTAGATCGTGAGCGGAAGGAAGATCCTAAGAAAGAAACCAAAGGAGAGGGGAAAGTCGTAGCAAGTATCCCAGAACCAGCAGAGGATTTAGATTCGGCATCGGATCAACAGGAAGAAGATCGAACCTTAGAACAATTGCTAGATGATGGGTTTACGGTTATTGAGGAACAGTCGTTCTGGATGGATACGGATTACTGGGGACATGTGAGATTTGTTGCGGGTTATTATATCAAGAATAAAGTACCGCATCTGAATTTCTACATTGTAAATTCCAATCAACTTGTAATGAACACTCTACCTGAAAGCTTCCCTAATAACCCTAATCTTAGACATATTAATGCTGTGAGTTTCAGAGATCTGAATGATGATGGAGAGAAGGATATCATTATTATAGGAGAATATGTTGGAGGGGATACCACGAAGCCAGCAATAAGTGTTACTAGAGCTTCCGTATATTTCTTTACAGGGCAGTCATATATTCAACTGCCTTGGTATAATGATTTAATTAATCGTTCTGGAAAGAATGATACGGTAAACCTTGTTGTGAAAGAAGGGGAGAGGATTCTAAAACTTATCCTGACACCTAAGACTCGTAGCGCAGATAATGAGACGGAGTTTGATAGAATGGCTCCACTCATGTGTAGCAAAGAATTATTTGATTTAGGGGATACAGGGTATGCATCAATATATGATTCACTAAACGTATTCTCGAGCCCTTCTACGTATTCTGAGAGTTACTTAACGAGCTTGATTGGAAATTGTTTTGAACAAGATACGAAGCTTCTGATATCTACTAAACCAGTAGCATTCGCAAAGAAAGTCAATCGATATGAGCAACTTGTAGTCGATATTGTAAATGATATTAATCACTATAATTATATCGAAACAGGTGGAGGCACGATGTGGACCATCATAAACGCGTACTCGATATTAGATGTACATACGTCCGTAAATAAGTATGTAAGAGGGAAAACATTAAGCGATCAAGGCAATATCCGCACTTCGATTAACTCACTTTCGAGCGGTTGGAATCAACTCCAAAGTGAGATGAATATTGTCATAAAAGAGGGTGGATTCGAAGAATCTGATTTGATGGAATGGACAGGGGCTACCCTTGACGATATTGTGGAATTAGAACATCGTTTGGATGCTAATATACAGAACTTAATCGAGCTAGCAGCTACCGATAAGAAGGCTAAGGATGTAGTTGATTTGATTAATAATCACTTGTATTCCGAAACGTATTAATAATGCTTATGAGACAGATTGCAGGGGGAATATTCCTTTCTGCTTTTTTAAGGAGGGATTGCTGACGATGTCAGGCTACTTGCGGGGAGAAATCGCTAAATTGGCGAATGTGAATGTAGAGACTTTAAGATATTACGAGAATCAGGGCCTAATTCCATCACCGATACGGTCTGAATCTGGTTATCGCCTCTATTCGGAAGAGATGCTGAATAGGCTTAATTTTATTAAGAATGCTAAGTCTTGCGGATTTACATTGAAGGAGATCAAAAAATCGCTGATAAAATCTGAGAGCGACCACATCAGTCTGACTGATTTTATAGCTGTTATCGATAGGAAAATGAAAGGAATCCATTCAGAGATCTCCCAAAAGGAGAATACATTGGTGATGTTGTCAGAGTTGAGAACTAACCTGCAAGCGGAGGACAAACATCCCGAACTACAAGCGACACTTCAAGTACTTCATATGGAGCCTTAGTTTGATATATTAAGAAACCATAAACAGTGATGATAATTAGGAATAGTAAAGCTGAAGGAGTGAATAGGATGGGATATGTATTACGGATATTGCTATTATACTGTGGTGTGATACCCTTTATCTTTTCCATAGCGACATTGGTGTTGATGAATAGTACACAATTGAGTTTTTCGATCATTACAATGGCGTTGATGCTCGTAAGTGGGACATCATCCGGTGTATTTGCCGCTATGGACAGACATCTTCCAGACAACTTCGGTAAAAGATATTTACCCGTTGTTTTCCCCCTAGGATATACCGTTGTACTATGGGCTGTATGTATGTTATTCAGCGGCGGTTTTTATGGAAGCTCAGCTTGGGGAGTGCATGCCTTTTTGCAAATACCGTTTCTCCCTATTAGTTTTATGACTTCATTCGAAGGGACAGGAATCATATATTTTTTGGCACCTTTGTTTTATAATTCAGCTTTTTTCCTAGGCTATTTCTTTAAAGAGAGATTACGGCAGCCGAGAATCAGAATAGATCGACGACAGCTGGCCTCGGCAACCATCATTATATTACTAGCCACTGGAGTTGGGAGTGCAGTACAGTGGCAACGAAGCCAAACGGTTCTCACTTCCTATGGATTTAAGTATGGAGGAGGTTACTCCAGCACTGACTTATGGCCCTATGATGTATCAAATCCTAACAACCAATTGCCGCGGCTCGCGGAACAAGCAACATTCAAGATTGAGGATCCCCAAGACATGCTTATTATGGATGGAGCAGAAGCTGCCTTTCCCGTCTACTCTGCCTTTGCACAGGCAACCTATGCCCTGCCAGGTTTAGGGGAATCGAAGGGGACAATAGTCACTTTTACCAACACTATTTATGCATACGAACGGCTGTTGTCAGGAGAAGTTGATATTTATTTTGGGGCAGAACCTTCTGCCAATCAGCTGGAAATGGCCAAAGAGAGTGGACGCGAACTAGTCATGACACCCATTGGCAAAGAAGCATTCGTTTTCTTTGTGAACGAAAACAATGCGATCAAGGGCTTGGCAGTATCAGAGATTCAGGATATTTACTCTGGTAAGACCCGGAACTGGAAGGAGCTTGGTGGGAAAAATAAGAAGATCATTGCCTTCCAACGTCCTGAAAATTCAGGAAGTCAGACCCTTTTGGAAAAGATTATGGCAGACGTACCTTTAATTAAACCTTTAAAAGAAGAAGTACCACGTGGTATGGGCGGAATTCTTGAGCAAGTGGCTGATTATCGGAATTATGACAATGCGATTGGGTTTTCATTTCGCTTCTTTGCAACAGGAATGAATCAAAGCACAGGGATTAAACTGCTAGCAATCAATGATGTGGAACCAAATGTTGAACATATTTCGAAGGGTACCTATCCATTTGTCGCAAATTTATACGCGATTACATTGAAGAAGGATAAGCCTAAGCCAATGATTGCTCCTTTTCTAGAGTGGATGCAAGGACCCCAAGGTCAACACCTGGTAGAGGAAGTGGGCTATGTGAAATTACCATTTCCATGATTGCCACAGTAGACTAGAGCAATTCATTTATTTAGAGGTGTTCACATTCGTGCATACGGAGCATATGGGGTGCTATTTGTTAGTAGAAAGGATGAAAGTGGTAATTAAATAATAGGAATAGGAGTGTGAATAAGAATGATCAAACGGATCAGTATTTTTTTCGGAGTAATAGTCATTATTCTTGGACTTGCGGAGATGGGGCAAGGGCAGGCGAAGGTGTCTGCTTCTGTTCAGACTGAGAAGGAGAAGTTAGCGGATGAACAGCTCTATCCCATTGAGGTAGAGGGCAAATATGGTTTTATTAACAGCAAAGGTGAGACTGTTATACAGCCGATTTATGATAGTAGTGGTTATGCTTATCCTGGCCAACCCGGAAGCCCTGTCTTTGTGGAAGATCGAGCGAAATTAGAGCAAATTTACTTTAGTGTAACGGGAGATAAACTGTTCGAATGTCCGCTGAATACTTGTGGTGTTCTGTATGATGGGCTGGCGCTATATACCTCCAAATTTCAGAACAGCGATGGGATTTCTGTGATCAAATATGGATATATCAATAGTCAAGGGGACGTGGTTATTCCACCAATCTATCACAAAGCATTTAACTTTGTGGAAGGGCTGGCTCGAGTCAATCAAGGAAAAGCTACAGGTTATATCAATACAAAGGGTGAGTTGGTCATACCCTATCGCTTTAGCGCTACATCAGATTTTTCTGAAGGGCTGGCGGTTGTTAAGTATACAGTGAGCGGGAAATATGGGTATATCGATACTTCTGGGAAACTCATAGTATCTACCCGATTTGACTATGCTGAGGCATTTTCCGAGGGAGTGGCGGCTGTATATGTGAACGGCAAGTATGGATATATCGACAAGACAGGGAAATACCTCCTACCCCCTCAATATTCCTTGGCGAGGCCATTTTCGGATGGACTGGCTTTTGTTGAACGGAATGGCGTAACCTTCTACATTAACAAGAAAGGGGAGAAGGTTATCCATAATATCAAAGTTGGAGAAAAGTTCTCAGGTGGGTTGGCTCCTGCAAGTACAGGGCGAAAATATGGATATATCAATACTTCTGGTACATTTGTCATTAAGCAGCAGTTTGAATGGGCAAATTTCTTCTCGGGCGATCTAGCGCAGGTTTATCTGTATAATTCGGACTCGTCAGATGATTTGTATGCTTATATCAATCGCAATGGAGAAATCGTGTGGCAGAAGCAATGAGGGTGGACCTAATGAAAGGTTTAGAACTATTTAAACTTATATATGCAGCATGAACGAAGAGCCAGAAGATGAGCTATTAGGCATATCTTTCGGCTCTTTCTTTCCTCTTATGCTACTTCCTCAGGGGTATTCCTATTGAAATAAATCGAAACCTTAGCTTGACCTTGTACCTTACTACAGCTTCTATAATGAAGAAATTAGAACCTGTAGGAGGGATCACATTGGAAAAAACGAGTATCGAACAGCTTAACGCGATTAAACAATATCTAAGGCAAGCCAACAGAATGGATAACAAATCGGTGGAGAAAATACGAAGTGAAATGGCCGAAGCTGCGGGAAATATGTCCAGTATTTCAGATGTTAAAGTTCAGAAGACAACGATGGGAACATTAAGTGGTGAGTGGATCATACCTGATAGCACAGTTCAAG
This sequence comes from Paenibacillus sp. DS2015, assembly GCF_050433705.1. Taxonomy (NCBI): domain Bacteria; kingdom Bacillati; phylum Bacillota; class Bacilli; order Caryophanales; family Paenibacillaceae; genus Paenibacillus; species Paenibacillus sp. DS2015. Next base: position 338,731 of record NZ_JBNPWS010000001.1, on the reverse strand, counting down.
AAAGCTTGAACCAAGCCATCCTCTATTTTCATGGGGGAGGATTCGTTGCAGGTAATTGTGAATTTTACCGTGATCTATCCGCAAGATTAGCGAAATCAAGTGGAGTGAAAGTATTGACTGTCGAATATCGACTTGCGCCTGAGCATCTGTACCCCGCTGCTAATGACGATTGCTTGAGTGCTTATCGCTGGTTACTTGCCAACGGATATTCATCCCGTAATATTGTCTTTGGAGGAGATTCTGTAGGCGCGAGTCTTGCGCTTATGACGTTGCTTACTCTACGGGATATTGGAGAGGAGCTTCCAGCGGGGGCATTTTTACTATCACCGCATACCGACCTCGTTCATTTAGATGGTGAATCGTATCTGAGTCGATCGGAACTTGATCCTACGGGGAGTCGAGAGGGGAATCAAAAGATACTGGATGTATATATAGGTAACCGGACGGAAGAAATACCGTTATTATCACCTTTGAGGATGAATTTAGAGGGGCTGCCTGATTTGTTGATCCAAGTAGGTGATCATGAAGTGTTATTAGATGACGCTACAAGATTTGCAGATCGCGCAACAGCTGCAGGTATCGGAGTTCATCTGGAAGTATGGGAGAATATGTGGAGTGTATTTCAATTTCTAGCCTACATGCTACCTGAGGCACAACAAGCCATCGTTAATATCGGTCAATATGTACGGACAAGTCTGAAGTGAAATGGTTATCTCCAAGTAAATCGTAAGGTCAATTCTGTTGATATTGTCAGGGTAGGGTATAGCCGTCTCCGTATTAGGTTATATAAAGATGAGTGGTGCGTGTAGAGGAGCAATGACATAAATAGAGGAGGTACTATATTATGAAGCAAGATTTCCCACCTGAAATTCCTTCTAAGGTGGTTCCTGAAATGAAGCCGGATAGCGTGCAGGAATCACAGCCACTGGTTATTCCGCCAGAGTTCAATCCGGACGTGCAGCCCGAGATAGAACAGCTGATAGAACATCCGGAAAATTAGTTCGTAGATACTGCCAGAGAATGTCACGAATAGTTCGGAGTTCTATGAATGATTTCGCGGTGAAAGCCGTTGTAAATTTGGTTAGTAGGCTGGAAAACCAAAAGCAGCTCTATCCTCTGACGAGGATGGAGCTGCTTTTTTGAATGCCTGTATATTATTTGATATCATAAATCGTGTAAAGTTCATCTAACATAAGGTTAGCAGCAATTACACCACCAGCCGTATTCCAGACCGCATCACTCACGCGGATTGCTTTTTCATTTTTTACGACATTAAGACTTTGCCATAGCGGATCTTTAAGCATTTCGTCTTCCATTTCTGTTCCTTTGCCGTCCCCAGTTTCATAAGTAAAGTAGAATAGCATATCTGCATCGACTTCGGGAAGACGTTCCTTCGTAATTTCCTCAACGAATGTGTCTGTGTATTTCTGATTATCCGGACGAATAATACCTAGCTTGGAGAAGGCAACCCCGGTAAAGGTATCCTCTAAGTAAATACGTGTTTTCCCTGCCATGAAGCGAACAACAGATACTTTCTGATTGAGCTTGTCGCCTGCTTTTTCCTTGAAATCTACAGTACGGCTATCGTAATCGGCAATTATTTTGTCACCTTCGACTGTTTTGCCTAATGCTTCAGCATAGAGATTGAAGTTCGATTGCCATTCTCCTCGAAGTGTTTCAGAGAATACAGTGGGTGCGATGGCTTTTAATTGTTCGTATACTTTCTCCTGACGCAATTTGTTACCAATAATCAGATCAGGCTTTAGGCTAGCTATGAGTTCTAGGTTGGGTTGGCTTTCGTCCCCTACGACCGTAACACTCTCCATGTCTGCTGCGATGTGCTCATACCAAGGGTCACCTGTCCAAGATTTAACAGCCCCTACAGGTGTAACCCCCAGCGCCAATAACGCTTCAGTTCCTTCATTCGTTAGCACGACGACACGAGCCGGAGTTCCTATAATATCGGCCTCACCCATAGAGTGAGTTACTTTGCGTACATCCTCTGATTTCGGTGTGGCTGTCTCTGCTGGGCTTACTGTGCCCGTATTGTTATTAGATTCAGCTTGACCGCATCCTGATACAATGACTGCTAACGCAAGCAATGTTGCGGAAGTTGTCAAAGTAAATTTTTGTTTTAATAGATTTAACATATTGTTCTAGACGCCCCTTTTCATTATGTAAATGATTCTCATTATCAACAGCAAATAAAACTATAGCAGGTGCTCATTTTATAGTCAATGATTTCATGATAATGATTTTCATAATCATTGACACTTTCTAACCCATCACCTAGAATTATTCAGAACCCATTTTATTGTTCACAATAGGAAAGAGGAAATTATGAGCACTCTACTAACTACGCGCTTACAGAAGATTGTGGGATTGATAGCGGGTCTGATTTTCTTTGTCGCTGGAATGATTTGCAGCATTGCATTTGGAGTGACAAATATTGGTTGGCACACCATTATAGAATCGTATACCGCATTTAATGGCTCACAAGAACATCTCATTATTCAGACGGCAAGAATGCCCCGAGCACTTATAGCAGCGATAGCAGGAGCGGGTCTAGCGGTTGCAGGGTCCTTGATGCAAGGCATAACCCGTAACCAGCTTGCTTCACCGAGTATCTTCGGTATTAATGCAGGAGCGGCCTTCTTCATCGTAGTTGGATCGGCCTTCTTCGGAGCAAGTGGTCTATCTACATTTGCAACGCTTGCTTTCATGGGGGCGGCCTTTACTGCCATACTTGTATATGTACTTGGCTCAATGGGGAGTGATGGCCTTACTCCACTAAAGGTTACGCTTGCTGGGGCTGCAATGACAGCCTTTTTTTCGTCGCTCACACTTGGTGTTCTGTTAACGGGGGGGCAAACGTTCGATCAGGTATTATACTGGTTCGTCGGCTCTGTGGCGGGAAGGGATATGGGTATTTTTATAGCTGCGGCTCCTTATATGGGTATTGCACTTTTAGGCTCATTAGTACTGGCTAGACATATGAACTTGTTAGCACTAGGGGAAGATATCGCCACTGGACTTGGACAAAAAACGATATACATAAAATTATTTGCAGGAATCATCATCGTTCTACTTGCAGGGGGTTCCGTATCTATTGCGGGTCCTATCGCTTTTGTTGGGATAATTATCCCACATCTTACACGTCACTTGGTTGGAATAGACTATCGCTGGGCCATTCCTTACTGTGCCGTGCTGGGAGGTATTCTACTGCTAACTGCTGATATCGGATCAAGATATATTTCATTTCCTAAAGAAGTACCTGTTGGAGTAATGACTGCCATTATCGGTGTTCCTTTCTTCGTTTATATTGCTAGAAGAGGGGGGCGTGTCTAATATGAATAAATGGTTGGTATTCAGGGGGCGTAATCATTCGTTCCAAATCGATCGTCGAACCGTGACAATGGTCTCCCTATTGGTTATTGCTAATCTGGTTGCTATGATCTTTTGTGTAGGTCTCGGTAGTAAAACAATCTACCCCGTTGATGTCATTCGTACTCTATTAGGTATGGGGGATGCATCCGATGCGATGATTATCTTCTCACTCCGGATGCCACGTGTCATCATCGCTGTTATGGTTGGTGCAGCACTTGCTGTCTCAGGAGCATTACTGCAAGGCATCGTACGTAATCCACTTACTTCACCAGATATTATAGGTATTACTGGCGGAGCATCGCTGGGTACCGTTGTATTCATTCTATATTTCTCACATGTAAGCATCCGTTTTATGCCATTAAGTGCCGTAGCAGGGGCTTTTGCCGCTGCCTTTCTTATCTATCTATTCGCCTATCGTGGAGGTATTACTCCACTTCGACTGGTGCTCATCGGTATCGGTATGTCCACTGCATTAACGGCAGTTACTTACATGCTGATCCTTACAGCATCCTTCACACCGACAGCCGTTGCGGTCAAGGCATTCACTTTTATGACAGGAAGTATATATGGCGTTTCATGGGAACGAGATGTTAAGGTTCTGTTGCCTTGGATTGTTGTGTTATTACCTGTTTCGCTTATTTATGCTAGACATCTGAATGTCCAAGAGTTAGGGGACGAGGTCGCTACAAGCGTGGGTAGTTCCGTTCATGTCAAAAGAACAATTTTGCTTATTATCAGTGTTGCACTTGCAGGTGCAGCGGTCGCTATTGGCGGTGCAATCAATTTTATTGGCCTAATGGCTCCACATATTGCCCGCAAGCTTGTTGGACCCGCATACGGTGGTGTTATTCCAGTATCTGCGCTCATTGGATCGCTCGTATTGCTACTATCGGATCTAGTAGCTAGAGTTGCTTTTATTCCGCTCGACATTCCAGCAGGTGTCTTTACTGCCGCTATTGGAGCACCGTTCTTCATCTACTTACTATACCGTAGTCGTAAGACAGCTTAGTGCTTCCGGAACTCTATTGAGTATAGAACGAACATCATAAAGGGAGTGAACTTCGTGACCGTCATTCAAGCCAAAAACCTAACCTTATCCTATGGAAAAAATCCGATTCTCTCAAATCTGGATTTAGTAGTTCCTCCAGGTGAAATTACTGTATTCATCGGTAGCAACGGCTGTGGTAAGTCAACGTTACTGCGTTCCCTCGCTCGATTATTGAAGCCTCAAGAGGGATCTATTCTGCTGGATGGTCGTGATATTGCGAAGCTATCGAGTAAGGAGGTAGCACGGAACCTCGCCATCTTGCCACAGGGTCCAATCGCTCCAGAAGGATTGACTGTTGGGCAGCTGGTTAAACAGGGGAGATATCCCTACCAAAGCTTTCTGCAGCAGTGGTCACATGAAGATGAGAAGATGGTGAATAAGGCGCTTGAGGTTACTCACATGAAAGAACTGTCCGACCATTCATTAGATTCACTCTCCGGTGGCCAACGACAACGGGCGTGGATCGCAATGACGCTCGCTCAGAACACCGCAACGATCCTGCTGGACGAGCCAACGACATACCTTGATATGACACATCAGATAGAAATTCTTGACCTGTTGTTCGACCTTAATGAACAAGAGAATCGCACCATTGTTATGGTTCTTCATGACATTAATCTCGCCTGTCGTTATGCGCATAACATCGTAGCTGTTAAAGAAGGGCATATCTATGCACAGGGCGCGCCGGAAGTGATCGTAAACGAGCAGTTGATCCGTGATGTATTCGATATGGAGTGCCAAGTAGCAACAGATCCAATCTTCGGAACACCGTTCTGTGTTCCTTATGGCAAAGGGCGGAAGTTGGCTCTTGTGAGCCAAAGATAAATAAGAATGAGAAGAGCCGTCTTCATCGGGAAGATGGCTCTTTCTATAAACATTGACTCTAGAAGTCGGTACACTTTACGGAAATTATACTTTACTGCCTATGTGTCTCCATCCATGAAACGGCCCAATCAATCAGAGGTCTCTGCTTTATAAATCTAACATCCGCATTGCCTACCTTATGAACGATGATGGTATTGGATTGCTCATATTCGTTTCCTAATCTAACGAAATCTTCGTCATCGACGGCCTGAGTGTCGTAAGTTACCCACTGCCTTTGTCCATCGACCATGATCGCGCTACTCTCCTCAGAGAAACTTTTAGAATGAAAGTTAGCTCTAGTTTCAGCTAAATGCAAGGATGTATTCTTGTCATAACCTACACCTATTAATAGGACATGCCCGTCTAGTTCATATAGTTTATCTACTGGAGAGCCTTTGCCAAATATCTCAGTTAAGTCGTGGTTTTTAGTTAAATATTCGGCATATTTACCTACTGCGGCAATTGATCTTGCAGGGTGATCTGACCTTTGAGCTTCTGGCCATTTACGGAACATTTCAGCAACTACGCCCATGCCAATGGCTGGAGTAACTTGCTTATTATAAGCTGGCCAGTGTTCCCGTATCATAGGCCACCATTCTACAGGGGCTTCCCAATGGACACCCGTGATCGGGTCAAGATTTTTCCATGTCTGGGACGGCATCATTAGCGTACCTTCTTCCCCCACAATCTGTAGAAGCGCCCGTATTAACGTTTCGGCTCCGCCTACAACGAACCCCAGGCTTTTCAAAGAAGTATGAACAAATACGGTTTGTCCCTCAGCTAATCCACAGTTTCTAAATTGTTGAATTAAGTCCTTTTCAGTTAAAATAACTCTTGGTTTGTTATTATCAATCATGGTCCATTCCCCTCTCCTTTATAAAAAAAGCAGACAACTCCTCTAGCGTTAAAGGGGTATCTCTGGCATCATCAGAAGAACGTTGCCTTTTAATTGTATGATAAATTCTCACAGTATTGTATTAAATTCAGTTAATATTTTCAAACTATATGGGGATGTGATTCTCTATTTCCTTACCTGTAATTCCGAATATTTCACAGGTTATCGTTATTACAGTGCGGCACAATTAATAATTTCCAATAGAATACAGGTCCTGAAGGGTCTGGGATTTGGGATTTCGGCGATTGGGAAAATTCTAACGGAATATGACGATGCAGAGAGCCTAAGAAAACACTTGATTATTCATCTTGCCCAGATGAAAGAGGAGGAAGAGGTGCTGCAACAGAAGCTGACGCTCCTCCAGAATACAATTCATAGATTAGGAGAGGATCGTGTAAAGATGAACTATGATGTTAGCTTAAAGGAAATTCCGGAGAGATATGTAGCAAGTCTTAGAGATATTATTCCTGCTTACGATCAAGAAGGGAAACTGTGGGCACGATTAGAGAAGGAAGCAGGAGAACTTCTGCAACTTGCCAATCATGCTACAGTCTGGCGGTTTTTCACGATGTGGGTTATAAAGAGAGCGAAGTTGACGTTGAAATCTAGCTTGCCGTTACTGGAGCCTACAAGGACACGGAGCATGTCCTTTTCAAGCATATTGCCCCGATTACGGTTGCTTCGGCCATGTTCACGGGGAGCTATGCCTTGCTTAGCGAGGCTAATGTTTCAATAGCAAACTTTGGTCTAATTAATGAATGAAAGTTGGAGCAGCGGCCTTGGGTCTGGTGTTCTATTTTTTACTGAACACTTGCCCATGCCCCAGCATAATCTATTAGCACCATTTGTGATAGGGGAGAAGGGGTGAGGCTCCATGATCGGGATTGAGTTAACTGCGATTCATTGGGTATATCTGACGTTTATTGTTTTTATAATGTTACTGTTAATTAAGCGACGTGATACGACGATGATTTGCGTGGTAGGTATATTTGTGCTTGGGATACTTGCAACAGAGACGCTTAGTGGATCGGTATCGGGGATTTTTAATTCATTTCTTTATGCGACAAAAGAACTCATGGGTACGATTATGATTATTTCAATCATTGTGGCCATGAGCCGGGTTTTGATTCGTACAGGTATCAATGAAACCATGGTGGCACCGCTTACCCGTTTTCTGCGCACGCCTGCTCTGGCCTATTGGGGAATCGGAATCATTATGATGCTGACTTCCTTCTTTTTCTGGCCTTCGCCTGCGGTGGCTCTGATTGGTGCTGTATTGCTTCCAGTTGCAATCCGTGTTGGATTACCTGCGCTTGGAGCTGCTGTGGCAATGAATTTGTTCGGTCATGGTATTGCCCTTTCGGGTGACTATATTATCCAAGGAGCCCCTAAATTGACTGCAGATGCAGCTGGGATTCCAGTCGGTAGCGTCATGACGGCGAGTATTCCCCTCGTGATCGTGATGGGGGTAGTAACTACGTTTACGGCATTCTGGATGATGCGTAGAGATTTACGGAACGGAACTTGGAGAGACGGACTTATATCGGTTAAACATACTGGCGGCGGGTTGATCTCAGGAGATGAGGATGGTGATGAGGAAAACAATGCGGTGATGGGTCCACGGGTACAACAATGGCTGGCGATCGTGATCCCACTGTTGTTCGCCGCTGACCTTACAGCGATGTTCCTGCTTAAGTTGCAGGGTGGTGATGCAACAGCCTTAGTAGGCGGGACTGCAGTACTTATTCTAATCGCAGTCACCTTATTGGCACATCGGAATCAGGGCTTAGAGAAGATAACTTCGTATCTGATCGAAGGATTCGTCTTTGGATTCAAAGTATTTGGACCTGTCATCCCCATTGCCGCCTTCTTTTACCTTGGCGATGCAGCATTCACGGACCTGTTCGGGAAAGTACTTCCCGAAGCTTCGCATGGGATTGTGAATGATCTAGGTGTTGCTCTAGCAGGTAACGTACCGTTGAATGGTGCTGTAGGTGCCATCACTTCAACCGTTACCGGAGCTATTACTGGACTTGACGGATCTGGCTTCTCAGGCATCTCCCTCGTAGGGTCGATAGCCCAGTTGTTTGCTGTCGCTACACATTCCAGCGCGGCTACCTTGACGGCACTCGGGCAGATTTCTGCAATCTGGGTTGGCGGCGGAACGCTGATCCCGTGGGCGTTGATTCCAGCGGCGGCGATCTGCGGCGTGAGCCCGTTCGAGCTAGCAAGACGAAATTTAAAGCCTGTGCTAATCGGTCTCAGCGTAACGACCGTTGTCGCCATGTTCCTAGTTTAGAATATATAAAGATAAACTTAATGAAATGATAAGGTATCTGTCCTAAGACTGTTTCTTAAGCCTTTTATAGAGAACAAAGGGCTGCCAAAGATATGGCAGCCCTGTCTACAGACAAATTATTTAGTGATTTCTTTCGTCGCTGCTATATCGTAGGTAATGATTTCACTGCCAATGATAGGTGATTCTTTCGGAGTCTCATCTGAACTTGGTTCTGGACGTTTATGAGCGGCTTTGAAGGCATCACTATTTCTCCAAGTCGTAAAGTCTTCTTGTGTTTCCCAATACATATTGACGTTCAGCTCATCATAATCGGGTAAGTTTTGTGTTAGTAGTACCTCTACTTTTACAATACCCTTAGTTGAATCTAATGGACCTGGCGCTGTAAAACCAGGTGCCATGACTGCACCCATTCCTTTTTTTACTTTAATTCTGTTCGTTACGATAATCATATGATTACATTGCTCCTCTATTGTCGTATTTTCTGTATCATTGGACCGTGGTTGTGTTAATAATTTCTTATTTATTTTAATCCTTTTAGAATGAAAAGCAAATGTCGTGTACGCAGCTAACAGAGATATAGATTTGATTGAGCGTATTTTTAGTGCGTTCATCCAAATTCAAGCTTCGTGTTCGTGTAGCTTTTTGCGAGATGATTTTCTTCCTATGACCGTCCCTTCCGTATCCCAGCGAAATGTGAGAACGGCAATAAGTAAGCAGAGAATGGCAAAGCCGACTAGTGCGGCAAATGATATCCAGATATCTTGGATGGGTCCATTAGGATGTAGAGCAACTGACATGGCTTTTACAAAATAGTGGAAAGGTTGCAATCTAGCGATGATGTGTATCCAGTCGGGTGCATTTTGCATACTGTAAAAGGCCTCGCTCGTAAATAACATGGGGAAACTGATCAAATTAGATATCATATTGACATTGCTTTCGTCTTTGGATAGATTGGCTGCGATGAATCCTACAGCTGTAAAGCATACCGTACCCGCAAGCATGATCAAGAGCATAAGCGCGATTCCAGGTAAACTGACTGTAATTCCAAAAATGAGAATACCTATGATAATTATACTGCTACTCACGAGCAGGGTAAGCACGGTTCTTGCGCCGGTCATCGAGCAGATGAATGCAGTCGTCGAGAAGGGAGTCACACGAAGTAGTTTGTATATACCTCTGTTTCGCTGTGCCATAACATTAAATGCAGTGACCATGGTCGCACCAAACAGTACGTTGGTCGTAAGGACACCTACAACTAAACGTTCGGAATAGGCAGGATCGTCATAATAAAGCCCCAATCCGATAAGTAAGGCTATTGGAAAAAAGATAGTCAAGACCAAGGTGTGCGTATCTCTAAAGATGCCATAAAGCATAGTCTTTAGAATGATGGTCATAGTGGTTCCTCCTTCAACTTTAAATCTTAGTTTTCTGTTAATTGGATATAGAGGTCTTCCAAGCTAGTTACGTTATATTCATCAAGTAGATCAGCAGGTGTACCGGTTGCCATAATTCGACCAGCGTTGATCAGGACAACTCGAGTAGCAAGTTTTTGGACTTCCTCCATATCGTGCGATGTAAAGACAACCGTAGTCCCAGCAATCGTAAGTGACTGTATGAGGCTTCGAATTTCGCGGCGAGCACGCGGGTCTAACGCGCTAGTCGGCTCGTCGAGGAAAAGGAGTTCCGGATTGTGCATAAGGGTCATGGCAATGGAGAGACGTTTCTGTTGACCCCCGGATAGGCGGTCTGCATAAGTTCGAGCCACGTCCTGAAGGCCGCACTGATGAAGCACAGATAAAATTTCATCGTTTGTCAACCGAAGTCCGTAGAAAGCAGCAAACATTCGCATGTTTTCCAGTGCATTGAAGCCTGGGAAGAACGGTGTGGATTGCAGTTGCACACCGATCTGACGATAAGGGTCCTTACGCCAATACGTAATCGTGCCTGCGTCGGGTTCCTTTAAACCTAGGATCATGTCAAGGGTTGTAGACTTTCCTGCGCCGTTGGGGCCTATAATCGCAAGTACTTCTCCTTGCGCAAGGAACAAGTCCAGCCCATCTACAACCGTGCGCAACCCATACTTCTTTACTAAACCCCGTGCTTGAATGACCGATTTCATCGTAGATCATCTCCTTAACCAAGTTAGTATATCCAATGTTGGATATGAAGTTAAAATAATCTCGTCATAGTAGACGGCGATTATTTCTATAGTAATTCTATGATCCGCTTGATGAAAGTAATATCCTGTTCCAATAGAGCGATTGCGTTATCAAAAGATGCTTCCCCAATCGGCGAAAGGCCATAGAGTCCTTTGATTTCTTTCCCTTCGTGCCATAGAAGAAGGGTTGCTTCGACTTGTCTTAAATTTCGATTTAATAAATCAAGTGCTTCTTCCTTGGGAATGGCATCGATCCAGTTTAGCCCAAGCACAAAGTCCGACTTAACGGAATGTGGGGTTAAAGTTAATGTTTCCCGTACCAGTTGCTGAAACAACTCCTCGCCTTGCTCAGTAATGGCATAAATCTTGCGGAGTCGTGCGCCGGTTCGTTCCTCACTGTCCGTTCGGAGAAGACCGTCCTGTTCCATTTTGTTAAGAGCATAGTATATGGAACCAGATAGTAAGTTGGCCCATACATCCATTCGACTGGTCTGAATGATTTGCTGGATTTCGTAACCGTGCATGGGTCGCTGACGGAGTAGAGCAAGCACAATTAAATTTGCCACAGTAATCCTCCTATTTCGAATAGTTGACTCTGATTATCCAACATTGGTTATTAATGAAATTAACATAACTTAGATAGCTGCGTGTGTCAACAATGAAGTTTATTTACATATACAACCAACTAAACTGACAAAATATGATGTTTTTTTTACGGAAAAATAGGTCAATATACCCGCTTATAAATGCTCTTATAATGTTAATATTGAACACAAGTTGAAGTCCTTATTTTACCATAATAATATAATTATAGGTAAAATGGACCTGAGATGAACCTTCGCGAATAGTCATCCAATTGGGTTGAATGGGCAATATATCTCTATATTAGAATACGCTTTCAATTGATATGAAAGGAGAAATTAATTATGCGGGATAAAATCATAATCATGGATGATGATGCAGACACTCGCAAACTTCTGGTTCAATATTTGTCCGAGCATGGATTCGAAGCCGTTAGCTATTCTTACAGCAGCCAAGCGTCAATCACCCTCATTCATTCCCATGATCCTGATCTTATTATTCTTGATGTATCGATGCCATACGTATCCGGTTTAGACTTATGTACAGAGTTGCGCAAATTTAGTGATAAACCTGTACTATTTACCAGTCATCATGCTGATGATTCTCTGGGAATTGAAGCTTTAAACCGAGGGGGAGATGAATATGTGGCTAAACCATTCAGCTTTGATGTGTTACATGCTCGGATAAAAGCACATATTCGCAGATACAAACGAGCTTTCCCTGTTCATCAACGTCATTTGATACTTTATCCAGGCTTAGAAATTGATCCCTCTGCGCACTCTGTTCTGTCCAATGGTAAGGAAGTGATCTTATCCTCCAAAGAATTTCGACTCCTTGTTATCTTAGCCAAGAATCCAAATCGCGTGTTCCATACTGAAACCCTATATGATCTTATATGGAGAGATATTAAGCAGGGAGATATACGGACTGTCATGGTTCATATTTATAACTTGCGGCAAAAAATTGAGAAGAAACCAAGAAAACCACTCTATATCCATACTGTCAGAGGTGCCGGATATAAATTTAACGGAGCGGTATCTCTAGTAGAAGTTTCAAACGACGCCTAACCTAACCCCAAATTAAAAAGCTATCCATGTTCTCATTTTTTTCAAATCTATGATTTATTTTTTCGATAATTTAACTAAACTTTAACATAGGTTGATAAGATTGACTAAGGTGCAAACGTTTGCAGATTGAAGGGGGTAAATACCATCAATGGAATGCAGATCATGTTACTTGCTTTAACTAACAATTTAGTTCTACGAGGAGGACAAGCTAATGGTAAAAAAGAGTTGTAAAGTTTTCTTGAGCATGGTGTTGCTCTGCTCTATGTTATGGAGTTTTGCAGTAATGCCCAATGGTCAAGTAGCATCGGCAGCAGAGGTGACAAATACGCCTATACTCACGGCAGCTTCTGAACCAGCTATAACAGTAGCAACAAATGGAATAGTACAAGATATCAGTCCATTTAGTTGGGATAATGCAAACGTTTACTTTGTCATGACGGACCGTTTCAACAACGGTAACGCAAGCAACGATGGCGCATATGGAAGACCTAAAACAGATGCTTGGGGCTCTGATGTGGGTACATTCCATGGCGGAGATATTAAAGGTTTGACGAAGAAACTTGAAGAAGGATATTTCACTAATCTAGGTACGAATGCGATCTGGATTACTGCACCGTGGGAACAAATGCACGGATGGGTAGGGGGTAGAGATGGTGACTTTGCCCACTACGGTTATCACGGTTACTATGGACTCGACTTTACTGAAATGGATAAAAGCATTGGCACCATTGATGAGATGCGTGAGTTTGTTGATCTCGCACATACCAAAGGAATCCGTGTTGTTCTCGATGTTATTATGAACCATGTTGGTTATGCTACTGTCGTGGACATGGCAGAATACGGATATGGAGACAGTGGTGGACTGGCCGGCTCTTGGACTCCGAATAAAAGTCAAGGTCAGACTTGGCATACACACAATACCATTATGAATACAAATAATACTAGTGCATGGGCTTCATGGTGGGGCAATAGTTGGGTTCGCGCAAGCAACATTGCGGGTTACGACCAATGTGGAGGTGGCGACCTTACGCTTTGTGTAGGTTTCTTGCCTGACATCAAGACTGAATCGACAAGTGGAACGGGATTGCCACCCCTCTTGAAAACAAAGTTCAACAAAGAGACTAGTGGTTATGACAACTGGATCGTTCCAGCTGCTAAGCAATATCGCAAAGACCTGAACATCGCTCCGAAGGAGTACATGACGAAATGGCTGTCCTCATGGGTTGAAGAATTCGGAATCGACGGTTTCCGTGTCGATACTGCAAAACATGTAGGCGCAGACGTTTGGAAAGAGTTAAAAACAAGCACCAACAGTGCTCTTACGAAGTGGAGACAGAACAATCCAACGAAACCAGGAGCAAATTGGAGTGATAGCTTCTGGATGACAGGTGAAGTATGGGGTCAAGGTCTCGGTAGAGACAGCACTTATTTCAATAATGGATTCGATTCCCTGATTAACTTCTCGTTCCAAGGAGCGAACATGAGTGATCTGGAAGGCATCTTCTCCCGCTATGCAGGTGAACTTAATAACGATCTGCCTAACTATAACGTGCTTAGCTATATCTCTTCACACGATAGAGGGCTTTACAATCGTGGTAGCCTGATACAAGCGGGTACAGCGATGCTGCTGCTTCCAGGTGGTGTCCAAACTTTCTATGGAGATGAATCTGGAAGACCGTTTGGTGCTACGGGCTCAGACCCAGATCAAGGGTCACGCTCATCTATGAACTGGGGTAGCCAGAATCAGAGTATTCTGGAACACTGGCAGAAGATTGGACAATTCCGAAACAATCACATTGCTGTAGGTGCAGGTACCCATGCAAAAATAGCAGACGGTCCTTATACCTTCTCACGTACCTATGAGAAAGGCGATATTCTAGATAAAGTTGTTGTTGCAACGGGGGCTTCGGGTACTGTAGATGTTAACGTATCTGGCGTATTCCCTGACGGCACGACTGTGCGCGATGCGTACACGAAAAGTGAAGTCGTTGTAAGTAACGGCAAAGCCAAGTTTACTGCCGGTTCCACTGGGGTTATTCTGATTGAGAACGTGGGCGTTAATTTAAAATTCCCAGTTCTTACGGTTTCTCCAGCTGGAGGTAAATTCAAAACTGAAACAACAACTTTAACGCTTTCTGTGAAGAATGCGGATAGCGGAAAGTACACACTTGATGGTAGTGATCCGGTTAATGGCATTACATTTACAAACGGTGCAACGGTCACCATTGGTGCAGACATGGCCATTGATGATACGAAGACACTGAAATTGATGGCTACGAATGAGAATGGCAATGGAACAGCATCCTACACCTTTACGAAGGGAGATCCTAACGCCAAGCTACAAATATTCTTCAAGAAACCTGCCAACTGGGGAACTCCAGCACTTTACTTCTACGATACAGCACCTAAGGACAATGACCCTACTTGGGCTACAGCTCCAGCTATGGAGAGTGCTGGGGGCGATTGGTACGTTTACAGCTTCAACACCGCTGAAAAGGCATCGTTTATCTTTAGAGACAGTACAGGTAAGCAGTTACCTGCACAGAATCAAGCTGGCTTCACACGAGTAGCAACAGGCTGGTATGACGGAAGCACTTGGCACGATACGGATCCGCGTGTCGTAACTAAACCAACTACACCAACGAACCTGATTACATCTGCTAAATCGGACAAAACGGTAACGCTAACTTGGAATAGTTCCACTGACAGCGTTGGAATTGCTGGATACGATGTATACCGCAACAATGTCAAAGTAGGATCACCTACAGCAGCAACCTATAAGGATAGCGGATTGACATCGGAAACGACATATATTTATAAAGTTATTGCTAGAAGCCAATCTGGCGGCACATCCGATCCAAGTAACGATTTGAGTGTAACAACTAATCCACCTGAAGTGGGTGGCGACAACAGCGTTACAGTATATTACAAGAAAGGATACTCAACGCCTTACATCCATTATCGTATCGAGGGTGGAACTTGGACGGCTGTTCCAGGTGTGAAGATGGCAGAGTCTGAAACTACTGGTTACGCCGAATACACCATTGATCTTGGAAACTCAACATCAACTCGTGTCGAAGCTGCATTTAATAATGGTAGCGGACAATGGGACAGCAACAACCAAAAAAACTACTTCTTTAATAAAGGCGATAATACGTATAATGCTGGCGTTGTAACTGCGGGTAAACCGGGAATTCCAGCCCCAGGTAATAAAGTGACTGTGTACTACAAAGAGGGTGGAACGAATGTTAATATCCACTATCGTGCAGAGGGGGGAACATGGACGGCCGTACCAGGCAAGACCATGGTGAATGATCCTTTAAGCCCTGGTTACAAAAAAATCACGATCGATATCGGAACGGCAACACGATTGGAAGCTTGCTTCAATAACGGAAGCAACGTGTGGGATAGTAATGGCCAGAAGAACTATTTCTTCAATGTAGGTGACAATATTTACATTCCTGGAAATAATGGTGCTGCAGGACAAGTGAAGGTCGGTGAAAAACCGGTAGTCATCGATACTACTGCACCTTCTATTCCTGCTAATCTTGCGGGTAATCTCAGTACGGGAACACCTAAGGCTGTTACTCTGACTTGGAGTGCTTCTACGGATAATGTTGGTGTGAAAAGCTACGAAATAAGCCGAAAGGTAGGTACAACCACAGAGAAATTTAATATTAATACAACAACTTTCATTGACAGCACGGTAATAGCGGGTACGACTTACAAGTACCAAGTTCGCGCTAGTGATGCTGCAAATAACTTCTCTGGATATAGCAGTGAGATAACAGTTGAAGTGCCAACTGGAGCAGATACAATCTCACCTTCAATACCCACTAACTTAACAGGCACCGTATCGTCATCTTCCGTTACTCTTCAATGGGTGGCTTCGACGGATAACGTGGCTGTAACTGGCTATGACATCTACAAAGGTAGTGAGTTGGCTGGAAGTGTAACGGGAGCAACAACCAGCTTTACCGTTACAGGGCTGACACCATTCACGATTTACAGCTTTACAGTGAAAGCGAAAGATGCAGCAGGGAATGTGTCCCTTCCTAGTATAGCTTCCAACGTGACCACATTAGCTGAAGTCACTAATAACTTACTTCTTAACCCTGGATTTGAACTCTACACAGGAATTAATGGTGTGGGGAACAATTGGACGAAAGTAGTTTCAACGGGCGCAAACTCATCATTCGAATTGGTAACAACACCAGTTGCTTCTGGAAATAAAGCACAGAAGGTGACGGGTTCCAATTTGTTATATGATCAGACGGCTATGGTAAATCAGGCTGTTCCGGTTGTAGGAAATACACCATATACCGCAAGTGGTCAATTTAAAGTGAACAGCTTGACTAATGCAAAGGTTCAGTTATACATCAACTTTTACAATACTGGCATGGCATATGTTGGTCACGCAAAGGTAGATCAAACGGAGGTTACGAGTGGGTATATTCCGCTGGAGTTAAAAGGTAAAACACCAGCGACGGCAGTTAGTGCTAGGGTGTATGCTATCCTTCGTGGATCTAAATCTGGAGCGAATGGTACAGGAAGCTTTATCGTCGATGATATGAAATACTCTACAGACGAGCCAGGAGATACACAAGCGCCAAGCACGCCGATGAACCTTGCTTCTACTGGCAAAACCAATTCCACAGTGAGCTTGTCTTGGGCAGCTTCGACGGATAATGTTGGGGTTGCAGGCTACGAGATCTATCGTAATGGAGCTAAAGTAGGTACATCGACAACAACTAGTTTCACGGATACTGGATTAACAGGCGCAACATCATATAATTACTCAGTCAAAGCTTACGACGAAGCAGGCAATCGTTCCGGTGCCAGCAACGAAGTAAATGTTGTAACCTCGTCCGGTTCCGATACACAAGCGCCAAGCGTGCCGGCGAATCTTGCCTCTACGGGTAAGACCGAAACAACGGTGAGCCTCTCTTGGACAGCTTCAACGGATAATGTTGCTGTAGCAGGTTATGAGATCTATCGTAATGGAGCTAAAGTAGGTACATCGACTACAACGACTAGTTTCACGGATACAGGATTAACAGGCGAAACATCATATAATTACTCAGTCAAAGCTTACGACGAAGCGGGCAATCGTTCCGGTGTCAGCAACGAAGTAAGTGTTGTAACCTCAGGGGGTTCCGATACACAAGCGCCAAGTGTGCCGGTGAATGTTATTTCTACAGGAAAGACCGAAACAACGGCGAGTCTATCTTGGACAGCTTCAACGGATAATGTTGCTGTAGCAGGTTATGAGATCTATCGCAATGGAACTTCAGTGGGAACTTCGACAACGACTAGTTTCACGGACACTGGATTAACAGGCGAAACATCATATAATTACTCGGTCAAAGCTTACGACGCTGCTAATAACTTTTCAGCAGAAAGCACTGGGATCGCAGTTACAACATTAAAGGGAACTGTCATCATTCCAGGTGGAAATAAACCATACTCTACGAATCCGACATTCGGTAAGCGCGTATTATCTCCAATCACGATTGATGGCGTTAATGCTGGTGAATGGACAGATGAAATGCTGATTGCCATTGACATGGCTGGTGACGATCCGCGTACGCTTGGTAGTAATTGGTCTCTTCATGAATCGCCAATGGATCTAAGCCATTTGTGGGCTGCATGGGATAGCGATTACCTGTACCTTGCTTGGCAGTATGTAGATGTAACAGACATTGTAGATCCTGCTAATGCTGGTTCAGCAGGCGGCACACCAATCCGATCCATGGATATGCCGCAAACACTTGCGATCGATACGATTGCGGGCGCTGGAGCAACACATGATATGTGGAAGAAAAACGGACTTCAACCAATATGGAGCGGAGTCAACCTTCCAGATTATCAATTTAACATCGCTTCGAATATGTTCCACTCCGGTTACATTTCCAGAGCCGTAAACGGTATGTTCCCTGTTGATGATGCGGGAGTGAACTATAAGACAGGCGCAGCTGCAGGAATTACCGTTAAATTTGCTAAAGGCAAAGGATACAGTACCTTATGGGGCGTTAAAGACGCTGATGATGTTACCGATCCAAGCAAATTAGTTGACTTCATGGCGCTTGGCCACGATGTGAATCGTGATACTTTCTATGAAGCAAAAATTCCATTAAGCGCAATCGGAAATCCGGATATACAGAACGCAGGAATTGGTGTAATGCTCCACCAAGGTGAATTCTCGCCAGTGGATACTCTTCCTAATGATCCTGCTACTTCCGATACGCCAGGAGTAAGTGACTCCAACTCTCCAAAAGAGTGGGGCGATATCGACTTACTGACGGTTCCTTTCGCTCGTATTGGTAAGTAAATACAACTAAATAGAATAAATTGAACTAACATTTCTCTTGTTATTAAGAGGTCAGCCAGTTTCTTCTGGTTGACCTCTTTTTATGTTGTGGTGAAATTGAGAATTGTCCCAACTCGGAAGTTATTGAGTATTTGCAACTCTCCTGAAAATGAAGAGTGATCCTAGTTTAAGGAGCAGCTAGAATCACTGGAATATATTATGGGGAAACGAGTTTGTAATGATGTTCTTCTAAGCGTATCAGAAGTAATCAGAGAAATAGGGATGCTCACGATTAATTAATTGTTCCAGTAGATGGATGGAATTATCACCGGATTGAATTCGACCGATTCGAGCGAGGTAAGTTGGACGCTTATAACCCATCAGCATGGTAGTTAAGGTAGAGATGTCAATGGTAATGGAAGGCATAAGTCCACCTTCTTTTAAGTATCCCTTGCCCGATGTGTCCACAGTTAATGTGAATGTCCCTTGATTCCATTCAAGCATAGGGTCATGCAGATTGAATATAAGCTTACTTTCCTTCTCCAGACATTGAAAAGGATACTGCTCAATGAAGAGGGTGACATCTACAATTCGAGCCATGTAATAGGGAGCGATCGTTTCCTTAATATCGCCATCATCTAACATGAATGATAGCGGCTCATCCTTATAGATGTCACCTTTGACAAGTGTTATCATCGAGAAATGGGCACTAACGAAATTCCATAAACCTGTTCGAGCCTCTTCATTGATGTAAACCATTTCTTTCATATGAAATATTTCCTCAGCCACCCAATATAATAAATAACCCATGGGTAAATCATTGCTGTCATAGTAGATAGCAACGGTCATGTCATCTAAATCCCAACGTAAATATTCTTCCCAAGCCAGCTCATTTCGGAGCATGGCCCCGTGGTGTAGCAATGCAACTTGCTCATAGATCTTCTTAATATCAGGATGCTCAATGGTTACTCGTTCTACATTTCCGGGTACATTTTTTAGCTTTGGCAGTTGGGTATCTGGGACCTCAAAAGAGATTTTATCGGAAATGATCTCCCAACCTTTGCGCCTGTAATAAGGGATAGAATACGGATACAGATATGAGATGGATTGCTTCCGATTCCGCATTTTACTTAAAGCATGGAGCATAAGTCTGTTCATTAAGCCCAAGTTAGCATATTCAGGGTAGGTTCCAACGCCTGTTAGTCCTCCCATATCATAAATACGACCATAAATATTCACTTGGAAGGGATACACAGCAATCTGGGATATAAGCTTCTCGCCATCAAACCAACCTATAACATCGGCATGCTTGAGAATCGGAAGCTTAGACTGAGCAATCTCCCTATTCTCCCAGCCAAAGGTTTGGAGATCTCGATTGGTTACTTGAAATACATAGCGCAATAAATTATTGAATTGCTCCCCGTGTACGGTTTCGACTTCTTTCAATTTGAGTCTGTCTTGCAGTTTACGGCGACTCATAGATCAAACCTCCATTTAGAAACGACAGTAGCCAATATTTTAACATTAAATTGGAAAGTGAACAAATGAGGCCAAATTACAAGTCAGGAATCTGTTATATCCTGAGATGAAATTTATGTTTATTTTCATTAAGGTGATTTGATTATAATGTAAGGATTTTCTTTAATAAGTTAGGCTTTACCCATCCGCAATAACCTGTTAATTTTATGAGAGGAAGAGAGATTTAAGGAGAAGGTGGTCTCAGGTATGAATTCACTTAGTAACAGCGATACAACCACTTGGTCTATTGATAAAACAATAAATCGGCTAAGCATGTCTGCTGGCTTCATGAGGTGGACGGGTTGTTCTGGCGAGGAAATTTACCACAGACCCAATTTCTTGCAGGAAATGGTTTATACGGAAGATATTCATATATTCAATAAACACATGGACAAGTTATATGCGGGTCGGACAAATAGCATTGAGCATCGCATCTTTAATCAGAAAAATGGGCTCAGATGGGTTCAAAGTATTGGTATTCCTGTTCTAAATGAGGATAACGAGGTTTATCGAATAGATGGAGTTGTACTCGACATAACCGAGAAAAGAGCTGCCCAAGAACATTTAGCAAGCACAGTTTCATTGTATCAAGAGATGTTGGATAAAATTGACGTGGCCATTTGGTCTTATGATATTGTTTCGAAGAAAGTATCGTTCATTTCGGATGCAATAACTAAAATTACGGGTTATTCAGTCGAGGAGGCAAAAGGACTTCATTTATGGTCAGATATCGCCCATCAAGAAGATAAATCTCTTACTGATAAAATCATAGTATCTGCAAGAAAAGGGATGCCAAATCTAAGCGAATATCGGATTGTCCATTCGAATGGTGAACTAAGGTGGATCCAAGTTAGAATCATCTCAAGTCTGGATAAATCCCAAAAGGTGGTTCGTCTCGATGGTATGGTGGCTGATATTACCGCGAGAAAGGTTCTGGAGGAAGCTCTATGTAGAAGTGAGCAACGCTATAAATCTTTATTTGAATGCAACTCAGATGTTGTATGCGAATTAGATCTTCACGGCAATATTTTGGCTATCAATCCGGCTGCGGAGAAGATTACTGGAGAACAATTGAATGTAGCTGAAGAGGGTCATACAATGATGGATGTCTTTGGTGCTGAGCATACTGGGGTGATGACGGATTGTTTTGAAAAGTCTATAGCAGGGCATGCACAACATTATGCTGTACAATCGGTTCATAAAGATGGAAGAATTATTTACTGGGATATGAAAAATATTCCAATTCAAGTGAATGATCAAATTGTGGGCGCTTTTACGATCGCTAAAGACGTAACGGTAAATAGGGAAGTAGAGAAAAGGCTGGCTGAACGTGAAGCAGAGTATCGGTTAATAACTGATAATATGAAGGATTTGATGGTTGTCCTAGATTCTGATGGGAATTTCATTGTGGCTTCACCTTCTTGTGAGAAAATAATGGGTATCCCTTTAGAATTAATTAAGGACACAACGATATTGGAATACATTCATCAGGATGATAGGCAATTTATGATAGATCAGGTCGTGGATATGTTGCAAACTAAAAGAAGTAAATTGTTACGAATGCGCTTTGTCCAAGCCAATGGTCATATCATTCATCTTGAATCTATGGGAACTCCAGTATTTGGTGATGATGGAGAGATGGAGAACATTGTTATCTTATCGAGAGATATTACTAAAAAAGTGGAAATCGAAAACGAACTTAGAGAAAGCGAGGAACGTTATCGGAGACTGATTGAGCTGTCGCCTCAACCGATGATTTCCCACCGCCAGGGTGAAATGGTATATATCAATCCAGCAGGAATGCACTTGCTTGGAGCAACCCAGACTGATGAATTAATGGGGAAGTCGATTTACGATTTCATACATTCAGACTATAGTGAAAGGGCTCTGAGTAGCTGGTGGCAATTAGCAGATAAGAATTACATAGGAGCCGAGGAGTACAAGATCATTCCGCTGGATGGTCAAATCATTGAAACAGAGATTATTGGAATATATGACGATATAACAGAGATGACCCTTATTTTAATAACGAATGTTACCGAACGCCTAAAGATGGAAAGAGCTCTCCAAGAAAGCGAAGAACGCTATCGTAGATTGGTAGAGCTCTCTCCGGTAGCGATCGCTGTGTATAAGGAAAGTAAAATTAGTTATATTAATCCGGCTGGTGCCAAGATACTAGGTGTAGAGCTTAAAAAGGATACTCTTGTAACGAATTTGATGGAATGGATTCATCCAGATTACCGTGAATCTGTAAGAGTAGCCATGGATAATACGTTGTTGAACGGCTACTCTCTCCCTGCCGAATATCAAGTCGTTCGTTCGGATGGCTGCGTTATTAATGTATCAATGT
The DNA here is from genome assembly GCF_050433705.1 of Paenibacillus sp. DS2015. Taxonomy (NCBI): domain Bacteria; kingdom Bacillati; phylum Bacillota; class Bacilli; order Caryophanales; family Paenibacillaceae; genus Paenibacillus; species Paenibacillus sp. DS2015. Next base: position 316,253 of record NZ_JBNPWS010000001.1, on the reverse strand, counting down.
TATCCATATATGATTCCCATTCTTCCTCTATACAGCTTATGTTTGAAGATATTACAGAGAAGAAACAAGTAGAACAAGCTCTATTGGAAAGCGAGGAGCTAAGTGGGCGCCTTATTGAATTGTCACCTGAAGCCATCGTCCTCCATAGCGATTATAAGTTTATTTATGTAAACTTTGCCGGTCTTGAATTATTCGGAGTATCAAGTTTAAGCGAATTGGTAGGTAAATCTATTTTTGATTGTGTACATCCCGACTATACGATGATGGTGAAGGAGCGACTGGGAGAAACGATCTATAAGCAACAAAAGTTCGCCACTCTTGTGGAACAAAAAGTCATTCGTGCAGATGGATTAATTATCGATGTCGAAGTGGTAGCCAGCACGATTCCGTACAAGGGGAAAAATGCTGGAATATCCATTTTTCGTGATATCAGGGATCGAAAAAGGGCGGAAGAGGATAGAAAGGTTACGGAGCAAGTTATTCGTGAAAGCGAGGAACGGTATTTCCGTTTACAGACGAGTTTAGATCATTTTTCGCATGATCTCTTCGGCGTTATGAAAATCAGTCAGATGGAACAGCGCTTGTTGAAAGAAGTAAGAGATATACTAGAGGTTTCAAACGTAAGTATAATAGAGGTGGAACATAACCGTGATAAATTATGCGAAATTATCGAAACAGACAAGGGTTATTCCCTTAAGATAGATGAGAACAAGGAGAAAAGTTATATACTTTGTATTGATGAAAAACCGCTAGGCTTAAAGATTACATCTATTAGAGTCTGGCTTGTAACGCTCACCCGCTATGTTAATGTTCTATTTGATAACTTTCTGATCATCGAAGATCTAACCAAGCAGCTTGAACATGTTGGATCCGAGCAAGTCACTCCTACATGGCTTCTGCGATTCATGTTCAATCTGTCCGAGAATGAGAGAAAACATCTCGCGCAGGATTTACACGATTCTGCACTCCAAGAGCAGATTATCTGGTATCGCAAGCTTGATCTACTTTTGACAGATAGATCTATCAACGGAGCACTTAAGGAGCAACTTGGACAAATCTCCGAGGGTTTACTCGATGTTGTTTATCAACTACGAATCACATGTAATGAGCTAAGACCGCCTATGTTAATTAGAGATGGACTTATTTCTTCGCTGGAGGCACTATTCGAATTTACGCAATTACGTTCTGACTATAGTATTCAGTTTGAGGCAAATAATTTAGGCCATAAGTTAAATGAGGATCAACTTATTGGGTTATATCGTATTGTGCAAGAGCTATTAGCTAATGCTACGAAACACTCTTGTGCAACGAAGGTTCAGATTCTATTTGCTGGTCAAGACGAATACATTCGATTGGAATATGAAGATAATGGGATTGGTATGGATGTTACAAGGACTGAAAATTCATATAAAAGTATGGGTATCTATGGTATAAGGGAGCGGGTCCGTAGTATGAATGGGACAATAAAATTTATTTCATCTAATAATAATGGCCTTGCAATCTTTATAGCTATACCTCTAAGTAATAGATATGTAACGGAAAATTATATGATATAGAGGTGAAAGTAATATGATTCACATTTTGTTGGTTGACGATCATCCATCTGTCATGGAAGGCACTAGAATGATACTTGAACTGGAAGGAGATATGAAGGTTTATCTCGCTAATTCTGCCGCGGAAGTTATGGAAATGGTAAGTTCGCAATCATTTGATGTGATGTTATTCGATCTTCATATTGCCGATGACAATGGAATTGATTTGGCCAAAAAAGTATTGAGAATGAATTCGGCTGCTATCATATTAATCTATACGGGGTATGAATTTAATAACCACTTTAACTTGATGATTGAATCGGGCATATTTGGATTTATACTCAAAACTACGAATAGAGAACAGCTCGTTACAGCAATCCGTTGTGCCTTAAGGGGAGAAGTTATTCTCCCAATCTCCTTAGTTAAGCAGTTGAGAAGAACGACGCTCATGGGACTGGAAGCAAAAGAAGAACAGGCCAACTTCAATATTAGCAATAAGGAATATGAAATATTAAAAGAGGTAGCGAAAGGAAGAAGGAATAAAGAAATAGCCGAGAATGTCCTTATGAGCCAGCGATCGCTGGAATATAGTTTAACTAGTCTATTCCAAAGGCTTAATGTTAAATCAAGAATGGAAGCAGCAATAAAGGCTAAACAGATGGGGATCTTGGACTCTTCAGATTTTAATCACGAATGAACTTTTGCGAAATAGTTATTATGTAAATGAATCCCGTTCACATCATTGTGAAACGGGATTTTTTCTGTGACAGATTGTCAAATATAAATTTGTGAATCAGATATAGGTATATCCATTGCAAGAAACCGCAATATTATTGCGCGGTCACGCAAAAGAAATTCGGTTACCAACTTCTTCCCATAGTTTATGATGATTTAGTTCTTAAGTATCAATTTTTGAAGTGAAGTGGAAGGGAAGATATAGGTGAATAGTCATGAGGAAGTTAGAGATTTATTAGCCATCACGATTGAATCTGTGCACCAAATCATCACGATTCCCAGTAGAATTCAATCACCGAAATCGTTTGCGAATACTGTATTACAGAGTGAAATGGGCGTACTTGTGGGTATTGCAGGTGATGTATCTGGGAGAATTCTAATGGAAGGGGAACGTCAAACTTTTATCAAATTAGGAGAATCTCTGTATGGAATGTCGCTGAGCGGAGAGATGTTCCATAGCTGTATAGCTGAGATTATGAATATGATTGCGGGGAGAACCTCTACTATAATATCGGAAATGGGGAGATACATTGATATTACACCACCAATAATTATGGTGGGAAGGGTTCGAATGTATGGATTTGAGCAAGGCCTCTCAGTGACGTTAGATTTCAAAAATGTAGGACAGATCCATTTAAGCTTGCTTTCTTCAAAGCCTAGGAGCGGTGTTTGAGCTGGGTAAAGGCATAGATGCCAAAGTTATAGGAAGTATAAATACTAAAATATTATAAATGGAGTGTTGGAACATGAAGTGGTTTTATAATTTAAAGACAACGATGAAGTTAATTTCCGCGTTTGCAGTTGTTTCTATTATATTGGGCATCGTTGGGTTTTATGGCATAAGCAATTTAAGTAAAATGAATGAATCCATTGATGATATGTATGATAATCGATTAATTCCTATTACTTATCTAGCGGGAGCAAATGATTTATTCATGCTAAATAGAATAGAGATACGAGATGTAAATACGATGGCTAAAACAACGGCAGAGATAAAGGAGTTCGAGGATCGAATTGATGTAAATATTAATAGTCTTGTAGGTGTAGTTGATAAATACTCTAGTACTGCCTTGAGACAAGAAGAGCTGGAGAAGATGAAAGAATTCCCCTCCGCATGGAAAAATTATACCGATAGCGTAGATGAAGTACTTAAGGTGAACAGAACCAATATAAGCTCACAGGATTATACTGCTTATTTGTTAGAAGGACCTCTAAATGCATCAACGAAAAAGATGCAGGATCTTCTAGATAGTTTGATTGAGATCAACATGAAACAGGCTGAAAGTGCGAGCACTTATGCGAGTAACCTATATACATCCTCTAGAACTATCACGTTCAGTGTTATTATTGTTGCACTCCTCCTTAGCATTGGCTTAGGCTATCTGATCTCCCAGATTATAGCACGACCGTTAAAGAAGGTGGTCATATTGCTAGGGAAAGTAGCGGGTGGGGACTTAAGCGAGACTTCGGATATGGATACCAAAGATGAGATCGGAATATTGGCTAATTCAGTTAATGAGATGATTCTGAATTTAAGAGAGACAGTAGGTGGAATCCTGGTCTCTGCAGAAACGGTCTCTGCGGCTTCCCAGCAGATTTCAGCTAGTACAGAGGAAATTGCGAGCGGCAGTGTGAATCAAGCTAGCGCAGCCCAAACAATGAACGAGCTGTTCCAAGAGTTATCTATAGCTATTAATTCCGTAGCTGTGGGTGCTGAACAAGCATCTGAACTGTCTGAGAGAACGATGAACATCGCGCAAGACGGAGGTAAAGTAGTGCAACTCTCCATTGATGGGATGACAAATGTGAATGAACAGATGTCTCGACTTGAAGGAGATTCGAATAAGATTGGTGAGATTATTGAAGTCATTGACGATATTGCGGACCAGACAAATCTTCTGGCACTTAACGCAGCCATTGAGGCAGCTCGTGCTGGGGACCAGGGGCGAGGATTTGCAGTTGTAGCTGATGAGGTAAGGAAATTAGCTGAGCGAAGCAGTGAGGCAACGAAGCAGATTACGAGAATTATCAAAGGTATGCAAGAGAACACGCAACAGAGTGTGAAGGCGGTAGAAGAGGGAGTTGCTTCCTCACATAAGACCGGTGAAGCGTTTGAAAATATCCTATCGATGATGAATGAAACATCTTACAAAGTAACCGAAATAGCTGCAGCCAGCGAGGAACAGGCCGCACAATCCTCAGAGGTTATGTTCTCCATTGAAAGTATATCTGCAGCAACCCAAGAAGTAGCAGCAAGTAGTGAAGAAACCGCATCAACGGCTAAATCATTGGCTCAACTTGCAGAGGAATTAAATGGTCTGGTATCTGTTTTCAAACTCAGATAACCGTAATAAGGAGGAACCTGTATGTTTAGAAAAAGATTAGATTTTACAATTAAAACTCGATTGATCATTGCTTTTATAGTGATTCTACTCGTGCCTAGTATATCGATCGGATGGTTCTCTTATCAGAAAGCAGCAACTTCGGTTACGAATCAGATTATTGAGAATGCAGAGCAAGCCGTTAGGTTCTCAGATACCCAAATTACTTCGCTTATTTCATCTGCTATCGCAGATAAGGAATACCTCTCTAATCGTATTCATTCAGCCATGATCGAAGGATCTGAAAGTCCACAGATTCAAACCATACTAGATCAATATATCAATCTCCATCCAGGATTTCTCTCGGTGTTCTTTGGAACGGAAGAGGGACTCATGATCCGGTCTCCGAAGCAAAAGATGGAGGAAGAATATGATCCACGGACGAGAGCATGGTATACCCAAGCGATGGCAAATAAAGATGTAGTTGTCGTTAACAAACCATCTATTTCCGCTGCAACGGGTGACATCGTCGTCGTTCCCTCGAAGGTAACGAGTGATGGGGCGGGTGTAGTAGCAAGTAATATTAACCTGACAGATTTAGCTGAAACCATCCATACGATTAAAATTGGAGATGGGGGCTTTGTGACGGTTATGGATAAGGATCAGAACTATATGGTTCATCCGTCGATTGCCCCGGGTACAGAAGCTAGTGCTTCTTTTATACCCCAATTCTATAAGTCTGATACAGGCATAGTAGATTATGTGTTTGAAGGAAAGAGCAAAAGGGCGGTATTTGCAACCAATCAACTAACAGGTTGGAAAATAGTTGGCGGCATTGAAATGTCTGAAATTGCGAGCGCAACGCGAGGGATTCTATATACAACATTGGTTGTTATTTTTGTTTCTTTATTACTTGGAGCTCTGCTTGTTTTTTGGATTATCCGTTCAATCAACTCACCACTTCAACAGTTGATGAGTGCAACAGCAAAAATCGCCGACGGAGATCTGACTGAGGTAGTCGACATTCGTTCCCATGATGAATTGGGGCATTTATCCGTATCTGTTAATGATATGATTCGTAAATTACGAGATTTGATCGGAGAAGTACTAAGTTCTTCTCAGAATGTTGCGGCAGCATCCCAGCAAATCTCGGCAACAACAGAAGAAGTTGCCAATGGAAGTTCCATGCAGGCTGAGGCATCGCAGATGATGTACGAACAATTTAGTGAACTTTCCTTAGCTATCAATTCTGTTGCGCAGAGTGCTGAGGATGCCGCTACGCTTGCTGGAAAAACAACTTTAATAGCCCAGGGTGGTGGTGAAACCGTCAAACAATCCGTTGAAAGCATGACTCAGGTTAGTTCTCAAATGGGACGTTTGGAAGAGGACTCTATCAAGATAGGGGAGATTATTGAAATGATCGATGATATCGCGGACCAAACCAACTTACTTGCTTTGAACGCTGCGATTGAAGCTGCACGTGCTGGGGATCAGGGGAGGGGTTTCGCGGTTGTCGCCGATGAGGTGCGGAAGTTGGCCGAACGTAGTGGTAAGGCTACGACGCAGATTACCTCCATTATTAAGGAAATGCAAGCAAACACTCATAAGAGTGTAATAGCTGTAGCAAGTGGCGTCAGCCAGTCTCAGCTGACAGGACAAGCATTCAAAGAAATTATGGCGATGATTAGTGAAACGGAACATAAGGTTAATGAAATTGCCGCTGCGAGCGAAGAGCAGGCAGCACAAGCGCATGAAGTAATGCAATCTATAGAAAGTATCTCATCCGCGAGTCAAGAGGCTGCAGCTGCATCGGAGGAAACGGCAGCAACATCACATTCGCTTGCATTACTTGCCGAAGGTCTGAATGAGTCTGTTTCTATTTTTAAAATTAAATAACTGAGGGTAAATACGGGAGGTATGATGTTGACGATGGGGCAAGAACAATATATTGAATTTGCTATTGAGGAAGAACACTATGCCATTCACATTCAAGATATTCACGAAATTATCAAGATCCAGGATATTACCCAACTCCCAAACGTCATATCGTATGTAGAAGGAGTCATTAATCTTAGAGGCAAGATCGTACCCGTCATTAGTTTACGGAAATTTTTTGATCTTGAAGAAAAGGAATATTCGAGAACGACCCGCATCATTGTGGTTCATCATCAAGAGGATACTGTGGGAATTATTGTAGATCGAGTCAATAAAGTCACGATGTTCTCGGATATACAAGCACCTCCGGAACGCTTAGGTGGAATTGATGGTAACTATTTCGTGGGCATTGGTGTAACTAACATCGCTCTGGTAGCCATCTTAAAGCTGAATGAAATCTTGCTTCAAGAACAGGAGTGAATGACCGTTGTTATCTGAATATAAAGAGGTCTTTCTAGAGGAGCTTGAGGAACAGCTGCAGCTTATGGATGAGGTTATATTACAACTTGAGCAAGAAGGGGAAAGCGAACAAGTCGTTCAAAGCCTGTTTCGTGCCGCTCATACTTTAAAAGGTTCATCAGCTGCGATGGGTTATGAGGAATTGAAACTATTAACCCATGAAATGGAGCACTTGCTAGACCAAGTAAGAAGTAAAGTCATGAAAGTTACGGTTTCGCTTATCGATCTTCTCTTTCAATCCATAGATTGTCTTAAAGAGTTGCAGAAGGATATTATCCGCGACGATGAGACGGTAACGGATATCTCAGGATGTGTTCGAGATCTTCAGGCCTATAAACAATCGTCTGAAGAGCGGGGAGAGCTGAAACTGGACGATTGGAGTAAGCCCACACTAAACATGGATACGACGTTGAAAATACATGAGGCTCAGGATCACGGGCTTAAAGTATTTTGGATTGCTGTACGTATTTCTCGGGAGTGTGTCATTACGGGGGCACGATTCTATCTTATTCACTCTAAATTGTGTGAGTGGGGAAATGTTCTTTACTCATTACCAGATATAGATGGAATAGGAGAAGAAGGGAATGAGACTTTTGAAATTCAATTTCTATATGCAGGTATGCAGAGCAGTCAGGAATTGCAAGATTTCGTAGCGACATTATCTGAAGTAGATGGGGTTGAAGTTGAATTCCTATCAACTGAGATGGCAGTGTCCGTTGACAAGAAGATCGAAATGCAAGGAATAAATGTAAATGAAGATCAAGCATATAGGGGTAAGTCTAAAACGCAGACCATTCGCGTAAATGTGGAGCGCTTGGATCATCTCATGAATCTGGTTGGGGAACTTGTGATTGATCACACTCGAATCAATCAAGTGGAGCGAACGCAAAGAAGAATATTCACAGATGAGTCCGTGGATGAGCTTGGTCAAATTTCAGATCATCTTTCCCGTATTATAGCTGATCTACAGGAAAGCGTCATGAAGACAAGAATGCTTCCGATCGAACAGTTGTTTAACCGTGTTCCGCGTATGATTCGAGATCTATCTCGCGATTTGGGCAAGGATATTGAACTTGTGATCGAGGGAAAAGAAACAGAATTGGATCGCACATTAATTGAAGAAATTGCAGATCCACTCATTCATTTAATCCGGAATGCTGTTGATCATGGAATCGAACGACCTGAACAAAGGGAGCAGTCTGGTAAAGATCGCAAAGGAACCCTTCAAATAAAGGCGGCTCATGAAGATAATCAAGTGGTTATCTATGTGGAAGATGATGGTGCGGGCATTGATGCCGAGAGAATGAGGAGTTCTGCACTGAGTAAGGGAATCATTTCTCCAGAAGAAGCGGGGTTATTAAGCGACAGAGAGGCTATTCATTTAATCTTTCGGCCAGGATTTTCGACAGCCAGTAAAGTAAGTGATATATCTGGACGTGGCGTAGGTATGGATATTGTCCGAAGTCATATTGAAAATCTGAACGGTCTGATCGATATTGAGACAGAATTGGGGCAAGGAACTTGTTTCAAGATCAAGCTTCCATTAACGCTTGCAATCATCATCGGTTTACTTGTGAAATTGAATGATCAAACCTTCATTATTCCGATGAGTAACATCGCCGAGATTGTTAGAATAAGGAATAACGAGATTGAAACCGTTCGAGGGCAATCGGTTATCTTATTACGTAATCAGATCATCCCAATCGTCTGGCTACAGGACCATTTCAAAATGCCTAGAGGAGAACAGAAGAAAGATCATATTCAGTTAGTCATTGTTGGATCGGCGGAGAAAAGGTTGGCGTTAGCCGTAGATGAGTTGATTGGTAATCAGGAGATTGTTATCAAGTCGTTGGGATCTTATGTGGGTAAAGTGGAGGGTATCGCAGGTTCCACGATATTAGGCGATGGAAAAGTGGCTTTAATTTTAGAGGTATCGGGGATTATCAATCATCAACGATAGGAAGAAGAGATGTTGTGCAGAAAATAAAGGTACTTGTAGTAGATGATTCGGTGTTTATGAGAAGACTAATTTCGCGTCTAATTGAAGAGGATGCTGCACTCGAAGTAATTGGAACTGCACGAAATGGATTGGAAGCCATTAGCATGGTAAAGGAACTTAAGCCAGATGTTGTGACGATGGATATTGAAATGCCGGAAATGAACGGTCTGGAAGCTTTGACAAGAATCATGGAACATCGGCCAACACCTATAGTTATGTTAAGCTCGCTTACACAAGAGGGGGCTTCCGCAACGATTACAGCACTGCAGAACGGTGCAGTGGATTTCATCTCTAAACCATCAGGTTCGAATTCCTTTGATTTATTCAAGGTAAGAGAAGAGTTGGTATTCAAAATTAAGCAAGCTGCACAAATACCTCTAAGAAATCTTATAATTAGCAATGTAACAGTATCAAAAGTAGATATAGGGAAAAAAAAGAGTGCTCTGACCGGACAGGCGAAGGAATTTGATCAGATTCTAGCGATAGGTACTTCAACGGGGGGTCCCAAGGCGTTGGATACTGTCATTACAGCTCTGCCCGCAGGTTTTCCCTTCCCCCTACTTGTAGTTCAGCATATGCCACCCAAGTTTACGAAGTCCCTGGCAGATCGATTAAATCGATTGTCCAACGTTCAAGTGGTTGAGGCAGAACACAACCAACTTGTGCTAGGCGGAACGGTATATATTGCACCTGGCGATTACCATATGATCGTTGTCCAGACGAATCGAGAATTTAGAATCCAACTTCATCAGGAGTCCCAGGTTCAAGGCCACCGTCCATCGGTTGATGTACTATTTAATTCCATATCTAAATTGAATAGCTTAAAGCGGCATTTTATTCTTATGACCGGAATGGGGAGCGATGGGGCGAGAGGAATGATGTCTGCTAAACAAGCAGGGTCACATTCAACTATTGTGGAATCCAAAGAGACTTGTATTGTATATGGAATGCCAAGATCTGCAGTCGAATTGGGATGTGTAGACTACACGGTTCCTTTGCATCTGATCACTTCAAAAATATTGGAAGTTACAGGTGGCCTAAAACGATAAGTTCAATATCAACCTAAAGGTTGGGAAGCATATACTTCTTGTAAGACAATGGGTCAAATTGTAGGGAAAGAGCAAGAGGCGGTGCAGGTTATTGCGGATTATGATGCCAAGACGGTAGATTGAAATAAATAATAAATAGATTGTAACTGGCATAAGTTTCTTAAAAGAATCTCGTTGATTTGTTATAATAGAGGGTTATGTTATGAACAGGATCATGTTCACTGCATAACCCTTAAAATTCGTCTCTTATTGGTAGATTTAAAGCACTTATTATGATAAATAGTTATAGGGAAAGGAGTAGATAGCGATGGAGACTTTGGATTTCAACAAGTTGGCGATAGAATTTCAGATTACAAAAGTAAAGCCTCAGGATGCTATGTATTCGGTGAAAGGGTTAGATTTAGTAGATCCTGATCATATGCAGGAGTTCTTGGCACATGTGACGCCGTTCGTAAAGGCACTTGACTTGGCTGCAGCAGGAGCCTATTTCGCACGCTGGATCGGAGATATCGCATTAGCTCAGCAATATATCATATCGGTCTATAATAGTTCATTAGATATGTCACTCATTAATTTGACCATCCACTTCATACCGACGACACAAGCTCGAGTCCCTGTATCTTTTCAAATCCATGACTGTACGGAACAGAAAGCGCCAACGAACGAGAAGAATAGACAACTATGGCTTCAGCAACGATTAGTGAATCTGTATAGCGAAAGTATGCGCCCTTTGTTCGCGACTCTATCTAATATAACAAACTGGAATGTAGGCCAAGTATGGGGACAACTGCCTACAAAGTTCGAGAAGTACATAGAGTCGTATATAATAGAAGCAACTCAGACTAAGGTAAAAGAACGTCTGAAACAGGATTATATATTCTTAAAAGAAGAAATAGATTCACATGTGTTTGGAAGAATAAAAAATCCTTTTAATGTAAAGTTTCGTATGGTGGAGCATATGGAAGACCCGGAAAAACAATTACGAATGAAACATGCGTGCTGTCTTTATCACAAGATAGAGAATGGGTATTATTGCTACACTTGTCCACAAGTAAGAGATGAGGAACGAGCAGCGCGGAGGGAAATCCATAGAAATGCATAATAAGACCCATTTGACAAGATGTTCAAAGGTAACTAGAATTATTACAAGAAGATTCACAAGATTTATCTGTGTAAGTTAGGGGGGAATTAGGGGTGGCCATAAGTAGTCGTTTTGCTGTTGGGATTCATATATTGTCCTTGTTAGAAATCAATAAGACCACTGTGAATACCTCGGAGTTTATTGCTGAAAGTGTAAATACGAATCCAGTAGTTATTCGGAGAATTATGGGAATGCTTCATAAAGCAGGTCTAGTGACAGTTAGACCCGGAATAGCGGGTGCTAAACTTGCTCGTGCTGTAGAGGATATTACGCTACTTGATGTTTATAAGGCTGTTAGTGCAGTGGAGCAGAATGAGTTATTTTCTGTGCACGGTGCACCTAATCCCAATTGTATGGTGGGACGAAATATTCAATCCTCGATTGAACCGCTATTCTCAGCCGCACAGCAAGCCATGGAAGATAGATTGAAAGAGCAAACGTTGAAGCAGGTTGTGTATGAGATGGCGAAACAAGGGAATGAATAAACATAAATATGCTGAAAAATAGTAAACGGTTAATACTCGATGGGGAAGGGTATTGATCGTTTTTTTTGTGTGAAAAAGTTGACAAATACCTATATTGTAACTATTATAGTTACAGGTAATTAAATAAGTTACATTATAAAAGGGGAATTTATTATGAAGATCGGAATTATTGGAGCAACGGGTAAAGCTGGAAGTTTAATCGTAAAAGAAGCTAAAAGCAGAGGGCACAAAGTAACGGCTATTGTTAGAGATGCTAATAAATTAGAAGACCAAGAAGTTACCATTATAGAGAAGGATATTTTTGACTTGAACAGTGAAGATATCCAAGCCCTAGATGTAGTTGTCAATGCATTTGGAGCACCTGTTGGACAAGAGCATTTATATGTAGAAGCTGGAAAAGTTCTGATTGAGGCGGTTAAAGGTTCTCCAGACACTCGCTTAATTGTGGTAGGTGGAGCTGGAAGTCTGTATGTAGATGAAGCAAAAACAACTCGATTGGTAGATACACCAGAATTTCCAGCGGAATATGTTGCAGCAGCAAATAATCAAGTCCAAAACCTAGAAGATTTGAATAATTCAAATGGGGTGATCTGGACCTTTATTAGTCCAGCTGCGTTCTTCAATCCTGATGGAAAAAGAACAGGTTCATATCAAAAAGGACAAGACAACTTCATTGTCAATGCCAAAGGGGAAAGCTATGTTAGCTATGCGGATTATGCCATTGCCGTACTTGATGAGATCGAGAATGCGCAGCATTTAAATGAGCGTTTTACGATTGTATCTGAAGCGTAATAACTTTAGTTTTGAGTGTGAAGAGCGAGTCTGACGGTTAGCTCTAAGGATATGGGTTTTGAAGGGCTAATAAATCTGTATTAATTATTCTATCAACTATTCTGATTTCGCTACAAATTGCTTTAGAGATAAATTTAATGTGAATGTTATCTTTATAAGTTCTGATTCATGGTTTTGCAATTCATTATTTCGAGTAGTCACAACTAATTTCTCATTTTCATTTTTAGGAAAGTGATCCACTGCATAATTAATTGTTTCTCTCTCATTTTCACCTTTTTTAAAGGTTATAGGAAAAACTTCTGCATTTTCTTTATTAATACCAAAGGCATAAGAGTTATAACCTCTAGTGGCCATATATTCTGGAGTAAGTAGATAGATATCTACCGTCTCAAAGCTAATCTTTTCAAAAGAAATCGGTTTATCGGTTTTCTGTACAAATATGAGATCGTTAAATTCTTTGATTACTTGTTCGGAACCATCATGTTTGTAAACCACATCATAATGACCTCTAAAAGTGAGGTCACCTTCTGCACCGAAGACACTCGGCAGTCCGATATGGCCAATTTCTTCTTTATCTTTAGAAATAACAAAGAGTTCTCCTACCTCTGTATTTACTTGAGCACGGACGGTGGGATCCTCCTGAATAGAATCCAGATCAATGCTGTATGCATTATCCATATATCGTGATTTTAACTCTGTTTCATTTCCAGATTCAGCACTCTGAGCAATTGGAATTGGTGTTTCACGAGCAACAGGTGGCTGTTCATTACCACAAGCGGCTAACAAGGCACTGCAGAAAATCACGGTTCTTAGAATTAAGATAGGATTTTTATAAATGTTAATTCCCTTCTTTCTATTCATTATCGATTTAACATAGCTCATTATACAAGATGTAGAAAACAATAAGTTGCTATTATGTAATTTTATATATAAATAAGAACGATAGTTGGAATTGTCTAACCCATTAATGTGAGAGGCCGGGGCAAGTTGTCCCCGATTCCTCGATTTTTAGATTAATATGAACAAAGTAGATATAATTGTTATAACAACTATATTTACTTTATGTTCTGATTTATATATACTTGTTATGACAAGTATTATAAGACAAAACATCTGAGAGATTAAACTTGATGTAATGAAAGAAGAGAGAATAGTGGAGAAAGAACAGAAGGAAACGTTATGGAGCCGGAATTTTTTATCGATTAGTTTTAGTAGTTTTTTTATTTATGTTACCTTCTACATACTAGCCGTTACATTACCAACCTTTGTTCTAGAGAATTTGGGACGTAGCCAAAAAGATATTGGTTTAGTGACAACGGTGTTTCTAATTGCTGCTGTTATTTTTCGTCCTCTGACGGGGAAATGGTTAGATGAGATGAGTAGAAAGATGATCGTGATAATGTCGCTTATTTTATTTACATTGTGTACGATCTCCTATTTGTTTATTCAAGATTATACGTTGTTGTTGGTGGTTCGGTTTATACATGGTATCTCGTTTGGTATTGCGGCAACAGCAACCTCAGCTGTCGTGCTTGATGTTATTCCGAAAGAGAGAAAGGGGGAGGGGATTGGTTATTTCAGTCTATTTATGAGTCTTGCGATGGTTATGGGACCCTTTCTTGGACTCTTCATGACGAGCCATACTAATTTCTTTGTGTTGTTCATAACCATTAGCGCATTTTCATTGTTGTCTCTAGGATGCAGTGCAATTACGCAAATTCCTAAGCATGTACCTGTACCCTCTGTGCTCAGTAAATGGGATATAAAACGGTATTTTGAGCCTAAAGCGATACCCATTTCGTTGGCTGGATTTGTATTAGCCTTTTCTTACGGGGCCATTTCGACGTTCATTTCTGTGTACGCAAAGTCCATGGGTCTTGAACAAATAGCAAGTTACTTTTTCGTTGTGTTTGCAGCAGTTATTCTGATCACTCGGCCTTTTACGGGAAGACTCTTTGATCGCAAGGGGGCGCATATTCTTGTATACCCAGGGATTATATTATTCGTTATAGGGATGGTCTGGTTGAGCCAAGCATATACTGCCCCAATATTTCTCATTACTGCCGGGGTAATAGGATTAGGATTTGGTGCGATTCTACCTAGCTTCCAGACGATTGCGATTCAGGTTTCTCCTCTACATCGACAAGGGTTAGCCACTGGAACCTATTTTGTGTTTTTTGACTTGGGTTATGCGGTTGGATCATACGTTCTAGGTCTAATTGCAGCAAAAACGAACTATCACACCATGTATTTAATAGGTGGACTGTTTGTATCGCTAGCCATCGTCATTTACTATGTTCTTCATCATAGAGTAGAAAATAGAAACAGTCAGAAACTTATGTCTGAATAGGTCCATATAAATAAGGGATTAGCTAATTTAGCTAATCCCTTATTTAAATAGATTGAACTAAAGTTTTATCTTCAAAGCGCTCTAGATTCCAAAGACAATCAATATATAGTAAGGTTTGGCCTTTAGTTCATTCTATTTATTCATACAGATGATGTAACTCAGCGGGGACACCGTTTCGCTGAAGGCGGGAGAGGAAATATTTGGTTTGGTAGGTACGGGTATGATGCTTAATGATTTTTCTAAGTATAGTAATTTTGGAGGAATGACGTATGGAGGTTCTTTTTCTCCTACAGCAGTAGAGGAAAGGGGAGTATAGGGGTCATTTAATCGCATGTCTCCTACATTATTAAATTCCAACAATACAGTTTTGGCACAGCTCAGTTGGGATTTGGTACAACGTTATCATGTGCAACGTTTGTTCGGAGATGAAGTATTAATGAAGAATCAGACCAGCAACACTTTGACACATCCAATGTATGTACACCACGTCAACTATTGGTTGTTGGAGTATGGACATCGTTACGCCGGGTAGTAGCAGTTTGGCTATTCTAAGGATTTTCCAAACTTATGCTTGCCGCAATAATTCAAGTAAAGAAAGGACAGGCGTGCCCGCCCTGTCCTTTCCTTTCTTAATAGATATGAGGATAAACGCGTGATGAGTTTACGGTTCGATCAAGGTTTACAGTTCGACTCTCCAGTTGCCCATCATCTTGGGGACTTCCGGATCGCGGTACGATAAGAAAAGACTTTCCCGCGTATCGAGAGTGGAAATTTGTTCGATATCGTCCGCGCTCAACTCAAAATCGAAAATGTTGAAGTTTTCGACGATCCGCTCTTTACGCACCGATTTTGGAATAGCAACGACTCCACGTTGAACAAGCCAGCGAAGCACGACCTGGGCTACGGACTTGTTGTGTTTTTCTGCGATCGAGGCCAGCACATCGTTGCCAAACAAGTTGTTAAGTCCTTCAGCAAACGGAGCCCATGACTGGTGCTGTACTCCTTGCTCTTTCATAAAAGCGGCGCTCTCGATTTGGTGGTAGAAAGGGTGCGTTTCGACCTGGTTGACCGCGGGCACGATTTCGTTATGCACGACGAGGTCCATTAGTCGGTCGGGCAGGAAGTTGCTGACACCGATCGCCTTGATCTTGCCTTCGCGGTACAGGTCTTCCATCGCACGCCAAGCGCCGTAGTAATCGCCGAACGGCTGGTGAATAAGGTATAGATCGAGATAGTCGAGCTGTAGCTTCTTCAAGGATTTGGCAAACGACAGCTTGGCACTCTCGTAACCGGCATCCTGAACCCAAAGCTTGGTCGTGATGAATAGCTCCTTACGCGGTACACCGCTGCGCTTGATCGCGCGTCCGACCGCTTCCTCGTTCAGATAACCGGCGGCGGTGTCGATCAGGCGGTAACCGGCCATCAGCGCTTCATATACCGCGTTCTCGCATTCTTCAGCATTCGGAACTTGGTAGACACCAAAGCCGATGATCGGCATTTTTACACCATTGTTTAATGTTACGGTTTGCATTGTAATTCCTCCTAATGTTCAAATGTCTAATAGCAAACGGCGCGTAACCCCTGAATCGGGAACTGCAGAGAGGGATTCCACTTACGGCTCATTTGCATTACAATAAGCTTATGACCTTCGTGTTACACGAAGTCAAGGCATCTTCAAAAATTTATTTGCCGAGGAGAATTCACATGCATACGGTCAAAGTAGCCGCCCTAATAACGGGACTAACTGAGCACGCTGTACGCTTTTACACGGATAAAGGCCTGGTGCCAAGCGTACAGCGCAATCAAAATAATATTCGGATGTTCGACGAAGAATCGATCAACTGGCTACATGGCATTAAATGCCTCAAGCAATCCGGTATGCCGATTGAAGTCATAAAAATGTACGTCGATCTCTGTCTCGAAGGAGATTCGACCATTCCGCAACGCTCCGCACTCATGATGGAGCATAAAGAAGCGGCGCTCGCTAAGCTCGAAGAAGCCAAACAGCACGTTGCCCATTTGGAAGAAAAAACCGCCCTATATCAAGCCATTCTGGAGCACCGCTCTCCAGACACGACCAATCCTGGCAACTGGGACAAAATTCAGCATATGCATAGTGACGTATTTTACTCGCCCACTGTTCGGAAGGTGTGAGAGATCTACATGAGACCCAACCGCTCTGAAGAAAATACTCGGTTTTAAACTCCTAATTGGCTTGGCAATGAACAAGATTCACATCAGTCTAGATTGAACTAACGGGTAACGATAGTTGAATAAGGAATTACTGGAGTCGACCAACATATTAATTAATTAATTGTTGGTCTTTTTCTTTCGCATCCGGACGATTATACGCAACATCAACCACACCTTAAATGGTGTATTTTTTATGCCCTCATAACCTGAGGGCAATTTTTATTTCTTGAAGCGGGGGGAGATCAATGGAAGATACGACCGAAATATTACAACGGTTAACTCGGGTGGAGACCAAATTAGATGCTCAATTGAATGCTAAAGATATTGCTCAGGAAGCGTTGAATTCAGCCAAATCAGCGCACCATCGACTTGATGAGATTGAAGATAATCAGAAGTGGCTGTGGCGTACCATCAGTGGATCAATCATAGCTATTGTAATGGCTACAATAGTGACTGCTATTAAAGTGGGAGGACTGTAAATTGAACAATAATGAATTTATCTTAAAAATGGCTGCATATGCCATTGAAGACTACCGTAACTGTGGCGTTCCTGCATCCCTCACCATTGCTCAAGCTGCACTAGAGTCGGCATGGGGTGAAAGTGGATTGACCAATAAGGCTAACAATCTTTTTGGTATCAAAGGAAAAGGGACTGTGGGGGATAAGCTCATTTCTATTATGGATACGCACAATTTATATCAATATGATTTGAAGAATAACGAGGATTCAGCGGGGAAGGAGCAGGAAGAAGATATGACTGTAGTTCAAATCGCACAATTAATAAAAATGATAGAGGAACAGAACAAGCGGATAACGGCAATGGAGAGACGTCTCAATATGTCTGGACAAGAGGCTTACCTCAGCCATTACACAGATGCTGTGATGGCTGCTAAGCGAGCTAATGCAATCACGACTTCAGCCGATAAGTCCAAGCTAGAGCTAAACATGATCCAGATGATCTATAATATGGGGCTATTTGATCCAGGTGTACTCACAATGATTAAGAACAATATGAAAGGGGGCAAATGATGATGAACAAACAAAGATGGCGTAACGGGGCTTTATGGGCAAGTATTATTTCACAAGTATTGCTGCTGGCGCAGTTGTTTGGAAATATAACAGGAATATATGAGTTAACGGAGCAAATGTCAGGAGAAGTCCTCACGCTGATGAATACGATACTCGGGTTATTAGTTATTCTTGGTATTGTTTCTAATCCGACCAGACCAGACAGCTCGGGATATAATCTTTGATAACTACATTGATTCAGCATGTTACATCTATTATAGGGATTTATCCTCGTCTAGCTTTACAACGAAAAAAAAGAGCTGCGCAAAACAGCTCACAAACTATATCCCCTCTTTAAATACCTTTTACTCAGGCATAATCCAGACAATCTCAGCTATGCGCACATAGAAATTTTTGCCGCGTGATTGTAAGATAACATGGTCAGGCTTGACTTCACATACAATGCCTTCGATTTTTCCACGCGTTGTTTCCAACAGTACACATTGTCCTTTTA
This sequence comes from Paenibacillus sp. DS2015, assembly GCF_050433705.1. NCBI lineage: Bacteria > Bacillati > Bacillota > Bacilli > Caryophanales > Paenibacillaceae > Paenibacillus > Paenibacillus sp. DS2015. The sequence goes on along the minus strand of NZ_JBNPWS010000001.1, from coordinate 297,740 downwards.
GGGACTTCAATGCCTCCACTACACAAGGGTCAACGGGATATACGACTAATGGCTTTTGCTGTGTGTGTGGCTGAATATTGGAATGCATACTTTGGATGTTCGGTTGCATATTCGGTTGCATGTTTGATTGCATACTTGGCTGCATGTTCGGCTGCATGTTCGGCTGCATGTTCGATTGAATATTCGGTTGGATATTGGGTTGCATGTTCGGTTGCATAAAGCGTGGCATTTGATAATGTTCCAGAACAATCACTCCTTGGGTTAGGTTGCTGTTTTGATCTCAAGGTAGTGTATGGCAAATGCCTAGGTTTGGTGAATATATTTTCGAAAATAATGGACCCCTCAGCATTGTATAATGATTAACAGCCCGTTACGATAGATATTCTATTACAACGGGCTGCCTTATTTATTTAAAATTATTTTGCCATTACTCTTTTAAGTCCCATTTATTCACGTTATTAAATTGTCCGACATTCGCGGGTTTACCTTCAATGATATCTTTAGAAACGGCTTGTAAACGCTTCTCGGAATATATGGCGATGGATGGAAGATCCTCGTGTAATAAAGCTTGTAGCTGATTATAAGTCTCCAGGCGCTTCGCGGGGTCAGTCTCGGTTTCCCCCTTGGCAATAAGCGCATCCACCTGTGGATTGTTATAGTGAAGGAAATTATTTTCGTTATCGCTTTTAAATAGTGTGAAATATAAACTCGGCTCAAAATAATAATCACGATTAAAGATGGTTAAATCATAATCACCTTTGTCTACTTTTCCGATCAACGTACCAAAGTCAAATTTTTGGATTTTCACATTTACGCCAACGGCAATCAAGTTCTGAACTAAGATGTCGGCGGCCTGTTCACGAAGTTTATTGCCTGAAGGAACAAGCAGCTGAACTTCACGTTTGGAATCCCAATTAGCTTCTTGGAGCAGTTGTTTTGCTTTTTCAGGATCATACGTATATAGCTTCGTATCTTTGGCGTAGTATGGGTGATTGTTCGGAACACCACCGTCGATGACATCTGCCTGTCCTTTAAACAGCTGGTCAACGATCAGTTGACGGTTAAGCGCGTATGCAAAAGCTTGGCGTACTTTAGGATCTGTAATCTTCGATACATTGAAAAATAACTCTGCAGGCTCTGATGGAGTACTTGAGGTGAGGTCAATATTAGGTAATGCTTTGACTGTTTCATAATCTGTGATGGGAATAAGTCCAACGGGCAAGGAGTTTAATTGGATTTCGTTGGTTTGTAGTTGGGCTACTAGATTTGTTGCAGGCAGTACTTTAACGATGATTTTATCTAGCTTAGCGATATCAAGATAGTAATTTTCATTCCGTACCGCTTCAAAATATTGGTCTTTGGCAAACTTAGAGTATTTGAATGCACCAATGGTTACGGTAGGATTCTGAAAATAGGGGTCAGTCGCTAATTGTGCAGGATCGATGTCCTTTAAAATGTGTTCCGGCAAAAAGTTGATTTTCGTAGCAAAGTTTTCTTTGAAAATATTAGGGTCGATAGGTGTCTTGCTTTTAACTTCAAAAGTCTGTTTGTCAATAATCTTGAGCCCGGAGATCTCCGTTTGTCCTGAAGGGATTTTACCCGCATCATCTAGGCCCTCGACAAAAGCAATACGAATGGTGCTTTCAACCTTGGGATTCAGTGCAGTTTTTAATGTGAAAGCTACATCAGCTGTAGTGAAGGGCTCGTTGTCATTCCATTTAGCATTTGGATTCAAGGTAACGACAAAGGTTTGGTTATCTGTTGTTTCAATAGATGAAGCAATCTTAGGGACAAATTCAAATGATTCTGTTAGATCAAAGAGTGAATCATTGATGATGTTGAGTACTGTTTGGGATGCAGAATCTCCTTGATGATTGATTTGGTTTAAAGTAATAGGGGAATTAACAATCCCAATGGAGACTATTTTTGGTTTTGCCGTTGTTTCTTCTTTCGCGATGGGTTCTGTCGTATCCGCAGCGTTCTCTGCGGGTGGACTTTGCTGGGAAGCTGATTTATTAGCGTTTTCCTTTGTTGAGCCGCAGGCAGCAAGGATGAGAACGAATAAAGATAATAAGCTGATGGATAGAAGGTGTTTCATTGATTTCATCGGAAGATCTCCTTTATAGATCATATTTTAATAATAGAGGTAGTTCGAATCCTAAGAATTTTATTGCTTGGGGTCTAATGCATCTCGAAGCCCATCGCCCATGGAATTGATAGCTAATACGGTAAGCAAAAGAATAGATCCAGCAGGTACCCACAGCCAGGGTTGATTGGTTAATACGGTTAAAGATTGAGCATCGCTGAGCATGTTTCCCCAACTAGGTGTTGGGGGTTGGATCCCCATCCCGAGAAAGCTAAGCCCTGCCTCACTTAGGATCGCAGCAGCTATACCGAACGTGGCATTAACGATAATGGGACCAAGGGTATTGGGCAGAATATGACTAAACATTATACGCCACGGACTTAATCCAAGGGCGATGCTAGCTTTTACATAATCCAATTGCTTGAGTGAAAGTACATTTCCCCTAACCAAACGAGCCACTGTAGGCCATGAGAATAGAGCAAGAACGAGAATGATGGTGGTAAGACTTGAACCCAATACACTGACGACGACCAAGATGACCATTAAATAAGGAAAAGCCATGAAAATATCACTAAGTCGCATGACGAACATATCCATCCAGCCTCCATAATAAGCGGAGATTAAGCCGATTGTCGTACCTACGGTAACGTAGATCGATACAGTGAGAAAGCCAACGATCAGGGAGATTCTAGTTGCATAAATGAGTCTGCTTAGAACATCTCTCCCCACTTGGTCTGTTCCAAGCCAATGAACAGAAGAAGGGGAAGCTGAGAAGAAGGCAGTCACTTCATTAGGGTTATGCGGCGTTAACCATGGAGCAAACAGTCCAGTAAATACGAGCAGGATGATAAAGATAAGGCCCGCAACGGCTAATCGGTTTTTCTTGAAGCGGCGAATGATCTGCTGGCTATAGCGTTCCTCAGGCTCCAACTCTATGATTTCTATAGTGTCCATTATCCGGGTATTGGTTTTCACTTGGATATCCGTTAAGGACATACGAATCCCCCCTTTCTAGTTATATTTGACACGTGGATCTGCTGCTGAATATAGAATATCCGTCATTAAATTAGTCGCAAGTACAATAATTGCAGCTATAAAGTTCAAACCCATTAGGGTGGGATAATCCCTCGATAATATGGATTGCATGGTCAGCTGCCCGATGCCAGGCCATTGAAAAATTTGTTCAATAATAATACTTCCTCCGAGTAATAGGGGGATTTCCATACCGTACACAGTGATGATTGGAATAAGCGCATTACGCAGTGCATGTTTATTAGTGACAATAAACTCATGCAGGCCTTTGGCGCGAGCGGTACGTAAATAATCTTGCTTTAGCACATCGAGCATGCTTGCACGTACATATCTTATTTTCTTACCGACAATAGCAATCGTAAGTACGGAGACGGGAAGAATCAGATGTCTGATTCTATCCCCTAAGCTGCCATCGCCACCTATTGTCAGCATCCCGCCCGTAGGTAGTATTTTGAAATGAAGGGCAAAAATATAGATTAGACCTAGTCCAAGAAAAAACTGTGGAATGGAAGTTCCGATAAATGATAGGCCTGTCATGATGTAATCAAACCGGGTGTTTTGTCTGACCGCGCTTATAATACCAATGGGAATGGCTATTAAGAGCCCAGCGGTTAAAGAAATCGAAGTCAGCACAAGGGTGGGGCCGATACGTTCCCCGATGATATGTGTAACAGGAGCAAAGGAGCTAAAGGAAAAACCGAAATCACCGTGAAGCAATTGCCAGAGCCATTTGAAATACTGAATGATGATGGGATCGTTGAGTCCAAGCATTTCCTTCTTAGCTTCCATTAGCTGCTTGGGTGTATTGGGATCGAGGTACATATCAACCGGATTGCCAGGTGCTAGATTTACAATGCAAAAGTTGAGAATGGTAATGCCTAATAAAACCGGAACCGCAATTAGCACGCGTCTAACAATGTAATGGAGCATAAGAAGCTTCCTCCTTTTCCAAGCTTTAACTTATGGGATAATGGCAGGCAACGGCGTGAAGCACACCCGTGATTGCTGGCTCTTCGTGTCTACATTTTTCCTGCACGTAAGGACATCGTGTATGAAATCGACATCCCTCAGGCGGGTTGGCGGAACTTGGGACTTCACCCTGTATAATGAATCGTTCTTTATGACGTAGCTTAGGATCTGGCACTGGGCTGGCATTTAATAAAATCTGCGTATAAGGATGCTTGGGATGATTGAATAAAGTAGCTTGATCTGCGACCTCTACTATTTTTCCGAGGTACATGACTGCAACCCGAGTGCTAATATATTTCACTGCGCCAACCCCATGCGCAATGAACAAATAAGTGAGATTTAACTCTTTTTGCAAATCCTTAAGTAGATTTAAGATTTGAGCTTGAATAGATACATCTAGCGCAGAGACCGGCTCGTCACATACAATGAATTTGGGACGTAAAGAAATAGCTCTCGCGATCCCAATACGTTGACGCTGCCCACCAGAAAATTCGTGAGGATAACGATTTTTGTAGGAGCGTGGTAAGCCGACTGCATCCAATAATTGATCTACATTGTGCTGTACCTTTCTCGATTCAACAAGCTTGTGTACGATAAACGGCTCGGATAAGATTTCATTGATCTTTTTTCGCGGGTTTAACGATGAATAGGGATCTTGAAATATCATTTGCATCTGCTTGCGAATCGGCTTTAATTGTTGGTTAGAATAGGGTGTGATATCTTCATTCTGAAAAAATATACTACCTTCACTAGGATTCTCGAGCCTTACTATGGAACGACCGATGGTGGATTTGCCACACCCGGATTCTCCGATGAGTCCTAATGTCTCACCTTCGTAGATATTGAGGGTAATATCGTCAACGGCTTTGACGTGTCCTACTGTCCGAGAGAAGATTCCCTTTTTAATGGGATAGTAGGTTTTTAATCGCTCGATTCGGACTAATGGAGCTTGGGAAAGTGAATTCTCAGCTTCTATCATTTCATACTACTCCCCATTTCCTCACTCAATTCAGGTCGTAAATAACCCTAATACAGCCAGCACTTCACATGATGGTTAGGTGAAATTGTCTTTAATTGCGGCTGCTCATGAACGCATTGTTCCGTAGCATACTCGCAGCGGGTATGGAACCTGCAGCCCTGAGGCATTCGCTGTATAGATGGAACCGTGCCAGGGATACCGAATAATCGGTCGTTGTTATCATCCCCCGTACCAGGAATGGATTGTAATAGTCCTTTGGTATAAGGGTGAAGCGGCTCCTCAAATAAGGAGTAGACATCGGCTTCTTCAACAATTTGGCCAGCATACATCACGATCACTTTATCAGCCATTTCTGCAACGATGCCCAAGTCATGTGTGATCAGCATAATCGATGCGCCGCTTTCTTCACGAAGCAGCTTCATTAAACTCAAGATCTGAGCTTGAACGGTGACATCAAGTGCAGTGGTAGGTTCATCTGCGATGAGAAGCTTGGGCTTGCAAGCAAGCGCGATAGCGATCATGACGCGTTGGCGCATTCCACCGGATAAAGTATGTGGATATTCCTTCAGGATCGCTTCGGGACGAGAAATACCAACTTTGGTTAGCATTTCAATGGCGTAAGACTTAGCATCTTTACGGTTTAACTTCATGTGCAGTCGGATCGTTTCTATTAATTGATTACCAATAGTGAAAACCGGATTAAGAGACGTCATAGGTTCTTGAAAAATCATTGCGATTTCTTTGCCACGTAGCAGGCGAAGCTCTGTCTCCGACAATTCAGCTAGATTGGTCCCATTAAACCAAATCTCTCCCTGCTGAATACGACCTTCCTTGCCTAACAGACTCATGATGGATAAGGAGGTAACACTTTTTCCACATCCAGATTCTCCTACGATTCCGATGGTTTCACCCAGCTGTATCTTAAAGCTGACTTCATCGACAGCGGTCACATCGCCGCGATCGGATCGAAATACAGTTTGCAGTCGATGAACTTCCAGTAAGTTATCCATCGCTTACACGAGTACCGGAGCTTTTACTTCATTAGGAATGGCCGGAATATAAGCTTTTCCTTTAGTCGACTGCAGGAATTCTGCTTGTGCTTGCTCAAGAACTTCCTTTCCATCAACCAGTAGCTCATATGCCGTAAGGGCGAGAACCTTAGAGGCATGGATCATACCTTTAAAGCCAATGGGGGACCCGAATGAAGCTGTAGCTTGCCAGGTATGTAATGGGATGCCGACAGCAGAGCAGGTTGTTCCGACCTGTCCAACGGGAGTAATCCAAGAGACATCACCTACGTCTGAAGATCCCGCAACACTCCCACCCGGCGATGTAAAACGAATGAATTCGGTGGGTAGCAGTGTGTTCTCATGTATACCGAATTGGGCTAGCATTCTTTGCGAAGTTTCTCTTGATGATGGATCAAGTGTTTCGACCAGAGCTTCTGCAAATGCGTGGTCTTCTTCTGTAAATTGGAGAGGGCCGATAACATCCTTTTGCCTGTACATAAGCTGATTAAGAGTATCATTTACGTTAAGATCGTAGGCACCCGCTTTAATTTCCCAGCTGACTTCCGTTTCGGTCATTAGCGCTGCACCCTGGGCAATTTTGATCACTCGTTCAAACACTTGATCCACCTCCTTCCGATTGGCTCCTCGTAGAAAGTACCAAGTACTAGCTTTATCCGGCACAATATTAGGTGCCACACCTCCATTGGTGATGGTGTAATGGATACGTGTACCGTCTACAACATGCTCCCGCAGATAATTAGCGCCTATGTTCATTAATTCAACGGCGTCGAGTGCACTTCTACCCAAATGAGCTGTTGCTGCATGAGCAGTCCGTCCTTTGAAGAAGAATTCAACGGAGGTTAGCGCTGAGGTTCGGTAATTTGCCACCATATTTGTAGTTCCTGGGTGCCAAGACAGTGCGCAATCTAAATCATTAAAAACACCTGCTCTAGCCATAAATGTTTTCCCAGACAATACTTCCTCAGCGGGGCAACCATAATACCGTATCGTCCCAACGATATTTTCCACTTCTAAAATCTTTTTAAGAGCAATAACGGCGGCTACACCAGCTGTTCCTAGTAGATTGTGTCCACAACCATGACCAGGGCCATTGGTTTGGATTTCTTCCTTCACTACGCCAACAGTTTGGGATAGGCCTGGAAGAGCATCATACTCACCCAAAATACCGATAATCGGCTGACCTGTACCAAATTCTGCGACAAATGCAGTGGGTATTCCGCCTACGTTTGTGAGGAGTGAAAAGCCATTGCCCTCCAAAAGAGATTGTTGCAATTGAGAAGCGAATTTTTCGCCAAATGCCAGCTCGGGTCGCTCCCAAATCTCCTTGGCCAAGTTTACAAATGGCTCTTTGTTTTCATCCAACCACTGCACTATCTGTTGTTTGCTCAGGGCAGTTCCTCCTTTGGGTCTGATTGTTAATACCTAGGAATATGTTATTCCAATAATTTTGCTGTGAATAATGGGGATAATATATCACATATAATTTTTTGCGTAAATTACCATATAATAGCTTTTTTCTATTCGAAGATAGAAGAACTATATGATGACGCTATCAGCATGATTTAGGGATAATAGATAGGATCACTTTGTTTATACGTTCTTAGAGGATGCGTAAAATAGATGGCTATGCGCAGATTTACTTTACAGAGCGTGTATCAGAATATTCTATAGTGTAATAGAAGAATCTTATCGAACTTTAATTGACTTAATTGGAAAATATATGATAGTTTTAATACAAATTTCAACAACCCATTTATCTGGGAATTTAAAAGGTCATCAAAGGTTACGTTTTAATAGTTGAATGATACATTTAAACCAACTATTCAGGTTGGTGTAGTCAAATTATATCCGAAAGGTGGAAGATGGTAATGAGTAGCTTAAATTGTCTGGTATGCAAGTCTGATTTTAGTGTAGAGGAAGATGCAACAACGGGGGAGATCGTGGAGTGCTCCTCATGCGGTCAAGAACATGAAGTACATGCTGTTAAAAATGTGATAACTATAGAACTCGCTCCTGAAATTGAAGAAACATGGGGTGAGTAAAGGAGCTGGGAAATGAGTAACCATACAGATATTCTCATCTGTGTAACCAAACTGCGTGAGGAAGAAAAACGCATAGCTGATTTTCTTAAAGATGATGCCTTTAACGTAGAAATCAATCTTGATTCGATGGAGTTACCTTTGGAAACAGATAGATCTGAGCAAGTTGGATTAGCTCTCATTCGCTGCCTTTCTCAAAAAAAAGCTCTAAGTCGATCAACCATGTTGGAGTTAGCTGGCGTTGACACTGTTAATTCAGTTAAGGCGATTACGATTTGTACGAATAAAATTTATCAATCGATTGTATTTCAACAAGCTAATATTCCGCAGCCCAGATTTAAGGTGGCCTTTACATCGTCCAATCTGACGGAATGGTTTGATGATTTTGGTGATGGCTTTGTGATCAAACCTGCGAGCTCATCGTGGGGAAGAGGAATTGCGAGAATAGTGGGCAAAGATGGTTTGGATGCATGGACAGCGGCAAGAGAATCTATCGATCCAACACAACAATCCTTCCCAGTCCTAGTTCAAGAATTTGTTGAAAAGGGAGACTTCGATATCCGAGTCGTGATTGTAGGAAGTAAGCCCATTGTGGCTTTCCGCAGAGTATCCGTCGACAATTGGAAAACCAATACACACCTTGGCGCTGAAATTGAACCGATGGACATTGACTCTGAGATTGGATCTATATGTAATAAACTGATTGATGTTTTGGGAGAAGGTATCTATGGATTAGATCTATTCTATGATTTCAAACATAACCGTTATCTCGTATGCGAAATCAATCAAAACCCTGAGTTCTCCAAGTCATGGAAGATCCACGGTGTCGATGTTGCCTATCATATAGCGCAATACCTAAAGCAAAAAATAGCGTTGAAAAGTAAATTTGCTCAAACAATAAATTAATAATAAAGGAGGCACAATGACAGATTCCGTGATCCAAAAAGATAACTACTTCTCGCTTTCATTTGTATTATCTAGAGTTCTTAATTCAGGTGTAATTATGAGTATTGAGAAGAACGAGAATGAATTAAAAGGTTTAGAAAAAAGTATCAGTAAGATAACCAAGGCTAAACATGTAGCACTATTCAATAGCTATACAGGTGCTGTTCATGGTGCATTATGGGGACAGAATATTGTACATGGTTCATCTACTCGACTAGAACAAGCAACGGATCAAGAACGTAAGTTTTTATATTGGTTAGGAGTTAATTTAGAGGATGATCTAGATATTGGACTTGGTTTTACAACCATTTCAGTGAATTGGCAAAATCTCAATGAGTTAGAAGAAGTGGTCTTATCCAAGGCAACTTCAACTCAAAATCAAGTTCTTGTATTAGATTTCACGGATTTAGGGTTTGGTCCTTGCGCTGCATTAGCGGTGAATGACATTTCTATTTGGAAGAAAGCGGAGAGGCTAAAGATTTTTGGTGCTTTTGATTTGAAAACGATGTGGACGCAAGAAGAAAGTGATTCCGATATCGAGCCAGCCATTCAGTTTAACTATCGCTTAAGCCCCCTAGTGGGGGCGTGTGTGAAATTAACTTTGCTAAGGAGGAACCACCAGAATGAAGACAGATTTCATACAAAAGCTGTTGGAACTACCTTCAGATGATTGGATAACAGCAGAGCTGGCATATAAAGGTGGCCCTGCTGTCATCCCTGAGGATGTACGAAAAACAAACTTCCCAATCATCACCAAAGAAGACGTTATGCAGATGTTAATCTCGATCCAGCAGGATCCAGATCGTGTCATCGATGAATTCACGGAAAAATATCGTGATTATGTGGGGGCTAATTATGCGATTTCTACCGCAAGTGGGACTTCCAGCCTTCATCTAGCTTTAGTGGGAGTTGGGGTGCAACCAGGCGATGAGGTGATTCTACCCGCGTTCACGTTTATTGCTACTGCACAGGCCGTCGTGGCTGCGAAGGCTATTCCCATTTTTGTGGATATTGATCCACAAACCTATTGCCTAGATCCTGCCAAAGTAGAGCAGGCGATTACCAGTAGAACGAAAGTGATTATGCCAGTCCATGTACATGGATTGCCAGCAGACCTCACGCAATTAAGCCTAATCAGTAAGAAATATTCTTTACGTTTAGTTGAAGATGCCTCTCATGCTCATTCGGCTTCGATTGGTAATCAAAAATGTGGCTCCATCGGCGATAGTGCCGGTCAAAGTTTAATGGCAGATAAAAATTTCCCTGTTGGAGGCGAAGGTGGCATAGCCTTTTTCAAGGAGAAGGAAGACTATGAGAGAGCTTTGGCTTTCCTCGAGGATTCGGGCATTGATTACAGAATGTCTTGGATTGCAGCAGCTTTTGGGATAAGTCAGTTGGAGCGTCTCCCCTATTATGATGCTATCCGAGCAAGAAATGCTGGGTATCTAACGAAGGTTCTTTCGAAGACAAAGCTCTTTAGAGGACCCGTTGTACCGCTAGGTTCCAAGCATAGCTATAACATGTACAGAATCAAGTTAACGCCAGCAAACTTGGGTTTAGAGGATCTTGCTGATTATAAAGTGAAAGAGGCTATTCAAGAACTGGCGATGAGTGAAGGTGTGTTCGCAAGAGAATGGCAGAACGTTCCGATCCCAGGGCATCTTCCATTTAAGAATAAGATCGGCTTTGGAAACGGCTTTCCATTTACATTATCAGAACGTGATGATTTAGGTTATGACATTCACAACTTCCCTGAAACGTTAAAAATGTTGCGGTCTACCTTAACAATATGCAGAGAGTTAAGATCACCCATTGAATATGAAAGAATTCAAGCGTACGCCTTAGTCTTCCAAAAAATCGATGCTAATCCAGACATCATTCGTCAAATCGTAGACAGAAACACGAATGATTCAGTTCTGTATGAAAGGGATGCTAGATTAGGATGAGTACCTCTGAATATAGTGTGAAACGAGTAGCAATTCTAGGCGGAACTGGTTTTACAGGCGCTGAAATATACAGGTTGTTAAGTAAACATCCCTTCTTTCAAGTGGAATTTGTCTCTTCAGAGTCTAAAGCTGGAAGTCCAGTAGACAAGTACTTCATGGCGTTTAGACATGGGAAAAGAACGAATGGCTTAAAATTCAGTAAAATTTCCGACCTGAACAGTAAATATGACATCATTTTTTCTTGTTTGCCAACAGGTGTCTTGCCCCAAGTGATTAACCAGGTATCCCTGCATACGGATTATATTTTTAATGTAAGTGGAGATTATAGAGTTACAGATTTGGAACTCTTACAACAACATTATCCTGAAACACTAAAGCACGAATTTCATGGCTCTAGTTATTACTATATTCCTGAGTTTAGCAGGATCGATCGTAATGTTAAGGTCGTAAATCTTCCGGGTTGTATGGCTGTGGCAACGATTTATAGCTTGTATCCGCTCTTGGCTCATGACTTAATCGAGAATCGCATTGTTACCGATGCAAAAACAGGCTCTAGTGGAGGTGGAAAAACGACGACTGAGCATCATGCTGAGCGTACGAATAATTTCCGACCATATAAAGTACATGGGCATAGACATAAGCCAGAGATTGAATTTGCTTTCAAAACGTATTTTGACAAAGAAATTGATCTGCAATTTTCTACCTATAGTCTTGATCTGCCGAGAGGAATCATGGTTACATCCTATTCGATTCTTAAAGAACAAGTCTCAGAGATTGATGTGAAAAAAGCCTTTTATAGCACGTATGCATCCCCACCGTTTATCCATTATTTCAATTCCAACGTCGGGCACAATTCTAATCCTATGATCAAAACGGTAGCGGGAACGAATTACGCGGAAGTGGGTGTCTATGTCGACGGTAATAATTGTGTATCTATCGCCAGTATAGATAATTTAATCAAAGGGGCTGGAGGACAAGCGATTCAGGCGGCAAATCTCTATTTGGGTTTCCCTGAGGAGACAGGGTTACAATCTGAATTGGAAGGAGTATGGCCTTAATGGATCACTTATATGTTATTAAGTTAGGAAGCAGTACTCTTGTGAATCATCCGGAGATATTTGAGGAAATCAGTGCGATTGTACACAGAGGTGGCAAGATTCTTTTGGTGGCAGGTGGCGCTGAAGGGATTAAACAAAAATATAACAATATTGATCGAGAGATACCGTTTCTTACGTTAGTAAGTGGGGATGAAGTTCGATACTGTTCCCCTGAAGAAATGCCCATCATTCGTGCTGCGTATGATGAAATTATTATCCCGATCGTCAATGAAAATCTGAGGAAACATCATCTTAACGTATTCTCACAATCAGGTGGGGAGAATGAGATTGTCTTTGGAACCAAAGCTAAACCTCTCAAAGTATTAAAAAACAATAAAGCAGTCATTGTCAGAGATTCGTTCTTTGGACACTTCACAGGGTGTAATGTGGAATTCTTGAAAGCTACTTTAGCTACATTTGATGTCGTGTGCCTGACACCTCCCATCATAGATAAAGAGCTTGGGGAGTTCATTAATATTGATGCTGACGTGCTCGCAGCCCATCTAGCGATTGCGTTAGAAGCACAACATCTAAGATTTGTGACGAGTACTTACGGAATACTTGAGAACGTAGAAGATGAAAGATCCACCCTCTCGGATGTTTATTTAGGTGATGAATTACATTCGATTAAAGGAAGAATGAAACAAAAGGTACGGGCTGCAAATTTAGCCATGCAACATGGGATCTGCGATGTATGTATTACTGGACCGCATACGTTAGCGGGCACAGGGAAAACTTGGTTTTGGAATATGGAAAGAGATTTAAATGATATGGACTTATTAAATAAGGTTGTGCGCATTCCCTCGATTTCCCAAGGTGAACATGAGCTAGCTCATTATTTGTTGGATACCATTCAATATCCAGGCGTTTTGGGTCGGATTGATGAAGTGGGTAACATTGTTTTTGAAAAAGGAAATGGACCTAACAAGCTGATGCTTCTAGGGCATTTGGACACCGTTCCGCATATCTGGAGAGTTGAAAGTGATCGTGATGGGATTACAGGCAGGGGTGTGGTAGATGCCAAAGGATGTTTCGTGAATTTCGTTCATATGTTGAGAGATGTTGAAGTGCCTTCGGATGGTTCTTTACTTGTTATAGGTGCCGTGGAAGAAGAAATATCGTCTTCTAAAGGAGCTCATTATATTAAAGATCATTACAGCGCCGATGCCGTGATTATTGGTGAACCCAGTGGAGAAGGTAGTCTAACATTGGGCTACTATGGACTATATAAATTGGAGATTACCATCAGTCGACCCCAAGAACATACGGCTGCCAAGGATGCACTGAGTGTTATCGATCAATTACATGTGGTTGTCGAGGAAATACGTGCAAGGGTGCAGAACATTGACCCACAATGTCTATCGTCACTGATTGATATCCAACACAGTAATGAGAAAGGAATACTCACAGTAACAGGGATATTGAATTTTAGAATTTCACCTCCTGCTGGCAAGGAGTACGCTTCGAAGATCGCATTGGATTTCGGTGACGAGGTGGTTGTTAAGGTGTTACGCGCTACACCAGGATTTGCTAATCCACGTAATTGTGTATTGGTCAAAGCGTTTGTTCGTAGCTTCGCGAAGGAAGAAAAGTCCATCCATTATATCAAAAAACGTGGAACGAGTGATATGAACACACTGGCAACGACATGGGAATCGATCCCCATGGTTGCCTATGGCCCTGGAGACTCCAGCTTAGATCATACGAATCATGAATACTTGGATATAAAAGAGGTGGAAGCGACTAGAACCATTCTTAAAGAAGCCGTTGGAGAATGGTTTAGGTTGAAAGGGAGTGAATAATATAGAAACCTTATATGAGCCTATTCCCCATGCTGAGCATCTAAATAACTTAGTTGCAATCACCCAAGAAGCAAGAAAGCTGATTATAGATATGGCTGCCTCGGAGACGGGGTGCCATATAGGTGGAAGTTTATCGGTAATAGATCTTCTTATTGGTGTTTATTCAAAATATGCAAAAGACGAGAACACCGTTATTGTGCTTAGTAAAGGTCATACAGCGGCGGCGTTGTATGCAGCACTTTATCTGTATGGGCTCATTGAAGATAATCCTGCTGATTCTTACGGTGAGAAAGGCTCCTTATTCACGGGTCATCCCAATCATAAACTGCCCCATATCCCATTCTCGACAGGGAGCTTAGGACACGGTATTCCTTATGCGGCGGGCTGGGCATTAGGACAAAAAGTTAAGAATCTTGATGGTTTAGGTATCGTGTTAGGTGGCGATGGCGAACTGCAAGAGGGTCTATGTTGGGAAACAGCTCAGATTATTCAGGCTAAATCAATCTCAAATTTCATTTATATCATAGATTGTAATGGCGGTCAGAATGATGGTTATGTCAGAGATATATCACCGCTCAATAACCTGAGAGCAAGATTTGAATCATTTGGGTTCCAAGTGGAAGAAATAGATGGTCATAACATGGAACAAATTTTAGCTGCATTAGAGCTCAAACATGAGAAACCATTAGCTCTGCTAGCCACAACAGTTAAAGGAAAGGGTGTAGAAGCTATAGAGGGAAATCCAGATGCTCATTACGCCAAAATACCCCCAAGAGTCGCTAGTAAATGGAAGAGGAGTTTAGGATGAGAAAATCAGGAAGGGAATCATATCGGGATGAACTCACAAAGCTTGCCTTTAATAATGAAAGAATCATTTGTATTGAAGCAGACTTAGGTGGGAAGAATCACCCATTTGAACAAAGTTATCCCGACCGTTTTTTTAACTTAGGGATAGCAGAATTGGCTAGTGTTGATATAGCGGCAGGTCTAGCCGAAGCAGGTTTTATTCCTTTTTTCTCAACCTTCGCTTCTTTTGCTGCTGTTAGAGCTGCGGAAAGTATCAAATTAGCCATGGGATATATGGAGAAAAACATCAAAATAGTTGCTGCTTATGGTGGAGTTTCAGGGGGTTGGTTTGGCACGACTCATCATTGTTTAGAAGATATTGCGATTATCCAATCTTTTCAGAATATACGAATTGCTTGTCCCCATGGAGAGTTAGAGACTAGGAAGGTTATCCAGGAAGCTGCGGTATCGCAAGAACCCTATTATATTCGTCTGGCGAGAAATGCTGTTTATGACAGTCTTGATCGAACGGAGGAAAGTAGTTGTAAAGAACTCATTATTGAAGGAAAAGTATCCACAGACACTAAACTTTGTTTAATATCAATCGGGGAAGAGGCAACTGAACTATGTAAACAGATCGTTCAAGACAATGACTCGGTTGTTCATGCACACTTATGTTATGTAGATTTAACTAGCTTAAAAAGTTATATCGGTGACTTAAAGCAACTTTCGGATACGTTTCTTGTCGTGGAAGAACATAGAGCTACAGGAAGCTCAGCTTCCAATCTAGCTTTATTAATGCCTGAGTGCAAAGTCTACTCTCATGATTGTGGTGAAAAGTGGCCCATTTATGGTGGCTCTCATAAAGATGTACTGGATTACTTAGGTTTTGGACTTGAACCGTTGCAACAGCAAATACATCTAATAGGGGGTACAAATGGTTTTTAGTATTCTAAAACCAAGGAATTTCCGTCATTTTTTCTTTTCAGATATTATTTCGGGATTCGGCGTGGGCATGAGCACCATTGGAGCGAATTGGTTTCTTATGGATCAGACAGGGTCAATTCAATTGATTGGGTTCATGCTCTCTTTAAATGTGATTGCTGGGTTAGTGATTTCCCCATTTGTTGGGACGTTGACCGATAAATTCAATCGCAAAAAAATTATTTTATGGACTAATTTATTTCGGACCTTAGGAATCGTTGCGATAATTTGTCTATTTTTAATATTTGGATTTCATACGGAATATCTATATTTTTTTACGATTATCAATGGCATGAGTTGGTCGATATATATGTCGGCATCTAGAAGCTTAGTGCAAGAGCTTCTTACAGAGAAAGAATTAATCAATGGTAATTCGTTAGTGGAGATCAGCTTACAGGTGGGCATGTTTATGGCAGGTGCGGCTTCAGGCATATTGTATAAATACTCTGGATTCGAACTTATTTTAACAATTAATGCTATCGCATTTATTCTAAGCAGCCTATTCCTTTATAGGGTCCAATACAGTCCTATTGTGATAGACAATAAAGAGGAGACCTTCTATGCTAATTTTAAAAATGGTATTACCTACCTAAAGGAGAGACCCTATATTTTTTGGATAGGAGTTGTAGCGATTGTCCCTTTAATTTCTACGATGATCTATAATGTCGTGCTTCCGGGATATGTCACTAACTCTGTTCGCGGTGATTCTGTAGTGTTCGGATTATCAGATATGTGTTATGGCATAGGAGGACTTATATCTGGGTTTATTGCGGCACCGTTTGCTCGAAAAATATCGAAACAAGGAACGATTGCACTGTTTTTCTTGTTAGCCATTAGTAGCTTACTTGCCTTGGCATTTAATAAATATATATTTGTCTTATATATAGGAAGTGTATGTATTGGTCTTAGTAATTCTTCATTACGAATATTGATAAATACAACGATCATGGAGACGGTATCCAAGTCTTATATGGGAAGAGCGTTATCGGTTTGGATGGCGATTTCGTTACTGTTGCAGACGGTTTTTGCCTCAGGTCTGGGTGTACTTATCGAACGTTATTCTGCGGGTGTAGGTTTTATGTGCATGAGTGTTCTAATGCTATTAGGGTTTGTGTTGTATCAACTGTTAGGAAGTAAAGTGAAAGCTAGTAACCAAAACTTAACAATCTAATGAAGTGGAGGGACGAGATGAATAGTAAAAGAATAGTCGCTTTTGTTGAGCCGAGTTTTTACGGGGTTAGTTTTGTTAGAGCTGCGTATGAAGAGGGCTACAAGATCATTTCGATTGTCTCTTCTTATGATAATCCTGCGAAGTATGGGTATGAGGGGCTATTTGATGATCTGATTATTGCGGATATTCGAGATGAAGACTCATTGTATGAAGCCATTACTCATTCGGCATACTCTGATAAGCTCGACGCTCTAATTCCGGCAACAGATTATGCTTCACATCTTACTGCGAAGGTGGCAGAACGACTCGGGCTAAAGGGAGTGCCTTATGAAGCAGCGCTGAAAGCAAGGAATAAAGATTTAGCCAGAGAAGCCTATGCAGATCACGCTGTTCCTAGCGCAAAGTTTAAGAAAGTTAAAACCTATGAAGAAGCAGCATTAGCAGCTAGTGAGATTGGTTATCCAGTCGTACTGAAGCCAACCAATGCTTCGAGTAGTCAAAATGTTTTTTTTATCAATAGTTCAAGTGAGTTGGAACAAGCGATGACTGAAATATTTGATTTTAAAGAAACCTATATGGACTTTAAAGTCCGAGAGGAGTATTTAATCGAAGAATATCTAGATGGACAGGAGTTTAGCGTAGAACTTTTTTTACAGGACGGGAACCCAATATTCTCTGCTGTTACCGAAAAAACAACTTCACCATTGCCATATTTCGTTGAGATTGTGCATACGTTACCGACTTCAGTATATCCTGAGAGAGAAGAGGATATCATTCATACGGCTGTCAGTGCACTAAAGGCAATAGGACTCATTAATGGTCCTAGTCATGTGGAAATTAAGCTGACTGAACAAGGACCTCGAATTATTGAAGTGAATGGCAGACCCGGTGGAGATAATATCTCGTCAGATTTATTAATTCAAGCCTTAGGGTTTGATATCTTCAAAGCTACAGTTCATTATTATTTGGATCTTCCCATCGACCTGAGTACCCATCAGAACAGAGCCGCTTCAGTAGCTTATTTGACTGCAGAAAAAGAAGGGATCGTATCACATATTCACGGGCTTGAACATATCGAGAATAATGAACATGTCATTCGTTCTCATATTTCAGTTCAATTAGGTGATCATATCATTGTTCCGAAAAGTTCTGATGATCGATTGGGCTATGTCATTACTGTGGGTAACACTCCAATAGAAGCCAGAGAATCAGCGTTAGCGGTAATACGGAATATTGAACTTGTTTATACTTAAGGAGGAAGATCACATTGGGAGTTGTTGTGCTTTACGGAAGTTCACGTAGACATGGAAATTCAGACAAACTAGCTGATTTATTAGTTGAGGGTTTGGATGCGGATCGAATCTATTTGTCGGACTATAATCTTCAACCTATAACGGACTATCGTCATACTGAACCTGGAGAATACCCAGAAGATGATTACCATAAACTGATTGACCTTGTATTGGAGCAGGATACGATTGTGTTTACGACACCGATCTATTGGTATGGCGTATCTGGCGTTATGAAGACATTTATCGATCGCTGGTCCCAATCATTACGTGAAGATAGACCTCATTTCATATCAAAAATGTCCACCAAAAAAGCCTATGTTATCGCTGTTGGGGACGATGAACCACATTTAAAAGGGCTACCTCTGATCCAACAATTTCAATATATTTTCGATTTTACAGGAACCCAGTTTGATGGACATATTATAGGCAAGGGAAATGAACCTGAATCGATTCTGGAGGATGCCGCTGCGCTTGCTCGTGTGGGGGAATTAAGGAAGAAAATAGCGCCTAGCGCTTAATTCTCACTCTTATATCGAGGTCTTATATCATTAATACGACAATAATCCGCCAGTTCTGAACTTGGTGGATTATTGTCGTTCGTGAATACATAATCAAACAAACCAAACCAAACTGCAGTAGTGCAAAACGATTATACGTATTAGTTAAATTAGCTCAGTTAACAAATTGGAGTTATAGCATATACTTTCGAGCAAATTGTACAAACTCACTTCGTAATGAGGAATGAGTTGTATCGGGATAAGAGGCCATGATCGATTGAATGGGAGTGGAAGTCTGTTCTGGCATAGGCAGACACATCAGTTGACCACATGCTAGCTCGTGCGTAATTCCTCTTTTCGGATAGAAGGAGATGTGCTCTCCTGCGTTAACAGCTAATTTAATAGCTTCGGAAGAGTCCATTTGTATTCTTTCCCACAGATGAATTCGATTGTTATTGGATAAGTCTAATGTAAATTCTTTGATAAATGATTCTTCTGCATGTTGAATGAAAAATTCCTTTGCAATATGTTGCACATCGATGTTGTTAAGGTTCGTGAACGGGTGATGGGGTCCGAAGATGACAACTAATTCATCCTTAAATAGAGTTTCTGTTTGGATAGGTTCTTGCATATTTTCAGTAGGATCTAAGGAATAATAGAATACGATATCGACGTCTTGGTTGATAAGCATCTGTTTAATAGAATTTGTAGGTTTAACAGATACTTGTAGA
Organism: Paenibacillus sp. DS2015; assembly: GCF_050433705.1. Lineage (NCBI taxonomy): Bacteria > Bacillati > Bacillota > Bacilli > Caryophanales > Paenibacillaceae > Paenibacillus > Paenibacillus sp. DS2015. Next base: position 278,353 of record NZ_JBNPWS010000001.1, on the reverse strand, counting down.
GAAATACCCGTATGCATTTTGGAGAAGTCGCTAATCATTTTGGGTAATGGAGATATGCTAGCGAGACTATCTACGCCAATATGTAAAGTTCCTTTGTCCAGGGCTGCATAATCTTGAACGACTTTTTTCGCTTCCGAGGCTAGACCGGTAATCTTTAATGCATAGGGATAGAGAGCTTTACCGGCTTCTGTAAGTAACATCCTTCCTCTTTTGGACTCGAAAAGGGCTGTTCCGAGCTCCTCCTCTAGACTTTTCATATGAAAAGTAACAGAGGGCTGCTTTATATTCAACTCTTTAGCCACATCCGTCACCTTTTTATATTTCTCGATATATACAAGGATCATTAGCTTTAGAATGCTCATCATTTTATCCTCATCTCAAAGTTTATAGTTCTATTATAGATTTATTCTATGAAGTTATAAAGTTTATATATTAAAATTTATTATTGCATTTACAAACTAACGTTTTAGCAATAATGTTCGAGAACTACAATAAGTTTGTAAGTTATACAGAAAGCTCACGACGTTGAGCACACATACAGGGGAGAGATTAATAAATGAAATTAAAGAAACCATTATTCATGATGAGTACACTGGCCCTACTACTTGTGACAGCTGCATGTGGATCGAACAACGGTGCTAACACTACGAACAACGCAACCCAAGGAACAGCAAACTCGACAGAAACAACATTAAGTGGATCTATTCTTGCGGTTGGATCAACGGCTTTACAGCCTTTGGTTGAACAGGTTGGACAGAAATTCATGGGTGATTCTAAATATTCCAAAATACAAGTACAAGTACAAGGCGGAGGAAGCGGAACAGGTCTTACTCAAGTGTCTGGCGGCCAAGCAGATATCGGTAATTCTGATGTGTTTGCAGAAGAGAAGTTGAAAGATGCTGATGCAGATAAAGCGAAAGAACTAGTTGATCATCAAGTGGCAGTCGTGGCTATGGCGACAGTAGCGAATAAAGATACAGGTGTAGATAGTTTAACTCAAGCACAACTCGTAGATATTTTCTCAGGTAAAGTTACGAACTGGAATGAAGTTGGCGGTATTGATGAGAAGATTGTTATCGTGAACCGTCCGAGTAGTTCAGGTACACGTAGTACTTTTGAAAAATATGCACTAGGTACAAAGGTTGATGATATTGCAGGTTCAATTCTAGAAGAATCATCAGGTAACGTTAGAAAGATTGTGGCTGAGACACCTGGAGCGATTGGATACCTTGCATTGTCTTATCTAGATGATTCAATCAAATCTATTCAATTCGATGGTGTAGACGCAACCGTTGATAATGTTACAGCAGGCACCTATCCAGTATGGGCTTATGAGCACATGTATACCAAGGGTGAGCCGAATGAAGTTGTAAAAGCATTCTTGGATTATATGACTTCTGATGAAATTCAGAATGGTGATGTCGTAGAACTTGGTTATATTCCAGCTTCCAATATGCAAGTTACTCGTGATGTAGAAGGTAACATAACAAAGAAATAATTGAAATAATAGGACTGCATCGATTAGTAGAATATTGTCGAAGAGGCGGATTATCTGCCTCTATTTTCACTTTAAGAAAGAAGGACAACTATGAAAGTTAAAAAACAATCACCTGTCCTTATCCAAAAACATCACGTAGAGGATTGGGTGGGTCGGATCTACACCACCTTTTGTGTATCTCTCCTCGTGATCATTATCGTGTCCATGATTTACTTCGTGGCATCGAAAGGACTGGCGACCTTTTTTACGAACGGCGTTCATGTAAGTGACTTTCTATTTGGGACGAAATGGGACCCTGATGGCGAAAATCCTGTATTCGGGGCTCTACCTTTTATTGTTGGGTCTTTTGCTACATCCTTGTTAGCGGCGTTAATTGCCAGTCCATTAAGTATTTGTGCCTCTTTATTCATGACGGAAATCGTTCCTTCTTGGGGTAAAAGACTGCTGCAACCGGTGATTGAGTTGCTAGCTGGAATTCCGTCTGTTGTTTATGGATTTGTAGGTTTGACAGTTATTGTACCATTGTTTCGTGACATCTTTCCCGGGCAAGGAATCGGGGTTGCTGCAGGAGCGCTTGTACTTTCTGTCATGATTTTGCCGACCATTACAAGTATTACTACGGACGCTTTAAGTTCATTACCCAAGGGATTGAAGGAATCCTCATATGCGCTTGGTGCGACACGTTGGCAGACGATTGCTAGCGTTATTATCCCTACTGTATTGCCTTCGATTCTGACAGGGGTTGTACTTGGGATGGCTCGCGCATTTGGTGAAGCTTTGGCCGTTCAGATGGTGATTGGTAATGCTCCACACATTCCGCAATCGTTATTCCAATCGGCAGCAACCTTGACAAGTATTATTACGCTTAATATGGGGAATACAGTCACGGGCTCGGTTCAGAACAACGCACTATGGAGTATGGCACTAGCGCTCATGATTATGACGTTTATATTTGTAATTATCGTTAGGCTCTTGGAAAGGAGACATCGGATTTGAAACCGAAAACAGCTGATAAAATAGCTACTGGCGTGATTGTCACCTTTTCCTTACTTATTGTCGCTGTACTCTTAGGTCTACTTGGATTTATTCTATTCAGGGGGCTAAGTCATATTAGTTGGTCTTTCTTAACGTCTGTACCTCAGACCATCAGAGCAGGGGGCGGAATAGGTCCGCAGTTATTTAACTCTCTCTTTTTATTAGTATTAACATTGCTTATTACGATTCCTCTAGGGCTGGGCGCAGGGATTTATATGGCTGAATATGCAAAGCCAGGTAAAATAACTGGAACTATTCGTCTAGTTGTAGAAGTTCTATCCTCTTTTCCATCGATTGTGGTGGGTTTGTTCGGTTTCTTGTTGATCGTAAATACTTTTGGATTCGGATTCTCCTTATTCTCGGGTGCACTTGTTCTCACCATCTTTAACCTTCCACTTATGGTACGGGTAACCGAGCAGGCCTTCCGTGGTGTTCCTAAAGAGCAGAAGGAAGCGGGACTTGCCCTCGGATTATCGAAATGGAAAATTATTACTTCTGTCTTGTTGCCAGTAGCTTTACCGAGTTTAGTTACAGGTACGGTACTTGCGGCAGGACGTGTATTCGGAGAAGCTGCAGCATTGCTCTTCACAGCAGGGATGTCCACTCCAAGGCTTGATTTCACAGATTGGAATCCGCTCAGTCCAACATCACCGATTAATCCTTTTCGCCCTGCTGAAACATTGGCCGTGCATATTTGGAAAATCAATAGTGAAGGTCTTGCTCCCGATGCGGCAGCCATTGCTGCTGGAGCCTCAGCCGTGCTGGTCATTCTCGTGTTAATATTCAATTTGCTTGCCAGATGGCTAGGAAGAGTAGTATATCGAGCATTAACGGCATCTAAAGTTATGGAATAGGGGACTAACTATGCAAACAACCTTTCGAACCGAACAGTTGAGTGTTTACTACGGAAAGTATGAAGCAGTAAAAAGTATTGACCTGGACTTCCCAGAGCAAAGCGTCACAGCTCTAATCGGTCCTTCAGGTTGCGGTAAATCAACTTTCTTACGCTCATTGAACCGAATGAATGATGAGATTGTGGGATCTAGTATTAAAGGCAAGATCTGGATTGACGGGGAGGATATCAACGATCCGGGTACAGATGTTATTAAGCTTCGGCAAAAAATAGGGATGGTATGGCAGCGTCCTAATCCATTCTATAAATCCATTTACGAGAATATCGCCTTTGGCCCGAAGTATCATGGGATTAAGAATAAGAAGAAGTTAGATGAGATCGTGGAAAGTAGTCTACAGAAAGCTGCATTGTGGGATGAAGTGAAGGATCGATTGAAACAGTCTGCACTTTCTTTGTCTGGTGGGCAGCAGCAACGGCTATGTATTGCAAGGGCCTTATCTGTAAATCCGCATATTCTGCTGTTAGATGAACCCGCATCGGCTCTTGATCCGGTATCTACTGCTAAGGTCGAGGAACTGATCATTGAATTGAAAAAAGAACTAAGTATCGTCATCGTTACACATAACATGCAACAAGCTGCGAGAATATCGGACCATACCGCTTACTTTTATCTTGGTACCCTTATAGAATATGATGAAACAGAGAAAATATTTACGAATCCATCCAATCCCAATACGCAGGAATATATCTCAGGAAGATTTGGATGATGAAGAGTTACAATACAAATGAGGCGTTACAATAAAAAGACCGCGAATCTTGGACACAAAGATTCACGGTTTTCGGCTTGTTTGTATAGAGAAATTCAATTAACGGACCCCTTTGAGCTTGGGTTGCTAAGCATGCTGAAAGCTATGCCTAGCGTAATCCCTATAACTCCTCCAATAGTAACACACCATACTAGGTCATAGGTCTGTAAAAGGAATAAGAAGGAAATACCACTTCCAAGTGTAGTCCCCGCTAGTAATCCGAGTGAAGCTCCTATTCTTTTGTTAATGTTCACTATGTTTCACCTCATCTATATAGATTGAACTAAATATGAACCTCATATTCATGATTTTCTTTAGAAATATATAAAGTGATATAATTGTTGGTGTATTTTTCCTTTTTACTATATTATAATTGTTGATATAAATAGGAATATAGAACTAATACATAATGGAGGAAAATGCATTGTATTGTCATATATGCGGAGCCAAGAGCACGCCAGGCACAGCATTTTGTACCAGCTGTGGCACAAAGTTACATACTTTAGAAGAACAAAGAGCCTTTCAAGAGGCGGCGGCACGGACAGAGATTGAGGTAGGGGCAGCTATAAATGTAGAGACAGAGTCACTGTCACACTCACAATTAACTACAGACCCACAGACTGAGGTAGAGTTGGAGATACACACAGAGACAGTGACGCAGACAGCTGCCACGCTTCAGCAGAGTAATAACGAACTCTTACCCCCTAATAATGAAGAGACTTCCGTTAATACGCAGGTTCGTAAAAAGAGTCGGATTTTTGTATGGTTGATACCGCTGTTGTTGTTAATCGCGGTGGGATTAGCTTTGATTTTCTATTCAAAGTATGAGGCTAAGATTAATGAACAGGTGCAGGCTCTGCATGAGAACGCTGAAACTGAAGCATTAGCTGGCCGTTATAAAGTAGCAATGGAGTTGCTGGATTCGGCTGCTGCCAAGCGGCCTAGTTATCAGGCTTTGGGTCAGGATCGCAGTATTCTAGTAGAAGCGGAAGAATTACAAGTACAACTTGCGGAAGCCGTTGATGAATTAAAGACGCAAAAGCTGAAGGAAAGCGGAGCCTCCATGAACAAAATTGCTAAGATTTTGGAGAAGAGGGATGAGTCACTTTTTGCCAGCATAAAGAAGGAGTTAGCTGAGAATCAGGTGAAGCTGACGGTTATGACTGTAAAAAGTGAGTTGGATCAGCTTGACACCGTGGAGGAACTCTCTGAGAAACTGGATAGTGTCGCGAAGCTTGAGGGTCCAGAAGTAGCGGAAGTGAAAACGCTAATCATGAATAAGCTGGTTGAAATCAGTTATACAGTTGCTGAGAAGATGCTTAAGAGCAAGGATTATGTTGGTGCGTTGCAGGCTGTGGATAAGGGGCTTTCCTTCGAGGAGGATAATAACAAATTAAGCACCTACAAGGAACGGATTCTTAATGAGAAGCAGGCATTTGAAGAGGCAGAAGAAGAGCGTGTTCAACTCGCTGAACAAGAGGCTGCGGAGGAAGACTTAAATAATCGGACTGCAGCAGTCTATGTAACTGATTTAGAGGTTGTTTTGGATGAATACGGTGACCTTGAAATTAGCGGTACGGTCAGTAATACAGCCACAAGGCCTATTAATTCGGTTGATTTAAATATAGAAATTTATGATGCTGCAGGATCGTATATAGGTGAAACGACTGCGACGGTATATCCATACCGTCTTGAATCCGGCGAGTCTGGCGAATTTTCTGCAACATACTATGGAGTATATGAAGAAGAGGCACGAGTAAATGTCGTTGATGCTACTTGGTATTTGGAATAGGAGGCCACAAGAATGTCTAAAGGAATATGGGCTAGTATCATCACCAGTGTGATCATTCTGGGAGTGGGATCCGGTGGAGCATTCATGATTCACAAGTCCGCTGAACAGCAATTAAACAGCGGACCTCTGCTTGCGGTGACACCAGTAGAAACAGTGGTTGCGCAACCAGAATCAAATGAAGAATCAAATGAAGAATCCAGTAAATCAGATACAGAACCAAAGACCCGAAAGGATATTATTGAGGCTAGCCAGAAGCTCGTGGTGACGATTGAGAGCGAGGATGGGATAGGCTCCGGATTTTTATATAATGACCAAGGGGATCTACTAACCAATGCACATGTTGTTGAAGGCTCACGTGAGGTCACAGTACGGACATTAAACCATGAGGAATATAAAGGAATTGTCATCGGAATAGGTGTTGATACCGATGTGGCTGTTGTTCGTGTAGAGGAAATGAAGGGTATGGACCCATTGCCGATTACACGCACGCTCAAAGCAGAGATCGGGGATGAAATTTTAGCGCTTGGCAGTCCGCTCGGTTTGGAGAATACAGTGACGACAGGAATCATTAGTGGTCTTGACCGCAGTTTTGAGATCACTCCTTATAGTTATACCAATGTGTATCAAATTTCTGCGCCTATCACTAATGGGAACAGTGGTGGACCGCTAGTGAGTGCAGTCACTGGAGAAGTGATTGGCATCAACTCGGCTCAAGCTATACAGGAATCAGGAATTGGATTCAGCATTCCCATTACCAGTGTGCTCAAACAGGTGGAGGAATGGTCGGATCACCCGATGACAGAACTGTCCAGTTCAAGCAGTAGCAGCTCGGATAATATCAAATACGACGATTCTTACTCTACCGCTGAAGAGCTAGTTACTTACTTCTATCAGAGTCTAGACCTAAGCGATTACGTAACGGCTTACTCCTTGGTGGGGAGTAACTGGCAAAGTAGCACTAGCTATGAAGATTTCTGTGAAGGTTATCTTTTGACCACCCATGTTACTGTCGATGAAGTGAAGGCTCTAGAAGAGAATGAAGATGGCGCAACAGTAAGTGCTCTAATAACAGCGGAGGAGCTTCGCGAAGGAGAAACAGTCTTTCAACAGTACCAGCTTAGTTATACGCTGGGGTATGAGAATGGTCAATTAATGATTTTGTATGGCAAGGGTAAGAAGGTTGAGTAGGTATGTAGGCTGGGTTAACAGCGTATTTTTTTATGGAAATAACAAAAGTAGATCTGGTTGTCCTTTGCGGAAGCCAGATCTACTTTTTTGATGAACCCGAAAACAAGCTACGTTATTTCAGACATGGGAATGGATATATAAGCAGTATTCAGTGGTATCTTCATCCTGGCTGGATAGTAACGCTGTGACATGGGGATTATTCGTTTAACTTCAGTTTACATAGGAGAGTTATTGTATTCTTACGGTAGGGAAGGATCGTAGAAGACCTTTCATACATCCGTAAGAAAAGGGGAACATCCATGGATATGTATTCAACGAACCATCAAGGAAGTAAAGTGAGTAATCGTAAACCTTTCCTTACTCTGCTCAAAGAAACAAAGCCTTCCTATGGTTTGCTGGCTATAGCTATTGCGCTTAGCATGGTATCAACTCTAGTTGGATTGCTTATACCTATGTTTACCAAAAATTTGGTGGATGGCTTTTCACTTGCTTCTATTAGCAAAATGCAAATTGCAGCGATCGTAGGTGCATTTATCGCGCAGACGTTTGCTGGCGGCATCGCTATTTATTTATTGAACTATGTCGGACAGAAGATGGTTGCTAGTCTTCGTGAACGTCTGTGGCGTAAGTTCCTAGTTCTGCCTGTATCGTATTACAATGAGGTCCGAACTGGTGAAAGTGTCAGCCGGATGACGAATGATACGGGAGTAATCAAGACGCTGGTTTCAGAGCATATTGCAAGTCTTTTTACCGGAGTGATCTCTATTGTCGGTTCAATCTCTGTGCTGGTCTATTTAAATTGGAAAATGACGTTGGTATTGTTTACTGTGCTTCCACTATCTGCGCTCATCCTTGTGCCACTGGGGCGCCAGATGTACAAAATATCAAAGGGTATGCAGGACGAAACGGCTTCGTTCACAGCTACACTAAGTGGGGTATTGTCGGAAATAAGATTGGTGAAATCTTCAGGGGCAGAAAGCAAAGAATATGAAGCTGGAAAAGCAGGGATTATGAATTTACTGTCCTTCGGAATCCGCGAAGGTAAAATTAATGCAATGATCAGTCCACTCGTCTCCTTTGTATTCATGATGTTACTTGTGATCATTATCGGTTATGGGGGCATGCAAGTATCGGTGGGTGCTTTGACGGCTGGGGAATTGGTCGCATTTATTCTGTATCTGATTAATATTGTGATGCCACTTACCCAGTTGACCATGTTTTTTACGCAAATTCAGAAAGCCAAGGGTGCTTCAGAGCGTATTATTGAAACACTGGGGGTAGAAGAAGAAAAGTACGAAGGGGAAGAGAATATAGGTAGCGCAGAGGTTGCTATAAGTTTGGAAGGCGTTTCTTTCGGATATATGCCGGGTGATAACGTGCTGAACAATGTGAGCTTTAAGATACTACCTGGTGGGGTAACCGCGATAGTGGGACCGAGCGGAGGTGGGAAAACGACGCTATTCTCCCTTTTGGAGAGGTTCTATGAACCTTTGTCTGGTGTGATCAAGTATGGTGATAAGCAAGTTTCAACCTTCTCGCTAGCGTCCTGGCGCAGCCGAATAGGCTATGTTTCCCAAGAAAGTCCACTACTGGCAGGAACGATTGCCGAGAACTTAACGTACGGACTGGAGAGGAAAGTAAGTAAGGATGAAATGACCAGTGCTGCAAAGATGGCGTATGCCGACGGTTTTATTGAAGAACTTCCAGACGGATATAATACTGATGTAGGCGAACGCGGGGTGAAGCTATCCGGCGGACAACGGCAGCGGATTGCGATTGCCAGAGCTCTGTTGCGTAATCCAGCCATATTAATGTTAGATGAAGCCACCTCCAGTCTGGACAGTCAGTCAGAGGCTGTTGTACAGAAGGCACTTTCTAATCTAATGGAGGGACGGACAACGGTTGTTATTGCTCATCGGCTGTCTACGGTTGTGAATGCCGACCAGATTATTTTTATGGAGAAGGGTCAGATTACGGGTATGGGAAGACATGAAGAGCTACTTCATAACCATGAGCTATACAAACAATTTGCTTCCCAGCAGTTGCAAATGCTAGTACCGGAAGATCATAATAGCGTCGTAGAGGAGGATAGACAGATATATGACAAGAATATTAGTGGTGGACGACGACCCGAACATTCGCGAATTAGTGGAAGTGTTTCTGAGGCTTGAAGGCATAGATGAGGTGTACGGGGCTTCCGATGGAATAGAAGCCCTTCATTTCCTAGAAAGCACCATCGTAGATATGGTGATCCTCGACGTGATGATGCCGAATATGGATGGTTGGGAGCTATGCCAACAGATACGTAAGATCTACGATTTTCCGATCTTAATGCTAACGGCCAAAGGTGAAACCTCTCAAATTGTTAAAGGCTTTGAGCTTGGGACGGATGATTATCTAGTAAAGCCGTTCGAGCCACTAGTGCTTATAGCGAGGGTTAAAGCGCTATTGAAACGGTATCAGATTTCGGCGGCGCAGAGTGTAATGATTGGTCGTCTACGTATGAATCGAAAGACTTATGAGGCGTGCACGGATCATGGGGAGATTTCGCTGCCGTTAAAAGAGTATGAGTTATTGTTCAAACTGGGTAGTTATCCTGGACAGACATTAACGAGGGATCGACTGATTCAAGATATCTGGGGTTATGATTATGAGGGCAATGAGCGTACGTTGGATGTACACATCAATCGCCTGCGTGAACGATTTCCTCGTGAGAAATGTGGGTTCGTCATCCGAACCATACGAGGTCTGGGGTACCGGCTGGAGGGAGATATATGAAGCATGTCAAAAAAATAATTAAGGCCGTCTTAATCTATTTGGCCTTTTTTATCTCCGTTGGTATTAGTTGGTCTGCAGCCTATCTCTTAATGATTCGTATATACGATAGATTTGGCCGTCCTTCCTCAGAATATTTAATGCAATTGTATATTGTTTTGGTTGGGATTATTATCTCTCTTATACTTATGTTGGTATTCTATAAGGTAATCCAAGGATGGGAACGTATCTTTCACAAATCCATCATTGATGGTATTCGTCGGATTAGCAAGGGCGATTTCAATGTTGTTCTGGAGAAGAATAAGGATTACGGCGAATTCGAGGGAATCGTCGAGAGCATCAATGAAATGGCTAGCGAGCTTAGCCGAATGGAGACGATGCGCCAGGATTTCATCTCCAATGTATCGCATGAGATTCAGTCACCCCTGACCTCTATCCGTGGTTTTGCACATGCGTTACAGGATGAGACTCTTAGTGTGGCCAACAGAAGACATTATCTTAACATTATTGAAGCTGAGAGCGTACGTCTGTCCGGGCTCAGTGACAATCTGCTGAAGCTGTCAGCACTAGAAGCGGGCAGCTTCCCGTTTGAGATCAAGCCTTATCGTCTGGATAAGCAATTGCGAGAGATGATTCTGGCCTCTGAGCCGCAATGGCTAAGGAAGAACATTGAAGTGGAGGCGGAGTTGGAAGAGATTTCTATGTATGCGGTGGAAGATCTGATGAGCCAAGTCTGGACCAATCTGTTACATAACAGTATCAAGTTTACCCCACAGGGAGGGTTTATTAACATCCGACTTCAGACTAGAGAAAAGAGGGTCGAGGTGGTGATAAGGGATAGCGGAATAGGTATTGCTGAAGAGGATTTGCCCCGCATCTTCGAGCGTTTCTATAAGGTGGATAAAGCCAGGAGTTCCAGCGGAGGTGGTAGTGGGCTCGGTCTATCACTGGTGAAGAAGATTGTCGAGATACATGAAGGAAACGTATGTGTAAAAAGTAATCCTGGTGAAGGAACGGCTTTTGTAGTGAGTCTACCGGTGCCGATTAAATAAATCTACTGTTTACACATAACTTGTATGTACCTTTTATGATACGATGAGACGATAAGAGAGCTTAAGTACTGAGGAGGCCATATGATTGCAGGAACTAATTGCACGATGGAATGAGCAGGCGAAGGAGTGTCTTTGTGGCAATTCACACAAGGAAGTGCATCTGACTGATATTGTGATTGAAGAGGGGGCATTATTCAAAGTCGCTCCATACCTACTGAGTAAATCGTATCAACAGGTTACGATCGTTGAAGACGCTCACACAGCTGAAGCAGCGGGCAATACAGTGGAGAAATCAATAAAAGCATCAGGGATTATGGTAGATCAGATTCTACTAACTGAAAATGCAGTAGGCGATGTCATCGCAGATGAATCTTATATTGCGCAGGTACTGATAGGGGTATCACAATCATCGGAAGCTGTTATTGCTGTCGGTTCGGGTACGATTCATGACTTAGTACGATTTGTTTGTTTCAAAATGAATAAACCGTTTATTTCGGTACCTACCGCAGCATCGGTTGATGGGTTCACCTCAGCGGGCGCACCTTTAATTGTTCAAGGCGTAAAAACGACATTTCAAGCTGTACCTCCAGCAGCGCTTTTTGCGGATTTAGATATCTTGGTCGCTGCACCTCAGGTCATGACAGCTGCTGGATTCGGCGATATGTTAGGTAAATATACTTCACTAGCAGACTGGCGTTTATCCAAAGCTATGGCGGATGAACCTTTTTGCCCATTAGCTTATGACATGACAGAAGAAGCTTTAATGCAGTGTGTGGAAAACGTAGAGGAGATTGCAGCTTGTACTAAGGATGGTTTACGCATCTTGATGACAGCTTTAGTTGCTTCAGGGATTTCCATGCTTATTATCGATCACTCTCGTCCGGCCTCTGGTGGTGAACATCATATTTCGCATCGCTGGGAGATGGAGTTCATTGAGAAAGGACGCAAACAGGTTCTACATGGAGCTAAAGTAGGTGTAGCCTCGGCTTTGTTAGCGGATATTTATCGTCATTTGGCTGTTACAGAAGAGAATGAGAACTTTAAGGTATACGCTGAATTACCAACAAGTTCACAAATGCGTCATTGGCTTCAACAAGTAGGGGGGCCCACAACGATACAAGACCTTGGCGTATCCGAGGAATTGCTCGCACTAGCCTTACAAACAGCACATACACTGAGAGATCGTTATACAGGTCTAAAGTATATGAGCCAAAAAACAAATGAACGTTAGAATCAAAATCGTTAATACTTGTACGTACAACTATTTTTTGTGTTATAATATCGTATGCTTTGAGCTTCACAATTAGAAATCAATGTACTAACGGAGGAATACATGACTGCGAAATATAGGCAAGTAAAACATGAGATTCTATCATGGATTCATTCATCTAAACTTTTGCCAGGAAGCCAGCTCCCTTCAGAGAATGAAATTTCCGAACAGTATAAGGTTAGTCGTCAAACGGTGAGGCAGGCTATAGGTGAATTAGTACAGGAAGGATGGCTATTTCGTATTCAGGGTAAAGGAACGTTCGTAGTTAATGAGCCTGGGGTTAAGGTTGATAATAATAGTACCCAGACGATTGGTGTTATTACGACTTATATATCGGATTACATATTCCCGTTAATCGTGCAAGGTATTGAGAGTGAACTACGTAGCCGAGGATACCGTCTTGTATTATCTAGTACAGATAATGATCGAAACAAGGAACGAGAGTGTCTTGAGATGATGCTCGATCAATCCCTCAGTGGCGTAATCATGGAACCTACCAAAAGTGGAGAACGTAATCCCAATCTCAGCTACTTTTTAACGTTGGAGAATAGACGAATTCCTTATGTAATGCTTAATGCTGCTTATGAAGAAATGAATTCACCCTGTCTGCGAGTGGATGATGAGCTGGGCGGTTTCCTTGCAGCTGAACACCTGATTTCTTTAGGACACCGGAGATTAGCAGGTTTTTTCAAAACGGATGATATGCAGGGGATTCGTCGAATGAAAGGCTTCATTGGCGCGCACCATAAATACAATGTCTCATTATCTCCCTCTTCAGTGTTTACGTATACGACGGAGGAGAAGAATGATACACCCATACAGCAAGCGAAGACACTTTTAAGTCAATCTGTTGAGGACAGACCCACTGGCTGGGTCACGTATAACGATCAATTGGCTGTAACTCTACTTGATACCGTCCGTTCTTCAGGATTATCCGTACCTCATGATCTATCGATTGTAGGATTTGATGATTCATTCTTAGCAACCGCAACGGAAGTAAAGCTTACAACCGTCAGTCATCCCAAGCAGGAGTTAGGAATTAGAGCTGCTGAATGGATGATTGCAATGATTGAAGGTAAGCCGGAACTGCCAGAGGATAATCAGATGATCTATAAGCCTGAATTAATCATTCGAGAGTCAACAGCCAGCCCCAATGAATGAAGGATGTTAGATTGCTTCATCTAGATACCCAATTAGAGTCTTTTCTCACGATGAGAAAAGGCTCTTTATGGTTAGGGAATGAGAAAGTATAAGTTTCAAATTTTCATGGCGTGTATGCTTACAAGAAACGGTTTCCTGTCGCTAAAAGGATGGCGAAGCAGGTTTTTTTGTTGTTCTAAAAAAGGGGTTGGAATAGTTGTACGTACAAGTGTATAATGTAATCGTAGCATGAAGCGGAATCATTTCTTATTACACTAAGATTGAAATGATATGGGTCATTATGTTATGCGCTTACATGATCATCTTCAGGGAAAATGAACTTAAGGAAAAGGAGATGCTGTATACATGTTAGAACAATTAAAAGAAGAAGTTCTTGAAGCAAATTTAGCCTTGCCGAAGCACGGACTTGTAACGTTTACTTGGGGAAACGTGAGTGGGATAGACCGTGAGCAGGGACTGGTCGTTATTAAGCCTAGTGGTATTCCTTATGAGGAACTAAAAATGGAACAATTGGTAGTTGTCAATCTACAAGGGGAAATCGTAGAAGGGAACTTACGTCCATCTTCGGATACACCAACCCATCTTGCATTGTATAGAAACTTTGAAGGAATCGGAGGTGTTGTACATACGCATTCTCCATGGGCAACAAGTTGGGCGCAAGCGGGAAGGGGGATTCCGGCATTGGGCACAACTCATGGTGACTATTTCTATGGGACTATTCCGTGTACTAGAAAGATGACCGTAGAAGAAATTGAAGGTGAATATGAGCTAGAGACAGGTCATGTTATCATCGAAACATTTAAGGATATTAACCCGATGGATGTACCTGGCGTATTAGTTAACTTGCATGCTCCATTCTGCTGGGGTAAGGACGCTCATGACGCTGTCCATAATGCTGTAGTAACCGAGGAAGTTGCCAAAATTGCTTATAGATCCTTCGTGTTAAATTCTAAGTTAGAATCTATGGATCAAGCACTTCTAGATAAACATTTCTTCCGCAAACATGGTGCGAATGCCTATTATGGTCAGACTAAGAAGGAGGATGTCTAATATGAGTAACAAATATGCTATTGGTGTGGATTATGGTACGGAATCTGGACGTGCGGTATTGGTTGATCTGTCAAATGGGGATGAAATTGCTACACATGTGACCCCTTATCGTCATGGCGTTATTGACGAAGTACTACCCGGAACTGGATTGAAGCTCCCTATGGATTGGGCACTGGAACATCCTCAAGATTATATAGAGGTACTTACGAATTCCGTTCCAGCGGTAATGAAAGAATCGGGTATCTCACCAGAGGATGTTATCGGTATTGGGATCGACTTCACAGCCTGTACCATGCTACCCATTGATGAGAAAGGCACACCACTTTGTCTAAGAGAAGATTTCAAAGATGATCCCCATAGCTGGGTGAAACTCTGGAAGCATCATGCCGCACAAGATGAAGCGAATCGTTTGAATGAGATTGCTGCTGAACGCGGTGAAGCATTTCTTCCTCGATATGGAGGTAAAATTTCATCAGAGTGGATGATTGCTAAGGTTTGGCAGATTGTGAATGAAGCACCAGGAATATACGATGCAGCAGATCAGTTCGTGGAAGCGACGGATTGGGTTATTATGCAAATGTGCGGTAACTTGAAGCGTAATCAGTGTACTGCCGGTTATAAATCCATCCATCATAAACGTGACGGTTATCCAAGCCAGGAATTCTTTAAAGCTTTAGATCCACGAATGGAGAATATTGCTGAGACAAAGCTGCGTGGTGATGTGTTCGAACTTGGAACAAAAGCTGGAGGATTGACGCCTGAAATGGCAAGTCAAATGGGGCTTATTGCAGGTACGGCGGTAGCTGTAGGCAATGTGGATGCCCACGCGGCTGTGCCGGCTGTAGGTGTTGTTACGCCAGGTAAGCTAGTCATGTCGATGGGAACCTCCATTTGCCACTTGCTGCTTGGGGATGATGAACGTGAAGTTGAAGGTATGTGTGGTGCCGTAGAGGACGGCATTATTCCAGGTTATTTTGGTTACGAAGCAGGCCAATCGGCAGTAGGTGATATATTCGCTTGGTTCGTAGAGCATGCTGTACCGGCTGCTGTTCAAGAACAAGCGAAGCTAGAGGGGATTTCAATTCACGAATGGCTTGAGAAGAAGGCCGCTGCCTACCGTCCTGGAGAGACAGGACTACTGGCATTAGATTGGTGGAACGGTAATCGATCGGTCTTAGTGGATACGGATCTGACAGGCTTAATCGTAGGGTATACTCTGTTAACGAAGCCGGAAGAAGTTTACCGGACTCTTCTAGAAGCTACGGCATTTGGAACCCGCACCATTGTTGATGCCTTCCATAACAATGGAGTGCCTGTGGATGTCCTTTATGCTTGTGGCGGCTTGCCACAGAAGAACAAGCTTCTGATGCAGATTTATGCTGACGTTACAGGTCGCGAAATTAAAGTAGCCGCTTCTACACAGACACCGGCACTTGGTGCTGCGATGTTCGCAGCTGTCGCAGCGGGTAGTGAAGCTGGGGGTTATGATAACATTGTAGATGCAGCGGAGAAAATGGCCCGGATTCGTGATGAGAGCTTCACACCTATTCCGGAGAATGCAGCAATTTACGACGTATTATACAGTGAGTATAGTAAGCTCCATGATTATTTCGGACGAGGGAAGAATAACGTGATGAAGACTTTGAAATCTTTGAAAGAACAAGCAGTGGAATAGTACAGCTAGAAACTAGCAATGTTCATATAAACACTTTCAATCGATATGAATACAATTAAACAAAGCTCTGGTCTTGACATGTATTGTCAGTGACCAGAGCTTTTGTATGGGAAAGACCGCTATTCATGATTGTTTTCATTCGAGTCATTATGCAGCACGGAATCTGCAAACAAAATGGATTTAGGAATGCGAAAAAATTGCTCCGTTTTGTCCTGAAATGTTCGAGAAGGATGCGTCCCTTGATGCAACCATTTGCGAAAGGTACCTGGATGAGCTCCAATCCATTGACTAACATCACTCACAGATAGATCATGGACCATACATAACCCCGTAAGAATTTGGTTCTGTATAGGCGAACGTGTAATCGTTCTACGCATAAAGTGGGAGTGGGAAGGCTGACAAATGACAGGGCTTTTCTGAATGACCTCTTCATTAAAAAGAATATGACGAGGATATCCCAAATACTGGCACACTTTATCTAAATTTTTCTTAGAAGGAATCCGTCCTTCATATACCCATACACTTACACTTCGAGATGAGACAGATAATTCTTCTGCTAATTTGGATAGTTTGATGTCTTTAACCATTAGAACAGCTAAGAGTACACGGTTGCGAATTTGACAGCGAGTCGGTTTACGGAAACGTTTCACACGAACGCCTTTCCCTAAATACTTACGATTGATCAGAGACCAAGCCTGAATCGAATGTTTTTCTGGTTGTGTAGGCATAATTCCTCCGATTTTATTGGAAATATTAGAAAGTCTGGACTTTCATCTTAGTTTATTGGTAAACGATTGCCGTCTTTTTGGGAGGACAATCATTTATCCTTGTTTAAATAGTACCTTATTTGCAAAGGTGCTTTCAATAGTAACTCGAAATCAATCTATCTGTAAATCTATTAAATACAAGATAAACAGCTGAGCAAAAGATAACTTTCATCATATAGTAAGATATGAGTGTGTGAGAGGAGTGATCACTTGAATACAGCAATGTTAAATGGATTGGGCGGAGTAGCAGGTGCATTCATAGCGTTTACTTTTGGGGAGTGGAATCAATTATTAAACGTCTTTCTAGTGATTATAATCATCGATTATCTGACAGGCGTATTAGCGTCTCTCAAAGAGGGAAATGGACTAGATAGTAAGATAGGGTTCTGGGGATTATCACGCAAAGCATTAATGTTTCTGGTTATATTGTTGGGGCATCAAATAGATCTCTTGCTGGGTACGGACGTTGAGATGGTAAAAAGCGGAGCTATTTATTTCTATATGACCAACGAATTGATATCCATTACGGAAAACTATGGTCGATTAGGATTGCCTTTGCCAGATAAGATCACACGTGTCATTAATATACTGAAGAACAAGGATAAGCAGGGCGACGATGATAAATCATAAATGGGTAGGCTCCTTTCCCAAACCGAGCAGATTATGTTATATTTTTGATGAACTTTATTAATTCAATAGGACAAGGAGCATATTCCATGATCAAACATATCGTACTATTTAAATTAAAAGATGGCTCTCCTGAAAGTATCGACAAAACAGCGAATATATTACGTAATATGCAAGGAAAGATTCCTGAACTCTTATCGTTGGAAGTGGGGATTGATGTTGTACGATCTGAACGTGCGTATGACATTGCGCTTATAACTGAAGTTGAATCATTAGAGACTTTACATGCTTATCAGATTCATCCTGTGCATCAGCAAGTCATTCTGCACATGAATGAAGCTAAGGAACATTCTATTAGTGTAGATTACGAAATTTAATCATAAATGAATCATACGAAGACCCTTGTGTACTGTAACTTAACGCTTAGTTAAGTGATCTTGAAAATTCTCATGGAGGTAAGCCATGTATTATGTAAATAAAGAACAGATTGAACGACGGCTCAACGCTATACCTGATATTGCAGAAGGGCTTCATATAGCGGCTGAATCGTGGGATAACGGACTGCTTCTTGGCTTGGTCCAAGAAAGGTCACTACATCTAGCGATTGAAGTTGTGACAGACGTCTGTAGTTATTTAATAGATGGATTCATTATGCGTGATGCTAGCAGTTACGAGGACATCGTGCAGATCACTTATGAAGAGAATGTGTTTGATGACAACATCTATCAGGTCTTGATCCAGTTAGTTAAGCTGCGTAAACCATTGGTACAAGACTATTGTGATTGGGATCGTAGATCAATACACCCATTAACTGCTGTTTTACCGGATATCTTGAATCGCTTTACAGACAGTACTAGAAGGTATTTAGAAAATGAATGGGTACCTGAACGATAATAAAGGAGAACAAATGGTATGACCTCTGACAATAATAAAATGAATAACAAACAAGAGAAAGAAATGAACGATGACGAAGTCTCAGGCTTCGCTACGGTGATCATGGTTGAGTTTCTATTTGAACAAATGCCAGTGTTGAATCGAAATAAGTTGTTGTCCGTACTAGAGGAGCACACGGGGACCTTAAAGTTCTCAGAAGAGGGGAAAGAAATACCTTCTCCGTTTGCCCTGGATTTTAGTGGAGCGGAGGAAGATGGTGTTCCGCCTCAGGTTTTTTTTCATATGGATCATAAAGTAACGTTCGAGGATGGCGTTGTGCCTGCACAGAGTGTTATTCATGCCCCACAACCGATCCGTGACTTTAAACGTTTCGATAGTGCGCTTCAGCAATCATGGCACTGGCCTGATGCTAGGCAAACGGTAAATAATTGTACATATAGTATTCGTGTTCATGATTTATTTACTGCGAGACTTCCCTATAAGCAACGCCTTGAATTAATATTGGGATTGGTTATGGCGATGATTGAAGCGGTACCTTGTACGGCTATTTACTGGCATACGAGTGATAAATTAGTTGATCCTACGGCTTATTTAGGAGCAATTGAACTCGATGAGAAATTATTTGGAGCTGTAAATCTTCGCCTATTTAATACTGGGGATACAGAGCCCAAGGAAATGATTATGGATACGTTAGGATTATCTGCACTGGGTATACCCGATTTACAGTGTCATTTCACCGAAATGGACCCATCAGAAATTGCACGTAATTTACTTGTTATTTCTAAATACTTATATGATCAAGGCGACATCGTGAAGAATGGTGAAACCATTGGCACATCTGCAAATAAAGGATATCTATGTGAACACCAACATGCGCTTGTCGTTCCAGCTCGTTATGTTCTAGATTTGAATCCAAGTATTGCTCAGGAAGCTAGGAGAACAGATTAATGAAATTTGTTGTTGTCCGCAGTGTCAAGACAAGCAAGAGCTGATTATAATGCATTAACAACTAGGCATTAGCCCGTGTGTGATGTAACATCAATTGCACGTCAAGGTCAGCACTGTCTAGAGCCTAAGCCAAAGGGAGAGATATTAGAATGAATGATAAGAACAAGAGCTTTCTGTGGGGAACCTTAATAGGTAGTGTAGTTGGATCTGTTACGGCGTTGTTACTTGCCCCCAAGGCGGGTAGTGAATTGCGTAAAGATATCGTGGATACAACACATCAAGTGGGCGACAAAACGCAACAATTGGTAGGAATTGCTAGTGAACATGGGATTAACTTATATGATAAAGTTAGAACCAAGACAGAGTCCTTAGTTCAGGATATACAATCGTTACGTCACTGCAAGGGCGAACTCCAAGGGAGTTCCGAGCAGCTGGCACATATCTCTTCCTTGGATGATCTTACAGTTATTGATTCTGTAGATGTTGATAAGGTTGATAACGATATTTAGTGTGAACTTCGAACAGTGCGGACCTTTATCCCATAGTTTAGGGGATTAGGGTCTGTTTTCCTGTGATTGAGGTACATTTCATTCATGTTAAACATAGAGTAGCAAAGTGAGAAAATAGAATTCGTTACAGAAGGAAGCGGTGGTTCGTGCAACATGCAATTGCAATATTAGACTCAGGTGTAGGTGGGCTAACCGTAGCCAAAGAAGTCATGAGACAACTTCCCCGGGAGAAGATCATCTATTTCGGGGATACCGCCCGCGCGCCATACGGACCACGAACATCTGAACAAGTTAGATTGTTTACGGAACAAATTGTTGATTACTTAATTCAGTTTGAACCTAAGATGATAGTTATTGCTTGTAATACGGCAACGGCAGCGGCATTGACTTATATATCAGAAAAAGTTACTATTCCCGTCATTGGTGTTATACATCCTGGAGCTAGAGCAGCGATAAGTGCTACCAAAAAGGGCGATGTAGGTGTCATCGGAACCGTAGGTACAATTGGGAGTGGGGCATATACAGCAGCATTGAAGGAGCTTTCTCCTTTTGTACATGTAACGAGTGAGGCCTGCCCTCTACTTGTTCCGCTTGTGGAACAGGGATTATTCCGTTCGTCTGAAACCACAAGAATTGTTGAGGAGTCTCTTGAGAGAATACGTCAAACGTCTATTGACTGTTTGATTCTGGGATGTACGCATTATCCCTTTCTCATGGATACAATTCAGGAAGTAATGGGGAATCATGTGAAGTTGATTAGCTCAGCAGATGAAACTGCACGAGAGATTAGTACGATACTGTATGACAAAGGAAAACTTGCTCGAGGTGATGAAAGCCCTGTGCATCAATTTTTCTGCAGTGGCGATGGTGACATGTTTAAAAAAATTGCAAACGTGTGGTTAGGTGAACAGATTCGGCGCACACCTGTTGTTTGGCAAGTATCCAAGTTCGAAGAGTAATTAACGTGTAAGATATGAGTAATATCCAAACTGACAACCTTAGTCTTTTCAACGGCTAAGGTTGTTTACTGTTGGATGAAAATTTCCAGTATCCTAATAAATTTAAATTTCAAGCATGAGGGACAACGATAAAAGCATACAATCAACCACAATGCCGCTATGGATGATTGCTTAAAGAGGTTGTTTAAAAAAATGACTTTTGAACAATATCTTAAGTCGCAGCCTACAGAAGGGAATGATTGTATGCAGCAGTATACTGTTTCTAAAGGAGATACATTGCAACGTATTGCTTCAAGAAGAGGGCTTATTCTTGATAATATTGTAAATGCGAACCCTTGGTCAGCTCAGCAACCCTATCTCATTCCAGGACAAATATTATTTCTTCCCTCATCCCCAAGACGTCGATATGAAATACAGACGGGGGATAGCATCGAGAGTGTCTCTGCAGCGTTCTCTGTTTCAGAGGAAGGTCTTGAACAATTAAATCCTGGCATCTCAAGAGATCGCTTTCCTGTTGGACGTACGCTAGTTCTACCTGCATCGGAATCCAAGTATGTTGTAGAACCACAGGGTGAATATGGATATCACGATATGCTCAAGGATATTCAATATCTAACGAGTACGTATTCTTGTATTAAGACAACCTCGATTGGTGAGAGTGTGCTTGGGAAATCGCTTATCATGTTGCAAATAGGTAGAGGTAAAAGAAAGATACATGTCAATGCAGCGCTCCATGCGAATGAATGGATTACAACACCCACCTTACTGCGTTTTATTGAGGAGTATATGTCCGCTTATCAGAAAAGGGAGCGTTGGAATGGATATGACCCCGTAGTTGGGCTGGAAGAATGCACGTTGTGGTTATTACCCATGGCAAATCCCGATGGGGTTGAATTAGTACAGGAAGGGATCACGGATAAGCACCCTTACTATACGCAATTATTGGAATGGAACAATCAGCGCTATGATTTCAAACACTGGAAAGCTAATATACAGGGGATTGATTTAGGCGATCAATTTCCAGCCCATTGGGAAGAAGAAGTGAACCGAAGAGGGAAACAGAGGCCATCTCCACGGGATTATCCTGGTATCTCGCCACTTAGTGAACCAGAAGCTATAGCACTTGCAGATTTCACATTGCAGATTTCGCCTGATGCAGTCATTTCATTGCATAGCCAAGGACAAGAAATATATTGGAATTATCGGAACCATGAGCCTGAAGAAAGTGAATCTTGGAGTCGACGCTTAAGTCAAGTTAGTGGATATCGTGCGGTTAAACTTACGGGAAGTGACGCAGGCTATAAGGATTGGTTTATTCAGCAATTTGGAAGACCCGGATTCACCGTAGAGGTGGGACTTGGAATGAATCCATTACCCCTTAAAGATTTCCATAACATTAGTGTTGAAATTGGAATGATTGTTGCTGAGATGATGACTTTCTGAAAAAATGGTGAAACATTTTCAATAAAAATACGTATGATATATAAGAGGGAGCGGTCGCTTTAGTATGTTTTGTTTTCTAGCGATTGCTTCCTCTTTAGAATAATATAAGTGCATGAACACTTTCTATAAGGAGGAACAACAAACATGAAATGGAGAAGACTATTATCCATTAAACAGGGTTCAACAATGATTCGCAATATAGGGCGATATGTTACATCTTCACAAGTTTCATTGGGAGACAAGCTGTTGTTCCTTATTCCTATATTTGTGTATTGGATATGGCCACTCGACTTGTTACCTGGACTTCCCATTGATGACATTGGCGTAACGTTGTTACTAATGGGATGGTTTACAACGCGCATGTCACGTAAATATCCTAACATCAAGAGTCGTTAGTTTCTTGAGTACACTATTGCACAATACCTCTTGTTTCTTTACAATGAATATTTAGTATATATCAGGGATTAAACTAATCTGGACAAGCTTAGGTTAGTTTATTCGCTGTACATCACATCTAAACAGGAGATGGAGAAAGATGAACTGTAAGATAACTCGTAACGCTGCCAAAGTACTCAAGAAGGAATTGGATAAAGAAGAAAATAAACAATTAAAAGTTCGTGTACTCGTTACTCATGCTCATGGTGATCATGCTCATTATGGCATGGATTTAGATACCCCCCAAGAGAATGACGTAGTAGTGGCGACAGATAAAGATATCGATGTGATCTTAGACCCTAATGAGCCCTTGCTTGATGGTGTTAAGATTGACTACCTATATTTTCCCGAAGAAGGCTTTGTAATCACCAACCCATCTAAGGGGAACCACGGAGATCACTAGTCTGTATACTAAAGAAGGTTGGAATTAACATGGCAAATGATATCCGAGTATGTGAAAAATGTAAGCATACTCCACTCAAAAGTATTGTACCAAAACTAAAGAAGATGGCACCTGATGATGAAATCAAAATTGGTTGCAAGTCATACTGTGGTCATTGCGGTAAGCGCGCCTTTGTATATATTAATGGCCGTTATTTGAGTGCACCGACAGAAGATGAAGTGCTAGCGAAGGTTGCTCCGTTCATCAAATAGCTTACTGGTAAATGATGATTTTCTTCTTCGTGCATAGTTCCTATCCATAGAAACCAAGCTAATGAGGGTGGAGTGGTAAGGAATATGTTGTGAAGGGAGCGTGAGAATATGCCTAAACGTGATTTCGCTAGTATGCAGACCAATACACCGGTATCTCAGGCTAATAATGCTGTAGGTAGGCTTCATCATGCTGTGTCTCAAGCACTTAGCCATCCAACAGAGGATCTTGTTAAACAGGCCGAGAATTCATTGGCTCACACCGAACAAGCGCTTAAACAAGCTCAAGGGAGTTCGAACGTTGAATTAGCTGAAGAGATGTTGGCTGTTGAGAAGAGTCGCTTAGATACAGTTCATTCCGTCGATATAGAAGAATAGTCGCTGAATGATGGGAGTTCACAAGTCGTATACATTAGAAAAAACAGCAAGTTTCCAGTTTATTGGAAACTTGCTGTTTGACGTTTGTTATCAGTCACATTAAGAAACAATGTCCGATCCCGCAGCGTAGGGGCGGAACTTATTTAGATTGTTGGCGTCATAGGTAGGAACGGGACCCCTGACTCAGTCGGACTCTAAGATTCCCCTTGAATCTAGCTATTCTTGATCCAATTTACGAATGAGGTCATATTGAATCACTTGATCTGAGATGTGAAGTTCTTGCTCGACTTGATCGAACCCTGCACGACAGGTGCTGACTTCGGTAATCTGACGTGTACTCAAATCGTAGCAGCTTCCATGATCGTAAACCCCATCTGCTGATGGAATATAATATACGTTACTATCGGTAAAAGCACCTGTACGGAGAGTTACGAATCTTTCCTGTCCATCGAAAAGGTTATTGCCCATGATATGATAAGAGTTGCTCTCTATCCCAAGTAAATGAAGTATAGAAGGCATCATATCTAGCTGACCTGCTACTTCCGGATATGTGCCGGCTTCGCCCCCATCAGGTAGATGGATGAGTAGGGGAACTTGATTCATAATCTGTTTCATATCAAGGTCACTCAGACTTCGACCTAAGAATTGCTCATAATATTCTTTATCTTTGATTGAATTATCGTGATCGCCATAGACGTATAGGATCGTGTTGTCCCATAATCCTTGGGCTTTCATTTGTTCTACGAATTGACCAAGTGCCGCGTCCACATAATGAATCGATTGAAGATAATCCCCAAAAATATTCCCCGTAAATTCGCCTACGTCTAGTTCTTGTTTACTTTTAGGGATAGCATAAGGATGATGACTAGATAAGGTGATTAGGAATGAGTAAAAAGGTTCTTTGATGGTTTGCATCTCGTCTAAAGATTGCTTGAAGAATGATTTGTCACCTAGCGACCATCCAAGGGGCTCATCTAACGTATAATCGTTTTTACTGTAGAAACGATCATACCCTAGGGCATCATACATTGTATAACGGTTCCAGAAACTACTATCATAGGCATGAAAGGCATTGGTCGAATAATCCTTCCCCTTAAGAATGGCAGGCAGGACATCATACTTGTGGTCAGGATAACGCACAAATACAGATCCTGATGGTAATGGGTGTAGGGAACTCTGTGATGAGAAATCCGCATCGGATGTTCTTCCTTGACCTGTTTGATGATAATAATTACTGAAATACATACTTTCGTTCATCAATTTATTGAAATTGGGTGTAATTTCTTGTCCGTTAATACGTTTACCGATCATGAAATTCATGAAGGCTTCGACTTGAATGACCATAACATTGCTATTTTTATATTTACCAAATAAGGGGTCACTTATTGTAGTCTTCTCGTTTTTCTGTTGGAACCACTCCTTGATCTTCGCCATTTCTTCCCCAGGCAGAGTAGGTTCTGGTCCAAGATGTTCTTGACTATATCTATAAATATCATACCCATGGAAGCCTATTAATCCCGTTGTGTTGTAGAGAGCCATATTCCACCAATTACCTTCGAATAGACCTTGAGCCCAAGTCTCACTATAGAATTTAATAGGGCCGAAGGTAAGGGCAAAGCCAAGTACGAATGTTAAAACACCTCTTATTGCGCGACTCCATAATGTTTTTCCTAGAGGGATTGTTGTAGCCGAGTATGCTGGAACCCTATTTTTTCGTTTTCGGCGTTTTATTAAGATGACTACGTACGGAATGAATAATATCCAATCAATAAAGAAGAATAGATCTGACAAGAACACTAACGATTGAATACTCTCACCGAGTGAACTTACTTGTCCAGTCTGGAGAAGTACGGGTATTGTAATGATATCTTCAAAATATCGATAATATACAAGATCAGCGTAAAAGATTGCAGTTAAAAGTATATTCAAGACAATAAGCGATACCCATTGTTCGCGACGCGGTAGCCATAATGTCCAGAAGGAAAAGAGCATGAGTGAACCTACTGCAATGATGTAATCCAATGGATTCATATCGATATTGTGAATATGGAGACTGTAATGGAATAACACTAATTTGTATAGCATCAGGATTATGAAAATAAGGATGTTGCGATATGAGAAGTGTAGGAGACGATTGAATAAAGATCTTTTTTGCATCCCCATTCCTACATGATTACTTAGCAAGGATAAGACCTCCTATAAATGTCTATTTGGATGGATAAGTTTTTAGTATAAGCTTGCTATTGGGTATGTTTACGAAATCTGTGCTGTTAAATAATTTAGGAGCTGCCATGTAGGCAACTCCTATTAGTTGTGAACGAATGCCGACCTGTGGGGTCGAAGTAGACGTTTATCCTTATTGTTGTGGATTTGGATTCCGGGGTGGTAGCGGCCCTAGAAATTGTAAATATTGACATTCAATACGTCCATTGTAAAGCTTACGTCGTTTATCCGCTCTACGGCCAAAATAATGTTCAAATTGTTTCGTAGGTGTAATAGCGAAGAATGACCATGTCGGTAAATGAGCAGCGGTATGACCTAATTGACGGATGAGCTTCTCAACTTCTTCGATTTCACTCATTCTTTCACCATAGGGTGGATTCGTAATGAGACAACCGTATTCTCCTTGAGGTCTAATCTGTGATGCAGGAAGCACTTGGAAGTCAATCTGTCCAGAGAGCCCGGCGCTCTTAGCAGCGGCCTCAGCAACTTCAATCGCTCGGCTATCCATATCGCTACCTGTCAATTGAAGTGGGAAGTCATCGCGTACTAAGTCGAAGGCTTCTTCACTAGCATCGTTCCATAAGCTCTTAGGCACATTGTTCCAGTGCTCTGATGGGAAAGAGCGACGAAGTCCAGGTGCAATATTCCAGCCGATCATTGCGGCTTCGATAAGAAGCGTACCTGATCCGCAACATGGATCATAGAGCGGTCTAGATGGGTTCCAACGGCTTAGTAATAGCATTGCTGCAGCTAATGTCTCTTTAATGGGTGCTTCCGTTGCAAGTCTGCGATATCCACGTTTATGAAGCGAGGGACCAGTCGTATCTAGGGTAAGGAGAGCCTTATCTTTTTGTAAGTTCACTTCAATCACATACCTAGGACCATTCTCAGGGAACCACTCTGTATTGTGAGTAAGCTTTAGCTTCTCAACAATAGCTTTTTTGACGATACTTTGACAGGCAGGGACACTGCTGAGTTGTGAGAGATGCGAGCGTCCATTGACCGGAAATTCGCCATTAGCAGGAATCCAGTCCTCCCAAGGTAAAGCTTTGGTACCCTCGAACAAATCATCAAATGTTGTAGCTGTAAATTCACCCATTTTGATAAGAATACGATCTGAGGTACGGAGCCACAAATTGCATCTTGGAATATCTGCAAAATCTGCGGCAAAAGTGACACTTCCATTCTCGACAGTCATATCCGTATAACCTAATTCTTTAAGTTCGCGTGCAACGATAGACTCCAAGCCCATCGGTGCTGTTGCGATTAATTGTAAGTGTGACAATCTATTCAACCCCATCTGGCCATCTATGCGACTTTAACAGCTGCATCCGGTGACCTATAAATTTACTAGTCTTGCTGGTTTTTAGTAAAACACATACAATGAAATACGGTAGTATTGTGATCTTGCCTTAACCAAACACTAATTATAAAACAAATATGCTTATATGGAAAGTTAGCCCGAGGAGGAAAAGTGTTGAATTTAACCCCTGATGAATATGTTAACCAATTATTCCAAGAAGATGAGAAGTTGCAACAAGTGAAACAAAGTATTATAGAACGAGGAATGCCGGAAGTTTCTGTAGCTCAAGCCTATGGTCGTCTTTTGACATTTCTGGTTCGTACATCCCGCGCAGAAAAGGTACTTGAGATTGGAGCTTTGGGTGGATACAGTGGTATTTGTCTAGCAAGGGGACTATCTACAAGTGGGAAATTATTGTCGCTAGAACTGAAAGAGGAATATGCAGAACTAGCTAAGAGCAACCTCGAAGCGGCAGGATTTGGGTCGCAGGTGGAATACATGATTGGACCGGCAGCGGATAATTTGGAATTGCTGAAGCAGAGTGGACGTAAGTTTAATCTCTTTTTTATTGACGCAGATAAAGAAAACTACCCACTATATCTAGAATATGCCATAAGTTTAGCTGAACCAGGTGCTGTAATCGCTGGGGATAATTGTTTCTTACGTGGACGAACATTGAACCCAGATAAGAATGGGCCAGCCGTACAAGCTATGCGCCGCTTTAATGAGCAGATTGCTACCGATGACAGACTGGTGAGCACCTTGTTACCGGAGTACGATGGATTGTCGCTTTCTTATGTGAAGTAGAAATATAGAGCCTTAACATATTTTAACGCATGCTCCAGAAGCTAGTGAGGGTATGCGTTTTTTTTGTACAATTCTACACTACAAGAAAAAGCCTTTCAACTTGAAAAAATAATATGTATTCAGATGGAAATGGCTAAAGAAGCAGAAGAATTAATGGAATATATCGGGTTAATAAAATGAACCGGAAAAGCGGAGCAGTTGCCTAATCTGTTTCGAAGGAAAGCTCCTTCGAAAAGCATTAGCTGGGTCTCCTTAACTGCTACGCAGGTCCGATTTGGAAATCTGGAGACCACAGCGATTGAAGAAATGTTCCGTATGCGGAGCGTCGTTACGGGTCATCTATCGAAAGGATGAGGGGGTGTTGCGAGTATAAAGTTTCGCTCTAACCCATACCATGTTCAATAAGAGCAGACAGCCTGAAATGATGAATAATCCCTCAATCCCAATGAATCCAGATAAGAATCCACCTACAAGTGCCCCTAACATGTTCCCTAGTGCCAGTGTGCTGCTATTAAAGGCGAAAGCTCTGCTCTCCATACCTTCAGGTGTATATGACCGTATGAGGGCATTTACGCTAGGCAGAAGACCTCCCATAAATACGCCCATCAGGAATCTAATGATAATGAGCTGCCATACATTCTGCACGAAGGCCTGTGGAATGAGCATGAGACCAGCCCCGATTAATGCGTAAGTTAGAATGCGATGTGCACCTAATTTATCGCTAAATTTACCTAGGATAGGGGAGGTAATCATATTGGATATGCCTGTTACAGCAGTGACCATGCCGGCCCATAACGCAATATCTGCCGTGTTATTATGTAGCTTCTGAACATATAGAGGGAGCAGAGACATGGGACTAATCATCGCGAATTGAAGCAAGAACGTAACGGCAAAGAGTGCTAACAATTGCGGGATGTGCGCAAGTTCTTTGAAGCCTTGAATAACGGATACCTGTGCTGCATGAGACGACGCCTCACGATTGAAGTCCTCTTTAACCATAAACATCGCGAATAATGAGGCAGCAAATATAAGAACACCTGTCACGTAGAAAATAGGTCTAAACCCGATCATATCAGCTAATATCCCGCCAATAAGAGGTCCTAATATCGTGCCAGCTACGGATCCAGATTGCATGATGCCCATGGCAAATCCCATTCGGTTTTTGGGTGTTGTTCCTGATACGAGGGAGATGGATGCAGGATTAAATCCAGATATCGTACCATTGAGTAAACGGAGTAACAATAATTGCCATGGATTCTGAGCAAATCCCATTAAGACCATGACAATGGCCATTCCAAACCCTGAACGCAACAGCATAATTTTACGTCCATATCGATCAGACAGTTTCCCCCACAAGGGTTGAAATAAGAAGGAAGTCATGAAATTAGCTGCAAAGATAAGTCCCGCCCATATACCAATGGCATGTTCACCTTGTACACCTAAATCACGTGCAAGATACAAGGCAAGAAACGGTGTGATCATGGTCATTCCGGCATTGACTAGAAATTGACCAATCCAAAGCACGATGAGGTTTACTTTCCATTGTGGCATATAGGTACACGTCCTTTCTGTAGCGCTGGTTAACTTTTATGAGTTGGACAATAAATAAGTATATCACAGCGAATGTGTAGATCTGAAATAGGAATGTCATAGGATTGTCATGACCTCGTGGTGTGTGATAGTTGTTACTTACTTTTAAAAAGGGCATAATATATGATAGATAATTCACAATAATGGAGGCAAAGTCGTGACCTACAATGATACGTTTATCCGAGCCTGCTTTAAACAAGATGTGGATCATGTTCCTGTCTGGTACATGAGACAAGCAGGTCGGTATGACCCTGAATATCGGAAGATAAAAGAAAAATACAGTTTACTTGAAATATGTCGCCAACCAGAGCTTGCGGCTGAAATATCGTTAATGCCTGTCCGAAAGCTAGGTGTAGATGCAGCTATACTTTATTCTGATATTATGAATCCTGTTGCCTCATTGGGTGTTAACTTCGATATTGTGAAGGATATCGGTCCCGTAATTGAGAATCCTATTCGATCCATTGCAGACGTGGAACGTCTGCGTCCCATAGATGTAGATCAAGATTTAAGCCACATCATGGAGACGATTCGAATTCTAGATAAAGAGCTGGATGTACCATTGATTACTTTTGCGGGTGCTCCTTTTACCATTGCAAGTTATTTGATCGAGGGTAGACCTTCCAAGAATTACATCCATACCAAAACGATCATGTATAGTGAACCGAAAATATGGCATGCTTTGATGGACAAGCTTGGAGATATGGTTATTACATATGTACGAGCTCATATTGCCAACGGGGGCAAAGCATTCCAACTGTTCGACAGCTGGGTGGGAGCACTTGCACCACGTGATTTTGAGATTTTTGTACTTCCGACGATTACACGTATCTTTACCGAATTATCCGATTTGAATGTACCTAAAATTTATTTCCCTGGTGTAAGCTCTGGAGAACTTCTCCCAACTCTTACGAATCTCCAGACAAATGTCATAGGTCTCGACTGGAGAGTATCGATACCAGAAGGACGTAGACGTACAGGTGGTCGGTTCGCTATGCAAGGAAACATGGACCCGTTCATCTTGACTGCATCGATGGATGTGATTAAACAGCATGCCAAGCTTATTATTGACGAGGGTATTCAGGAGCCGGGTTATATTTTTAACTTGGGACATGGATTGTTCCCAGAAGCTTCACTTGATAAACTAAGAGAATTGACTGCTTATGTGCAGGAATATTCAGCATCTCTTTTACAATCGACTCCACGAGGTTAAGTTAACTTTTACATGAATTCAACTTTTATTTAGAGGTGAAATGGTTATGAAGTCCAAGATTGGCGTATTGGTAATGTCGTATGGAACACCAGAAAGTCTTGAAGGTATAGAGGCTTATTACACACATATACGTAGAGGCAATGCTCCTACAGCAGAGCAACTGCAAGATTTAGTTGGGCGGTATGAGGCTATCGTTGGGGGTGTTTTTCCACTTCGAGAGAATACGAATCAGCAGGTCGACCAACTGCAGAATGCGCTCAATACTAACGAACATTCGGAGCTTGAATTTGTCTGTTACCAAGGATTGAAGCATGCATCTCCGTTTATTGAAGATGGTGTGGAGCAGATGAAGAAGGATGGCATTGATCGTGCGGTAGGTATTGTACTTGCACCGCATTATTCCGCGATGAGTGTAGGGACGTATATCAAGCGTGCTCAAGAAAAGGCGACGGAACTGGGGATCGAGATGTCCTTTGTACGAAATTACCATCTTCACCCTCAATTAATCGAAGCGCTGAGTGAGCGGGTAAGCATGAAGCTTGATCGATTTGAGGAAGCTGGAGCGAATCGTCAAGATGTTAGGGTGTTGTTCAGTGCTCACAGTCTGCCCGAGCGTATTATCAAGATGGGTGATCCTTATCCTGAACAGTTATTGGAGACATCTAAGGCTATTGCTGAACGAACAGGTGTTACTGCTTGGCAGTTCACATGGCAAAGTGCAGGTCGTACGGGCGAACCGTGGCTTGGACCTGACGTTCTTGATACGATGCGAACTCTGAGTAAAGAACAGGTTGAAGACGTTCTAGTTGCCCCTATAGGGTTCGTATCGGATCATTTAGAAGTCCTATATGATCTAGATATAGAAGCTCAACAGGTAGCTAAAGAGTTGGATATGCGTTTAATGAGAATTGATTCATTGAACAGTGATCCATTGTATATGGAGACACTTCGGGATTCCATTATGAGTAATTTGACAAATGGAGAATAACGAAGAACCCATGATATGAAGTAGGCTATGGAACTAGCTTCGCGATGGGTAATCTCTGAGACTTAAAGTATAGAAAATTAGTAAAGAACTCCTCAAGTTGCGCTGGGGGGTTCTTTTTGTTCATGTGAACCTGATATAATGAAAGGTATGAGTCATGAACATGTTCCAAGAAGGAGTATATATGTACCCGCCAAGATCTCAAAAAAACCAGGCCCAGAAGAAGGGCAGACAGAAACGTAAATTACGCGTATGGGGATGGTTAAATGTAAGCCTCATCGTGATGATTGCCATTATTCTTTTATTAATGAGTCTAGAGAAGGACTTATCCCCTTCTGTTTCTTCACCAGTGTCATCATCATTAACAACAAATAAGGGTTCTGATGACGGTTCTACTCAAGTTCCTTCTGAATCCAAAGAACCAGCAGGGTTGGAAGATGAGAAAGTGCAAGATTCAGCAGATACTATGATAGAACAACAACCAGAAGTTGAACAGTCTAAGGATACCGTTCCATCAAAGGGGCATGCCCCTACTCAGAAACCTGTTGATACACGGAGCAGTAGACAAGAATCTGAAGATGTTAACCCTACACTCCCAGCGGATGTAATTGATGTTGAAGATATTGACGACCAGGTGGAATCAGATGAGAAGCTGACGTTTCATTTTGCAGGGGACATGATCTTCTCAGGTAAAGTAGAGGATCAATTGAAGAAGAATGGCTACTCATACCCTTTTGAACATTTGGGGGATATGTTTCTGAAAGATGATCTGACCTTTGCTAATCTGGAAACCCCTGTTACAACAATGGGAGTAGGTGCACTGAATAAGCAATTTGTCTTTAAGTCATCACCTGAGGCTCTTGAAGCGATCAAGCAAGCAGGCATTGATGCAGTCAGTTTAGCTAATAATCATATTCTCGATCAAGGTGAATCAGGGCTATTAGATACATTGGAATATCTTGATAAAAGTGGTGTTGAGTACGCAGGTGCTGGTAAGAATGCAGCGGAGGCATATGCCCCTAAGTATTTCACTCGTAAAGGGGTGAACATTGCTTTGGTTAGTGCTTCTCGGGTCGTACCTGTTGAAAGCTGGTATGCAGGTAAAGATAAGCCAGGTGTAGCTCAAGCTTATAATCCTGATCAGGTGATAAGCTCAATTGCTGAAGCTCGCAAGAACGCTGATATCGTGATTGTGATGGCCCATTGGGGCAAAGAGAAAGCTACTGTGCTTGAGGATCATCAGACTACACTAGCGCATAGTTTCGTAGATGCTGGAGCAGATTTAGTTATTGGGGGACATCCCCATGTTCTTCAGGGACTTGAGCAATATAAAGGTAAATGGATTGCATATAGCACAGGTAATTTCATATTTACAAAATCCACAACAGAGGCTACATGGAAAACCGCTGTATTTGAAACGACTTGTACGAAGACAGGCAAATGTGAAATGAAGCTAATTCCCTTTCATGCTGAAATTGGTCAGCCTGTACCGATGTTAGCTGCAGATGGCGAGAAACTAATGAAAGAAGTACAAGATATCTCTGTTGGTAATGTAACCATTAACAAAGAAGGTAAGGTGAAGTCGGAATAGGGGGTTACAATCCATGAATAACCCATGTGTAGCGCACCGAGGGTTCTCAGGAAAAGCTCCTGAGAACACA
The DNA here is from genome assembly GCF_050433705.1 of Paenibacillus sp. DS2015. Classification (NCBI taxonomy): domain Bacteria; kingdom Bacillati; phylum Bacillota; class Bacilli; order Caryophanales; family Paenibacillaceae; genus Paenibacillus; species Paenibacillus sp. DS2015. The sequence goes on along the minus strand of NZ_JBNPWS010000001.1, from coordinate 244,805 downwards.
TTAGTTGCGATAACTTTGGCGATGGAAGAGCCTTATGTGCAGTGGATAGAGATTGATGTACAGCTCTCATCAGATGGTGTACCTGTAGTGATCCATGATTTTACGTTAGAGCGAACAACGAATGGACGCGGGAACGTGAGGGATCAGACTTGGAGTATACTTAAGCAACTAGACGCGGGTCGATGGAAAGGGAAAGCTTTTGAAGGAGAGAGAATACCTTCTCTGGATGAAGTTCTGAAACTGACCTGTGGACGACTCCACTTAAATATTGAGCTGAAAACAATGGGCAACATGTATCCTGGCCTAGAGCAAGCAGTGATGGATTTGATTACCTACTACAAGATGGAAAGTGATGTCGTATTGACTTCATTTGAAGTCGAATCTTTGAGGAAAGTGAAAGCAATCAACCCCTCCTTTAGAACGGGGCTGATTATCAATCGAAGACCGCTTGATTTAGTGAAGCAGCTATTGGATTTAGATTGTTCCTATCTATCTATAGGAGCTTCTCATTTGGATTCAGGTTTAGCTTCGCTCCTTGTTAGTAAAGGGATCAGTGTGATGGCCTGGACAATCGATAAGGCAATGGGAATGAAGCGAATAGCATCGATCCATCCTGAGATTATGATCTGTACGAACCGCCCAGATGTATGGAACAAAACGATGAAGCCGCGTAAATATTTTTGGCAATAAACTATAAATAAAATAAAGGACTGATACTTCGATGAATTCACTGATTCGAAATGTATACTGTGTTGGGCGTAACTACAAGTTACATGCATTGGAACTAGGGAACGATGTACCTAAGGAACCGATGATCTTCATGAAGCCTACTCATGCGGTAGTTCCTTGTGATGGTCACGTGATTTCTCTACCTAAGGATCAAGGAGAAGTGCATTATGAGGGGGAAATCGTGATCCTGATTGGACGGGATTATGAACCTGGAAACCGTGTGAATGAGCTGGTGGATGTGATGGCGTTAGGGATTGATTTTACATTGCGTGATGTACAGAGTACGATCAAACAAAAGGGACATCCTTGGACAGCTGCTAAAGGGTTCAAATCTTCAGCACCACTCTCCCCATATATTGCATTCCCTGGGAGTGAGGAGATCGCAAATCAAGACTTTACCGTGTTGATCAATAAATCTGAAGTCCAACGAGGCAATACTCGTGATATGATATTTTCATTGCAGGAAATTGTAGATTATATAGCACTGCATTATGGACTAGGCAAGGGAGATTTGATTTTTACAGGTACGCCAGCGGGTGTTGGACCTGTAGCTTCGGGTGACGAGTTCGAACTTTTGTGGGGGGACCAGCAGCTAGGTAGCTGTGTCGTTGGTTAATCGATGTTGTGGATCATCGGCGCCATCTGTGCTCTAGTTGTCTCAGGGGTAGCTTACTGGAAGAAATCTCTTACTCTATCGGGCGCAATAGCAGCTACGGTAATGGGAACGATTTATTTTGCAGCAGGCCATCTATTCTGGTTCGGCATACTCCTTGTATTTTTTGTTTCCGGATCTGTATTATCTAAATACAAGCAAAGTCATAAGTCCGAACTAGAACAATCCTATGCCAAGACAGGTCGCCGTGACGCTGGACAGGTTCTAGCTAACGGTGGACTGGGTATGTTGTTGTGTCTTGCGAATGCGATATGGCCACATTCAGGATGGGCATATGCGTATATTGGCATCATGGCCACGGTTACGGCGGATACATGGGCTACAGAATTGGGTAGTCTAAGTCGTAAACCTCCTCGTTCTGTTCTGAATGGTAGAAAGCTTCTTGCCGGTACGTCTGGTGGGGTATCTCTACTCGGCACGATGGCAGCGGCTGTGGGCGGGGCAATGATTGGGGGATTTGCTTGGTTATTTGAAGTCGGTTCAGGAACGCCAGACCCTTCTCTTCTGAAATGGTTACTTGTGGGGCTCATTGCAGGTTTAGTTGGAGCCTTCACAGATTCGATATTAGGCGCGTCGTTACAAGTGATGTATAAGTGCCATGTTTGTGAGAAAGATGTTGAAGTGTTACACCACTGTGGACAAGCAACAGTAAAAATTCGAGGCTTGAATGTAATGAATAATGATGCAGTAAATATATGGAGCTCCATTCTGGGCGGATGTGCAGCACTAGTTATTGCAATACTGATGGGTTTGTAAATAAATTGTCCAAATAAGATATGAGAAGTGGGAATATACGGTATGAATATAATGACTGTTGAACATATAAGCAAAACTTATGGAGAAAAGGTTCTTTTCCAAGATGCCTCTTTCGGTATGGAAGATCAGGACAAGGTAGGGATCATCGGGGTAAATGGAACAGGTAAATCAACCTTCTTACGTATTATTGCTGGACAAGAAAAGCCAGATGAAGGGCAAATCTCGATTGGAAATACAGTTCGGATGAGAATGTTGGCACAGAATCCTGATTTTGATCCTGAGTTAACAGTACTTCAGCAAGTATTTCAAGGAAATGATCCACAAATGAAAGTGGTACGGGATTATATCCAGACGATGGACTTGCTTGAGTTGAATCCTTCTGATATGACGCTAGTTGAAAGAATGTTAGAGTTGAATCAAGAACTGGATGAATTGCAAGCTTGGCAGTTGGAGAGTGAAGCTAAGATTATCCTTTCCAAGCTTGGGATTACGCAATTCGACGCACTTATGGGGACACTTTCCGGTGGGCAACGTAAGCGTGTTGGTTTGGCTAATGCACTTATTCAACCGTGCGAGTTGCTTATTCTTGATGAGCCAACCAACCATATAGATAATGACTCAGTGGCTTGGCTGGAGCAGTATTTACAGAAGCGCCGCGGAGCGTTATTGATGATTACCCATGATCGGTACTTTCTAGATCGCGTAGCCAATGTCATGTTGGAGTTGGATTACGGAAGATTATTTAAGTATGAAGCTAACTATTCTAAATTCCTTGAATTAAAAGAAGAACGTGAAGAAAGAGAAGCTACGTCAGAACACAAGCGTCAGAATCTATTGCGTTCAGAGCTGGCTTGGGTACGCCGTGGTCCTAAGGCGAGATCAACGAAACAGAAGGCACGGATTGAGCGTTATGAGAAGTTGAAGGATCAACCAGGCATCCAACGTGCTGGTGCTATGGATATATCGGTGGGTTCGACCCGCTTGGGACGTAAAATTCTAGAAATTGATCAATTGAACTATAGCTTAGAGGACAAAATTCTTATTAAAGATTTCAGTTATATTGCTGTCCCGGAAGATCGATTGGGTATTGTCGGTCCGAATGGGAGCGGGAAGTCTACATTATTAAATATCATAGCTGGGAACCTTCAACCGAGTGGAGGAGAAAGTACGCTAGGTTCTACCGTAAAAGTAGGATATTTCACGCAGGAACATCAAGAGATGAATGAGAAATTGCGAGTGATCGAATATATTAAGGAAGTCGCCGAGAATATAAAGACGGCTGATGGTGGAACGATTACCGCCGCTCAAATGTTAGAACGTTTCTTATTCCCACCTACACTTCAATGGTCACCGATCTCTAAGTTATCAGGTGGAGAAAAGCGGCGTTTATACTTACTTCAAGTTCTAATGGCGGCACCGAATGTCCTTCTACTGGATGAGCCTACCAATGATTTGGATATCCAGACACTAGCTGTACTGGAACAATATTTAGATGATTTTCCTGGTGTAGTTTTTACTGTTTCACATGATCGATATTTCTTGGATCGTACGGTAGATAAGATCGTTGCTTTTGAAGGGGACGGAAATCTTAGAGTTCATGTTGGTTCTTATAGTGAATATGAGGAATGGATGAAGCGTAATGTGACGAAAGGTTCGGAGCGTGTTCAAGAAAATTCAGCTTCTCAGCAGAGCCCTAAAGCAGAGATTAAAGTAAAAGAAGCCACACCGGTAGTGAAGGATTCATCCGTACCTCAGGTGAAGGTTAAATTCAGCTTCAAAGAGCAACAAGAATACGATAATATTGATCAAATGATTGAAAAAAGTGAACAGAAAATCGCAGATATTACGTTGAAAATGGAAGCAGCCTTTAACGATTCTGCACTCTTGCAAGAGTTAATGCAGAAGCAACAAGAGGCACAGTTGGAGCTTGAGCATTTGATGGGTCGTTGGACATATCTGAATGAGTTAGCTGAGAAGATTGAAGAGAGTAAATCGTAACTTCTTCTTAATAGATGATAATAAAGCGCAGTGCCCTTCCAAGGCACTGCGCTTTATTTATTTAATGTCCCAGTGCGCGGAGTGACGTAGCATGAATGTTAGCAGTTTGATAGCTCTATAGATTAATTCACTGCTTGTGGATTGGAAATAGGGTATTATGATAGTGAACAATGAAATACATATTAGAAATGGACATCAAGACGAAGGAGCTTAATCAATCATGTGGCTTTTACTCGCCGCCCTTTCAGCCATTTGTTTCGGTTTACGGGGTATTTTCTATCATTGGTCTTCTCAGCAAGGATTAGACCGAAATCTGATGTTGTTTGGGGTATTTTTTACAGGGGCTGTCGCTAGTGTGTTTGCTAGTTTTTTATTTGGTCAGGAATGGACAACAAGTGCGCTAACGGGCCTGCTTATGGGGACTTTTTCCTGTGTAGCTAACGCGTGTATGTTTCAGGGATTCGCTGTCGGTAAGTCATCACTCATTGCTATTTTGACAGGACTTCCACCAGTGGTGGTTGTGGTTCTGGCCTATTTATTATGGGGAGAAACATTAACCATAGGGCAATTGTTTGCTTTTGTCCTCATCGTTGTTGGTATTTTGACAGTACGATATTCAAATGATCTGCGAATCGGTAACCTTCAAGGAGCTCAGTGGGGATTGCTAGCTATGCTGTTCTTTGGAATGAATGATATGGCAGGTAAATATTCCACTAAATTGGAAGCTGAACTGTTCCCAACGTTATCTTTTATGTTTATCATTGGGTCATTCTTTTTTGCATCATGGTGGTTTATCGCCAATAAGCAGAGTAGCAAGAAGGTAGTGAGCTCTGAGGTCGTTCGAGTGAAAGGAAATCGATGGTCTGAGAAACGGACATTCTTATGGGGGATGTTGATCGGTCTAACCAATTTCTTCGGAATGATATTAATCATTAGTGCATTTAAGTACGGTGTTACAAGTCTGGTCTCAGCCGTAGTTGCCATAAATGTACTCATGATTCTTCTATATACGCGAGTATTTGTGAAAGTAAAGTTCAGTAGATTAGAAGTAACAGGCATGGCCATATCATTAGTAGGGATACTAGCACTCCGATTGTTGTAAACTCTAAGTTATATTAAATTAAAAAGGGCACACCCATGCCATGGTGGCTAAGGTGTGCCCTTTTTTGGTCTTTAAGTAACATTGTTCGTGAATATCTTTGAAGATATTCTTACCACAGTCTAACTGCTCTTTTCCTTCGTATTCTGCTTAAGGTTGTTGTAAATATGCAGCTAGTAGCTTAGCTGTGTTGAAGACTGCCTGCTTATGAGTCCGCTCCATCGCATGTGATGCATGAACGCCGGGACCAATTAATGCAGCACGGATATTATTTCCGCCACGAAGGGCAGCGGAGGCATCAGAGCCATAGTGAGGATAAATATCGACGGCATAAGGAATTCCTTGGGACTCTGCCAGCGCTATAAGACGACTTGTCATATCATAATCGTAAGGACCGGAAGAATCCTTGGCACAAATAGATACGTCGGTTTCCTTACAACTTAGATCGTCGCCAATACATCCCATATCGACGGCAATCAATTCCTCAATATCGTCAGGAATGTAGGCGGCACCATGACCTACTTCTTCATAATTTGAAATCAAGAGTTTTAGATTATATTGAGGCTTCCAGCCTTCACGTTTCATGGATTCTAGTAACCCGAACAGAGCGGCTACACTAGCTTTATCATCTAGATGACGCGATTTAATATATCCACTGTCTGTTACGACAACTCTTGGATCAAATGAAATGAAGTCGCCAACAGAGATACCAAGCTTCTTAACGTCTTCATCAGTATCGACACGTTCATCTATTCTGACTTCCATATGCTCCTCTGTACGCTTGAAGTCGCGTGCATCGCTATAAACATGTACAGATGGATGGGTAGTAAGAATGGTACCTGTGTATGTCTGACCTCTGCGTGTATGGATGATACAGTATTCATTCTCCATCGATTGCATCATGAACCCACCGACTATCGTAAGACGAAGAGTACCGTCGGGTCTAATGGCTCGCACCATAGCTCCTAAAGTATCTACATGGGCGCTCAAAGCAACTGTACGGCTGTTCTGATGTCCTTCGACACTTAGGATGGCGCCACCCTTGTTATTCCACGAGAGGGGCACGCCAAGGGATGTGGCCTCATCTTGCACGACCTTCATAACTTCGTTTGTAAAGCCGGTTGGGCTTGGAGTATTAAGTAGCTTCTGGAGTAACGTTAGTAGATATTGTTCATCGGGTTGGATCGGTTGGATCGACATAAGGTTCTGCCTCCTTAGGTTTTTCTATATTTGAGTATACGTAATCGGGTGTGACTTCCAATTGTTCAAGCTGCTTAGTTAGACGTTTTATTTCTTTTTGGAGTCTATATTGCCTGAATATTCCATAAGAACCAACAATAATACCACCAATAAGTGTACATCCTAGAATGAGAACGATGAGTGGAATATGTACGACGTTGAACATAAGGTTAACTTCAACAGAATTAACATTGATTACTGCAAAAATAGCAGTCAACAATGCGAATAATAATCCGGCTATTAATGACCATTGCATTTTCATGTGGGCACCTCCTTCTTATATGATATTATAAAATCCCTTGACCTAGTTGGACAAGGGATTTTATAACAATCACATGTTTATTTCGTCAATTGCTCCATTTGTGTAATTAAATCTCCGAATACGCTCATCGCTTCACGGATTGGCTGTGGTGAAGACATGTCAACGCCAGCCTTGGTCAGTATATTAATAGAGTAGTCGCTACCGCCACTCTTCAGGAAGTTGAGATAGCGATCAACAGCAGGTTGGCCTTCCTCCAAGATTTGTTTAGAGAAGCTCGTTGCTGCTGAGAAGCCTGTCGCATATTTGTAAACGTAGAAACTGTTGTAGAAGTGGGGAATACGAGCCCATTCCATAGCAATATCTTTATCTACAGTCATGTCTTTACCATAATATTTCAGATTCAGATCATAGTAAATGTCTGACAGAGCTTGTGGTGTAAGAGATTCACCTTTTTCCGCTTGCTCATGGATAATTTTCTCGAATTCAGCAAACATCGTTTGACGGAATACGGTTGTACGGAACTGATCTGCATAATAAGTAAGAAGGTACATTTTTTCTTTAGGATCCTTTGATTTCTTGAGCAAGTAATCCATAAGTAATGCTTCATTGGTAGTCGATGCTACTTCTGCTAAGAAAATGGTGTATTGCGCATCACGGTATTTCAGATTGTTGTCTGAATAATAGGAATGCAGTGCGTGGCCCATCTCATGTGCCAAAGTGAACATACTGTTCAAGTTTTCATTATGGTTGAGAAGGACATAGGGATGAGTACCGTAAGCTCCCCAGCTATAGGCTCCTGTACGTTTACCTTCATTCTCATACACATCAATCCAACCTTTGTCGTAACCCTCTTGTAGAGCATTAAGATAGTTCTCACCGAGCGGTTTCAAGCCTGCTTTAACGGTTTTCTTTGCTTCTTCGTAAGTAATATCCATCTTGTATTCATCTACGAGTGGCGCGAATAAATCATACATGTGTAATTCATCGACACCTAGTAGTTTTTTTCGTAACTTCATATAGCGATGCATCAGAGGTAAGCTTTCATGAATCGTATCAATCAGGTTCGTGTATACTTCCTTCTCAATATTGTCGCCATAGAGAGACATCTCGAGTACAGAAGGATATTTACGCACACGAGAATAGAAAATATTCTTGTTTACATTTGCACTTAAAGTGGCTGCAATCGTGTTCTTCTGCTTAGCATAAGTTTCGTATACGGCATGAAAAGCACGACTCCGGACTTCACGATAAGGACTTTCGAGATATTGAGTATAGCTACCATGGGTAAGCTCAACTTCTTTTCCATTCTCATCTTTAATTTTCGGGAATTTCATATCTGCATTATTAAGCATTCCAAAAATCGTCTGTGGCGCTTGGGATAAGTTGCCGACCTGTGCTAGCAACGCTTCTTCTGTCTTAGTCAGAACATGAGCTTTCTCACGTTTCATTTCCTGTAAGGTAAATTTATAATCGGCTAGTGCTGGATCAGCGATGAAGGTGTCAAGTTTATCATCGGGTAGAGATAGAATTTCAGGTGTGATGAAAGAGAGGGCTTCACTGACTTCAACACTTAATTTCTTGGCCTTTTGGGTGAGTGCTTGATATGTAGGGTCCGTGGTGTCTTCATCATGATGCATGTGAGCATAAACGAAAAGACGTTCAATATGGTGAGATAATTCGTCTTCTAATTCGAAACATGCTTTGACGGCTTGAACAGAATCTAAAGTACCCTGGAAATCGTCTGCCTTTTTAGTTTTTTTCTGAACCTCGTTATAGGTTTGATCCCAAGCGGCTTGATTAGTGAACATATCTTGTAAGTTCCATTGATTCTCAACAGCTACTTCTGAACGTTTCTTAATTTGATCCATGTGAATCCTCCTTAAATGATTTAGAGATGAAGACTGAAGGGTCTGTTTCTGGGCTGCTAAAGAAGGTGAAGTTGACGAGATAGGAAAAAGACTAAGTGTGAGTATGAACGATACGATCTTGGTTAATTGCACAAGAGGTACCTCCTTTACATATACATTCACACTTAGTATGGCCCTACCAAAAAAAGATTATTTATCCTTGTTTCATTAACTTTAGGAACCCATGCTTAGGAAGCTGAATATGATTAAGGAAAAGGCAATCAGAATCATAATGACGGCGGTAAGTGCCATCCAGCGTTTTAAAGCAGGTGGGACGGAGTTTTTGGCCAAAATCAAAGCAACTCCAAGTATGAAAGAAAGGATAATAAAGATAAGTATGTCTCTAGAATCCATAGTGCATTATACCTCTTTAAAAGCAGCCATTAGTTGGTGCCATTCTTCTTCATTATTCTGGAACTCTTCCTTGGGAAAGCGGTTATTAGCCCAATGCATCAAAGCTGGACGACTGAGGAACGTATGTGTATCTTCTCCCCATTGATCAGATATTTCACGAAGAACGATATATTTTCCTTGAACCTCTACCGTCATCATATTCCAGTTGTCTTTTTTGTATATTTCATGTTTTTTAATCATCTGCACATTTCTCCGTTTACTCTTTTTGTAAAATGATAACGCAGACACCCTTGAAAAAGCAAATATAAACATTGAAAAGATGTAAAAGATGCGTCGTGATGTGGAAATTCATGAATATAATTAGGGTATGCGCCATCATTGGCGGTAATTCTTAGGAGGTTATTTATTTGAAAGGTACAGTTAAATGGTTCAACGCGGAAAAAGGGTATGGCTTTATTCAGGTAGAAGGCGGCGAGGATGTATTTGTTCACTTTTCTGCCATTCAAGGGGAAGGCTTCAGGACTTTAGATGAAGGTCAAGCGGTTGAATTTGAAACAACAGAGGGTAGCCGTGGTCCTCAAGCAGCAAACGTGCAAAAATTATAAGACATGTTAATCTTTATATATCTTGAGCATATAATGTAGCGTAGCATGAACGTAGAGTTCTATTTCTTAATAGGGCTCTGCTTTTTTTTTGTGTCTACAAATGATACACTGTTTGGGACGAATTATACATTTTTATAGGGAGCGCTATCGCTATGGCAAAGTTTAAGTTGTTTAAAGATCGTAAAGGTAAGGCAGACCAAGCTAAGAACAATAAGTTTGTAAAACTTGGTCGTGAGATTTATGTACAGGCACGTAAAGGGGGTCCGAATCCGGATGCCAATTTTGGTCTAAAGACAGCTATCCATAATGCTCGTCAGATCAACATGCCAGTGGATAACATTGAACGTGCAATCAAAAAAGCATCGGGCAATGGAGAAAATGTGGAATACGATGAGATTTACTACGAGGGTTATGGTCCAGGTGGCGTAGCGATCATGGTTAAATGTTTAACCGATAATCGTAATCGTACCGCGGCTGATGTTAGATCCATTTTTAATAAGCGCGGGGGTAACATGGGTGAGTCCGGTTGTGTTGCCTATATGTTCGATCAGAAAGGGATACTAATTATTGATCGTGAGAAATTCGCTGATCTAGATGAAGATATCCTCATGATGCAGTCCATTGAGTCTGGTGCAGACGATATTGTGACGAATGAGGATAGTTTCGAAGTGTTGACACATCCGCATGAGTTCGAATCTGTTAAGAGTGCAATGGAAGCAGCGAAATTTGAATTTAGTAGTTCTGAGGTAAGTTGGATTCCGCAGAATATGGTTGGCGTTGAAGGTGAGAATGCAGAGAAACTATTAAAGATGATGGATGCTTTTGAAGACAATGATGATGTACAAGATGTATATACGAATTTTGAAATTAGTGATGAAGAGATGGCTAGACTTGGATAGAGGGCTATCTTCATGTGAATGAATAAAGGCACTGAACGCTTATGGAAACTCGTAAGCGGCAGTGCCTTTATTCATTCTATTCTACAATACGTAATATTTCATCGATATCTTTACGTGATATTGCTTTCGGTTGAATCTTGGGGTGACCTAGTGCAATGACCATGTTAAGTTGACGATCCCGAGGAATGTCTAAATAATCTCGGAGTTGCTTCTCAGCGAGAAGAACTGGCCCCGTCATAGGACAGGTTGCCAGTCCCTTTGCATGAGCAGCGAGCATTAAATTTTGGATAGCTAAGCTTGAGCTCTTAATTCCCTCTTCATGCCATATCGTCTCACTTCCGAACCCAATAGGGTCAAAAATTCGTTCGCGAAATTTCGAAGTATAGGGGGTAGCTAAACAAACAATCAGAACGGGTGCATCGGCAAATGCTGTGGCATACGGACCGAACGACTTCACCAAAAGCTTGGCTTCACGTGCGAGTCCGTTGTCTTCGGCTACCTTAGCCATATGATGGAGCCTTTCCCATGTCATCTGTTCAATTTCTTTAATCTTGGATCGATTCATGACAGCAATGAATTCCCATGTTTGAGAATTGGTATCACTAGGAGCATACCGGGCGCAATCGATCATATCTTTCACATCTTCTAAAGACACATCCTGGTCGGTGAAATTCCGAACGCTGCGGCGCGCGAGGATGAGTTCCCTCAATTGGTCAAACTGCACGGAGATACCCCCTGTTCTCTAAGATATTTTTAATATAACCAATTTAGTACTTGATACTAATACTAGATAATAAACATTATACCGATAATCTACCTTGATATGCAAATGAAATGACGAAAGCCCGAATTCAGTGGAAGATCTGAATTCAGGCTTTGGGGAAAATGGAATATAAGTTGTAGTAATGTTATTTTTGTATTAAAGAAGGTTCTCGATAATTTCTACGGATGACAATCCATACAATGACCGCTTCCGCAAGAAGTCCAAGTGATTGTGCAATGGCACCTACCATCCCGTTCCACTGCGGAAACAAGAAAATGAGCAATAACAGAACAAGAACGGTACAGATGGCATTAGCGGTCTGGGATCGAAACATCGTCTTTGTCTGACCTCTTAATAAGATTAGCCCATTCCCATAGTCAAGCCATGGCATAACAAGTGGATAGAGCACAAAAGCTTTTAACGTGCGTAAACTCTCGGTTAAAAGGTCACCTTTGACACTCATCAGATGTTCCAATACCCATAGTCCTAGTGGGGTGTAGGCAATACTTACCAGCAAAATAAACGGAATGAATCCAATCGTAAGCGCGAACTTTCTAACTAGTACAGCGTTTATGGAATGGAAATTAAGTACGATCTGATGGATGTATGTGAAGAAACTAAGCATGAGTTGCATCAGACTGCTAGCCACGGCGAAAGCTGAAATTGCTAACACAATTCCTGTTGTTTTTCCTAGCATAATATTAATGACAGGTCCTATAAACATGGCGACAAAGGAGGATAGCAACAACGGTTTATAGAATCGAAATACGTCACCTTTAGTTTCAACTAGAGGAAGTTCTGCCTTTTCTGGCATTTTGGCTACAATCTTACGACCTTCCCAAAAACTAATAGAGGCTTCGATTACCATCCCTACTAAAAAAATAATGGCGCCTACTCGACCACTTGCAATATTATCAGATAGAATGAAGTATAGGGATAAGGCATACATACCCGCTAAACGAATGGCCATGCCAATGGTTAACCATTTCGTTCGGTTGTTGGTAATGATAACTCCTTGGTATATATTACGGATAACTGAGAATATACTGACGAACATTAGAATTTGATAGACATCAATAACGGCTGGCAACAAATCTCTATCTACACCAAATAAATATTTGAAAATAGCATAACCAATAGGCGTATATACAATAATAAAGCCTATGAGCAACACAAACGCCAAAAATATTTTGGTGATATACATAAGCGCGCGAAAAGAATTACGATCTTTGACCACGGCTGAACATGTTTGTCTCAGCAGAGTCGATGGACGCTCTGTGATGGTAAGCATACTACCTGCGATGGCATAGCTAGCAATGACGATTTCTGGATAGTCGGATCTAGCTAGCGTCCCATTAATAATGACATGGGATATTGTTACTAATGAAGCGGAAATTCCAAGGGGTACAAAAAAAGAAAACAACCGTCTCCAAGAGAGCGGCTCAGTTGATGACATGATAAGTCTCCTCAGGCTGATGTGTTGTGAAACACCGATAGTATATCATAAAGAAAATGGGGAAGGTGTGATTTCATCATCGTTTCAACATTTTTAGCTAGAATAAATTTGTGACTTTGTTTATTTGTGCAAAATCGTGGTACATACTATAATAAGAATGATTTGATAAGAATAATGTACAACAATGTGGAGGCAACGTCATTGAACGATAATGAGAAGAGCCAATATCAAGTTCCGCGCAATCCATTAAATTTAATGAATCGGGTATATAAGCATATATTACCGGAAGTGCGTAAGGAACTGGACGGCTGGCGTAAGGTAGCTGGTGAAATCCCAGACCTAGAGCTAAGAAAGCAGGCACTGGATAGCATTGAAACCAAACAGTTTCATTGTCAAGGTGGGGCTGTGTATGCTGCAATTGAGCTACCAGATCGACATACATTAATAAGATTAATTGTGGCATATCAGACCATCAGTGATTATCTGGATAATCTTTGTGATCGTAGCACTTCTAGGAACCCGGAAGATTTCAGACTCTTACATCAGTCTATGCTTGATGCCATTAATCCCGACGCACTGCCGTTACATTATTACGAACTCCGTCAAGAACAGAATGATGGGGGTTACTTACTTAAATTAGTTGAGACTTGCCATAGCTGCATTCGACTTCTCCCAGGTTATGCTACAGCACTACCTTTCATACAGGATTTAGTAGGGCTATATACAGATTTGCAGGTATATAAGCATATAGATCCTGATCTTAGAGAAGAAGCCTTGCTGAATTGGTGGTCAATACACCGTGATCGTACACCACATTTGGGGTGGAATGAATTTGCTGCCGCCACGGGATCTACCGTAGGTGTCTTCATGCTGTTTCTATCTGCAAGTGATCCTCATTTGACAGAAACAACGGCTACCACAATTCATACTTCTTACTTTCCACATGTATGCTGCTTGCATATTATGCTGGACTATCTTATCGATCAAGAAGAAGATAGGGTGGGTGGAGATCTGAATTTTTGTAATTACTATAAAGACACTGAGACCCTGCTAGATCGGATTGAGTTCTTTGTTGAATCTGCTAGGAAGGATGTTGCCAACATTCCCTCACCTTCATTTCATCGTCTTATTATTGAAGGTTTGCTGGCCATTTATTTATCAGATCCTAAAGTCAGTGAGCAACTGGAAGTACGTTCCGTTTCTAAGCGGTTGATGAGAAAGAGTCCATTGACTAGGCTTTTCTTCTTCATGAATAGTCGCTGGATTCGTAAGCATTTGTATAAGTAATGATAGAGAAATGGGAGGTTAGAAATCATGACAGTTAAAAAAATTGCAGTTCTAACAAGTGGCGGAGATTCTCAAGGTATGAATGCAGCAGTACGTGCTGTTGTACGGAGTGGTTTATTTCACGGTTTAGAGGTATTCGGTGTCCAAAGAGGATATCAGGGTCTTCTGAATGATGATATTTTCTCAATGGACCTACGTAGTGTAGGGGATATTATCCAGCGTGGAGGAACGGTACTACAGTCTGCACGATGCAAAGAATTTATGACGCCTGAAGGTCAGCAAAAAGGGGCAGATATTCTTCGTAAACGTGATATTGATGGACTAGTGGTCATTGGTGGAGATGGTTCATACCATGGAGCCAATAAATTGAGTAAATTAGGGATCAACACGATGGCATTGCCAGGAACGATTGATAATGATATTTCGTATACTGATTTTACGATCGGTTTTGATACAGCTGTAAGTATTGTTGTTGATGCTATTAACAAACTGCGGGATACGATGTCATCTCATGAACGTTCTTCTATAGTAGAAGTAATGGGAAGACATTGCGGAGATATCGCGCTATATGCGGGTCTGGCTTCCGGTGCCGAAACGATCCTAGTTCCAGAAGTGCCATTCGATATGGATGAAATTGCGGAGAGAATGAAACAGAACTTCGCACATGGTAAACGTCATAGTATCGTGATTGTAGCTGAGGGAGCAGGTAACGGTGAAGAGGTTGCCAAAGGCCTGGTTGAACGTTGTTCAACATTGGAACCACGTGTTACTGTACTCGGTCATATTCAACGTGGTGGAACGCCAACGCCAGCGGATCGTAATCTTGCAAGCCAACTTGGTGATTTTGCTGTTAGAATGCTTATTTCAGGTGAATCCGATAAGGCTTGTGGTATGATCAAGGGACAACTAGTGCTCACGGATATCGACAAAGTGGTCAATAGCAAAAAGGACTTTAATATGGATTTGTACGAATTAGCTGCACGTCTTTCTCAATAGTTATACTTTTAATGAATAAGAGGGTGTCCTACAAGCCATAAAAATGGCTAGGGACACCCTCTTTGTTGTGTACGAGTAAGCTAATTTTAGATTTAGAGTGGGAAACGGCGTTGCACCCGTATTAATCGCCACAAGAGTAACGTAGCACCTATAGCTAGTCCGACAATCAGACCGATCCAGTAAGAGTCAGCCCCAAGCAATGAATTTCTATCTAGTACATACCCTAGTGGAAGACCTATAACCCAATACGAGATAAATGTAATGATAAAAGCAGGGTTTACGTCTTTGTATCCACGTAGCGCGCCTTGTGTAGGTGTGGCAACGGCATCGGATATTTGGAAAAAAATCGCGTAAATTAAGAAATGTTGTATAAGCTCAATGACATGGCTTTCCTGAGAATATAATCCTGCAACCTGCTTACTTGCAACAATAAGGATCAGTGCCGTAACAAGAGAAAGAATCACTGCAGTACATATTCCAAGGATCGCATATTGCCGAGCATCTTTTAACCGCCCAGCCCCTTTCTCAAAACCTACTAAGATGGTTAGGGTTGTACAAATACTGAGTGGAATCATATATAATGTCGTTGCAAAATTCATGGCTGCCTGATGAGCTGCTATAGTGACCGTATCGAATTGGATCATCATAAGTGTCACCGCAGCGAAGACAGCAGTCTCAAAAAAAATAGAAAATCCAATCGGGACCCCGATCTTTAACTGCTCTTTCCAAGTTCTTGGTGAGAGTTTGTGAAAGGTGCGAAATATACGCAAGCTAGCAAAAGGCTGACGCTTAAGGACGAATAATAATGCAATGATAAATATGCACCAGTACGTAATCCCAGAGGCTACACCAGCGCCGATGCCTCCAAGTTTAGGGAATCCGAAGTTACCATAGATTAATAAATAGTTAAGTCCTACGTTAATCGGTAGCGATATAAGTGTAATGGTCATAGAAATGCGTGTCTGACCAAGGGCATCGATTAAGCTACGGAGTACGGTATACCCGAATAGAGGAATGATGCCAATGGATAGCCAAGTTAAGAAGTAGTGGGTAATGTGCTGTACATCTGATTCCAACTTCATGCTATGTAGGATCGACGGAAGAAGAGCTCCACCCAAGGCAATGACACCGAGTGCGAGAAGAAGAGAGAGCCATAAAGCTTGAATAACGTGATAGGCTACTTTTTCCTTCTGTCCACTCCCGATTAACTGCGAAATAATAGGGGTAATTCCCATTAATATCCCGCTAAGTCCCACTTGAATAGGAACCCAAAGGCTAGAGCCTATAGCAACAGCCGCCAAGTCAATGGAGCTGGATCTTCCAGACATGTTGGTGTCAAAAAAAGTCATGGCAGATAAGGTGATCTGTGTAACGAGAATCGGAATCAGGATGACGAAAAATTGTTTCATTTTTTGTTGAAGGGTTTGGGTTGGTTTCATAGTCTACGCCTCTTAATTACATAGTAGGATTAATATTTAACATAAGTATTACATTATACAGCTTCTTCAGCAGTCTGGACAAGCCAAAGGCCCGGAGATCTCCGGGCCTTTGGCTTGATCTAAATTAAGGTGTGTAATTAACACCTTTACTATAACGGTTCGATGCGTTCCAAAGAAGGAATTCATCTACCTGCATATCTTTTAAAGCGCGAATTTGCTCTCCGACTTCTTTCTTACCATATTTGGTGTAATGACCACTCCCCAACCAACTAGCCGTGAAATCCTGAATCCAAGGACGAATAATAGGCTTTTGGTCACCCAGTGGATCTAGCTTTTTATGAGTATCCACCATGGAACCTTTGATCGTTACATATGGCTCTTTGTCAGGGTCTTTCGCTCCAAACCATCCTGTGGAGTAATGACTCGGATATACCATAGGTGCAATGACATCTACGTTCTCGGATATTTTCACCATATCTTGCCCGATTCCTTCAGCTGCTGGAACGGAAGCCGCATAGCCAAAAATATCAACAGATACACGAACACCGAGCGGAGCTAATTCTTTACGTGCATACTGTACAAATTCAGCTACGATGTCTACTCGTGATTTATCATCCTTAACATAGGTTAAAGTATCAGCTCGAGTATCGAATCCTTCTGGGAAACGAACATAATCGAACTGTATTTCTTTGAATCCAAGTGCAGCTGCCTCTTTAGCAAGTTCAAGGTTGTAGTCCCATACCTCTTTGCTGTAAGGGCTCACAAATGCATCACCATTTCCATTTTTCCACAAGCTTCCATCTTTATTAACAAAAGAAAGCTTGGGTTGCTTGGTAGCTAGGATGGTATCCTTGAATACCACGATTCGTGCAATGGGATACACATCATGTTTTTGCAGACGCTTCATTAATAAATGAATATCACCTATGAATGGCTGGGATTGGCCTATCTTTTGAAGTGCAGCATTCTCTGTTTTATACGTTATGTATCCCGAATCATCCTTGAGATCAATCACCATAGAGTTAAGATCGGTTGAATCGATTAGATCAAGTAATTCAGTCATTCGAGAACCACCGGCGCTGTGCGCAGTGACATAAATCCCCCTGACTTTAGGTGCAGTTAACTGTGGATCGACTTTCATAGGTGGTTTGGAGGCATCCACCACTTCGCCTTGTTGCATAGTGTTGATAGCTGAGTTAATCGAAGTTTGGACCATCGTGGACACATGGTTAGTGCCATCCAGAGGAACTTCTGTATTTCCCAGTAGCATCAGCATAAATACCCATAAGATGTTCATAGAATTCTCTCTCCCTTTAGTGTGCTCTCTCTAAGATTATATAGAAGCCTGTATGGGCAAAAAATACAGGTTTGTAACCACTTTTAGGTGTCATCTCCTTTGGTCTTTTAACCTCTAGAAGAGAAGATTAAACAATCCTGTATAAATAGAAAGAATTGAAGAACTAACTTTAAATCTACATAGATGCAAAATGCCGCCTTCCTCTAATTGAAGAGAGAAGACGGCATTGGAATTCTAGTGAATCCTGTTATTGCAGGTGCGCTAAGTTCTGATGTTCGCAGATGCTGAATTGGATAATCTCCATGGCATCCTGTGCTTCCAAAATACTCAGGCCATCCCGAAGCATAATGAGAGAATTTAATTCAATTTGCTTCAGAAAGGGCATCATATCGGGAAACCACATCATGACGATTTGAGACAGTTTTACCGGTTCCATTTCCACAAAAATCACCCTTCCTCCTTCGAATTTTTACCATCAAAAATTCTTGAGCAGTGAATCGGAAAAATCTTTGAGAAATAAAGGGAATCTGTATCTACTGGCAACGGATGTAAGGAACCGCGCACCACTAATATATCACAATTATGTGATTATTTACACGGTCAGATAGGAAATTATCTTTTGCGAAATGAACCCATAACACCGACCGTTTCAACAATATTGACAAAGGCATGAGGGTCTGTATTCTTGATAATTCGCCTAAGTTCGGCTAGGTCATATCTTGTTGTAACTGTCATTAGCATGTCCTTTTCCTCATGTGAGAAAGCACCTTCCGTTTTGATTTTGGTGACACCACGAGGGATTTCGAGTAATTGGACTAGAAGTTGTTCTGTTTTACTAGTAACAATAAAGACAGTCACCTTAACATGACTAATGTGTATGAGATCCAATACTTTACCACTAATGTATATGGATGCCATGGAAGCTAAAGCGATATTCCAATCATCTGATAAATATCCTACGGCTAAGACAACGATTGCGTTCATACCAACCAGCACATTTCCTACAGGGAAATCACGATACTTAGTAATTATTGAACCTACAATATCAAAACCACCAGACGATCCGCCTACGCGGAAGGAAATTCCAACACCAATTCCGACTAGAACGCCTCCAAATACGCAAGCTAACAGTAAATCAGTGACTATAAGTTTCACGGGGATGACTGTGATCAACCAAGTAGTCATGATGACAGATAACATACTGTAGCCGATAAATCTTTTGCCAAGTTTAAACCAGCCTAGAATCAAAATAGGTAAATTGAGAGCAAAGTACATCAGGCTCACACTGAAATCAGAAAAATAACCGATTAACATGGATATTCCAGAGACGCCACCACTTAGCAGATGGTGTGGAATGAGAAATAAATTAAAACCACATGCAATAGCTACGGCTCCTAGAATAATTCCAAAACAATTCCAAGCGCTTTTCATTAAATCTTCACCTCTTGTTGTTTATGAGTAGTTTAAGTCAGATAAAGAATTTTTGAAGTTTGGTAACTTGCTGGTAATTTCAACTTGTTTTGTGATATAATATGTTAGATGTTCTTGAGTAGGGTTGTACAATAGTATTATTTTTGCATTATTTCGGCTGAATAATAACCGATTAGTCATCTGGAAGCTGTCACGATCCGGATAAACGCTATAGTGTCCATATTGCAATATTTTTAGCATAATTGGCTACCCTATATAATGTTTACCGCTACTTAAGAATACAGACAAGATTGTGGAATGTCCACATTACAGTATGTGGGATAATCCACTATATAGAAGGAGTATGAATATATTTGAAAACATTCGCAGAATTCGACTTGGAGCCCAAAATTCTTCAAGCGATCACGGAGCTAGGATTTGAAGAATCCACGCCCATCCAAGATCAAGCCATTCCAATTGCAATGGCAGGTAGAGATTTAATTGGTCAAGCACAAACAGGTACAGGTAAAACAGCAGCATTCGGTATTCCGTTGATTTCCAAAATCAGCAAGGAAGAAGAAAGAATTATGGCTCTTATCATGACGCCAACTCGTGAACTTGCTATTCAGGTAGCTGAGGAAATTGGCAAAATCGCCCGCTTTAAAGGCATTCGCTCATTAGCTATTTACGGAGGACAAGACATTAGTCGTCAAATCCGTTCCCTAAAGAACAAACCTCAGATTATCATTGGTACGCCAGGTCGTCTACTTGACCATATTAACCGTAAAACCATTCGTTTGAATGATGTTCAAACTGTTGTACTAGATGAAGCAGATGAAATGCTAGATATGGGTTTCATGGATGATATCCAATCCATCTTGAAATTGGTTCCAGCAGAACGCCAAACGATGCTTTTCTCCGCTACAATGCCAGCCAACATTCAGAAGCTTGCTCAACAATTCTTGAACAATCCTGAACATATATCTGTTATTCCTAAGCACATAAGTGCACCGCTTATTGATCAAGCTTATATCGAAGTTCCTGAACGCCAAAAATTCGAAGCGCTTAGTCGCTTAATCGATATGGAGTCTCCTGATCTTGCTATCGTTTTTGGACGTACAAAACGTCGGGTAGATGAATTATCTGAAGCGTTACAAAAACGTGGATATTCAGCAGACGGTCTTCATGGAGATTTGTCACAGAACCAACGTGATGCTGTAATGCGTAAATTCCGTGATGGAAGTATTGATGTATTGGTAGCAACAGACGTTGCTGCACGTGGGCTTGATGTTTCTGGTGTAACACATGTAATTAACTTTGATTTACCTCAAGACCCAGAAAGTTATGTACACCGTATTGGTCGTACAGGTCGTGCTGGTAAAGAAGGTACAGCATGGTCTTTCGTAACGCCTCGTGAAATGGATCATTTCCACTTTATCGAACGTGTTACTCGTCACAAGATTACTCGTAAGGCTCTTCCAACAATGGCTGAAGCGATTGAAGGTAAACAACGTATCACAGCTGAAAGATTGCTTGAAACCGTTGAAAGTGGCGAATTGAATGAATACAAAGGTATCGCTATTCAATTGTTGGAACAGTATGACTCTGTTCAACTGTTGACTGCAGCGATGAAGCTACTTACAGGAGAGAAGAAGGATTCTGAAATCCAACTGACTCCAGAAGATCCAATGCGTGCAAAACGCCGCAAGCCGGATATTCGTAGTGGACGTAAACCATCTGGCAGTGGTAGCTATGGTTCCCGTAGCGGATCTACTGGTGGTAGTGGTAGTGGTGGATATCGCGGAAACCGTGATAGCTCTACTGGTAGTAGCAATCGTGGTGGATATGGTGGTAACAAGAGCAGCTACAGTAAAGATGGTGGAGCTGGTTCAAGTTCTAGTTCTTCTAGTCGTCCAAAACCACGTCCTAGTAGCAGCAGTGCAAGCAGCACTCGTCCTGCGAAACGCCCTGACAGCACTTACGATAACTAAATCAGTGTCATATATAATGAAAGAAGACGAACTGTATTTTAATTCGTCTTCTTTTTTGCTATAGAGCGTTAAGGGAAATGAAGATTTAGCTACTACTGTTCGTTTGGAGCTGTGAAATATCTCCTTTGAAATAGTCAAATGTTCGGTTACTGTGTTACTAGTTGAATCGAATCCAATTAGATGCTGGCTTTGTGTGCTGTAAATACGGTATATTATTATGAGTAAACATAAAAGTAAAGACAGAGGGGGAGAACTTTTGGAATTTAAAGGGACAATGGGAGGCATTTATCGAATAACAGAGTGGATTACACGAATTGCATATTCTAATATTCTATGGCTATTATTTTCCTCGCCATTCTTGGTTGCTTTATTTATGAAAATAATGTTAATTAATGTGGAAGCTAATGCCAATGACCATCTAATTATCAACTGGACGATGGGAATTCTAGCACCGTTTACATTATTTCCTGCGATCTCAGCTCTATTTGCAGTTGTTCGCAAATGGGTAATGGGAGATTCAGATGTTCCGGTTTTCAAAACATTCTTTAGAGGTTACAGAGATAATTATAAACAAAGCATGGTCGGGGGTATTTTCTACACACTCTTATTCATAATTATGTGGGTCGATTACAAAGTGTATATGACTGAATTCAAGAACCTGCAGCTTGTTGGTGGAGTTATGTTGTTGTTGCTAATTATTTTATTTGTGTCGATGTTTAATTTCTTCTCGATGGTTGTTCATTATCATATGGGAATATTATTGATTATTAAGAATGCTATTCTTCTGACTCTCATTCGTCCATTCCGGATGATTGCTACAGTGCTTGGAAGTGGACTATTACTTTATATTGGATTTAGTTATCCGGCCTTAGTATTTTTCTTCATTGTCAGCTTAATAGCACTCTGGTCTTTCTTTAATTTCTATGGGTCATTCCTTAAGATGCAGGATCAAGCGGAACGCTTAAAGCTGTTGGAAGAGGAGAAGCAAGCTGCGCTAGATGAAAAAGTAGTTGAAGTGGGCATCGAGCAGAAATAGTCATATGGAAAAAATTAAATAAAATGGTAAATGAAAACCTATTCATTAGGAGTTTACTTTTGTAGCTTTAAGTATTATAATAAAAACAATTCCTGCGGTGTTCGTTTCGGTTAGTCGTTATTTTGAACCAATGATGATGTCTAGGGAGATTTATAAGGAGCGTCGCTGAAACGCCCTGTCTATATGACGTGGGGACTTCAAGAACACTTCTGCGATCACCCACCTGCTAATGCAGGTTCAGAAGACAATTTAGTCGGACGGCATAGCGGGTTTTATGTCATTTATTATTATAAAGCATATCATCTTCGGAATTTACCGAGGTGGTGTGCTTTTTTAATTCTGATCATAGTGTATAACAACATTTACATAAATTGAATAAATCAAATTTGAGACAAACGCTCATATTCTTGATTTCTTAATAATCTATTGAACTTTTAAAGACGCAAACTATATTTCAATCTATATAACTCTTTTGTTCTGTGCCTATCAATGTTAAACTATGTAGTATTGATGGTTATTTCAAAGGAGGAAAGGTCTTGTCGTTAAAGAGAGTTCTAGTGGGGATCATACGAAGTCAAGAAGGAACAGGCGACCGAGCAAAAGATCCTAAAATGAAAACGCGCTATTACAATTTATCGAAAGACAAGGCTTGGGAGGAAGTGTCTTCAACGCTCAAAAAAATCCCAGGTTATAAAGTGCTACATGAAGTTCAATCCGTAGGGGAAATTACGCTAGAGAAGAGAACGTCATTTGGTCGAACTGCTGATATTACAGTTTCTGTTCTATCTGTTGGCCCTATGAAAAGTGCAGTGGACATCTATTCAGCTTCTAGGGGATCATTAGGGGATCTCGGATCTAACTACCGATTCATCATTCATTTATTCGCATCATTGGATAAGAAGCTTGCTAAATACAAAGGTTCAGAATGAGAATAATATCGGTAAGCGGTTACTGAATAAATGGTAGAGGGTATCTTTAGTATTATATTGTGCCTTAGTATTTAAAAAAAGCGAGAGAAAGCATAGCTCTTCTCTCGCTTTTTTATAGCAGGCAGAGAGTGTAAATCCCTCTCTACTTTCTAGGGTTACAGTACTTTAACCTTGCAAATTTTTATAGAAGATCTTTAACAGCAGTTACAGCTTGCTCATAATTTGGGTGCTCTGTCATTTCTGAGAGGTACTCAACATAAGTAATTTTATCATTTTTGTCTATGACGAAGATTGAACGCATATCCAGACGGAACTCTTGTATAAGTACACCGTAAGCCTCGCCGAAGGCAGCATTCTTATGGTCAGATAACGTGATTACACGTTCTACACCAGCAGCACCGCACCAGCGAGCTTGTGCGAAGGGAAGATCCATGCTGATCGTAAGAATGACAACGTCATCGCCTAGGTCGGCTGCTTCTTCATTGAAACGACGTGTTTGGGTATCACATACACCCGTATCAAGGGAGGGGACTACGCTAATCAATTTGATTTTGCCTGCATAATCTTTCAGTGAAACTTCTTCAACTAAATTTTTACTTACTGTGAAATCGGGAGCAGCATCTCCGACTTTCAATGCGGGTCCTACCAAAGTTAGTGGGCTGCCTTTAAAGGTGGCAATACCTGTACGTAATTGTGCCATGTGATGATGTTCCTCCTTATTATTTTTGATTGTAGTTGGTAATTACTACTACAGATATTATAGTCTTAATATAAAAACATTGCTAATTTTTGATATCCACAAGCAAAGGAAGAATGCTATGATTTTTGTTAGGTATGAGAATTGGAAAAGTTATTTGCGGTTTTATCCTGTCACAGCTTTAATGATTCTAATCAATATTGTCATGTTCATCGTGATTTCCATTAAAGGTGGGTTAACGTTTTCAAATTTAGTACAATTTGGTGGACTTACTAATGATTCAGCCTATAGTGGAGAGTTATGGCGTTATGTGGCCTCAATGTTCCTACATTCAGGGTTTGATCACCTCTTGTTTAATTGCTTTGCCTTATTAGTGTTCGCACCTCCGTTAGAACGACTATTGGGCTCATGGAGGTACATTATTTTGTATTTTATGAGTGGAATAATAGGCAACATCATTACGATGGCTTATTATAGCAGTATAGAGGCGCCTCATACATGGTCAGTAGGAGCCTCAGGTGCTATTTACGGGGTATATGGAGCATTCTTGTATGTAGCGTTATTACAACGGAATTTGATTGACGAATCTTCGCGTAAAACGTTATATGCTATGCTGATGTTTGGAATTGTATTTAGTATAGTAACGCCAAGTGTGAATTGGGCGGCTCATTTTGGTGGATTAGTTGGTGGTTTCTTCGTGTATGGCTTAATTATCCGTTTGCTAAAAAAACATTAGACATTTGAAAATGTAGTTCATAGATTGGAGAGATCAGTGGCGTGGAATTAAGACAGTTGCACTACTTCATGAAAGTGGCGCAGAAGGAACATGTTACACAAGCTGCGGAAGAACTTCATGTGGCGCAGTCTGCGGTAAGTAGGCAGATTCACCAATTGGAAGAAGAGCTGGGTGTAAATTTGTTCATGCAGAAGGGAAGAAATCTGCAGTTAACGCCTGTGGGTCAACTTTTCTGTAAGCGGGTAGAAACGCTTATGAAGGATTTAGATAAGGCAGTAGCGGAAATACACGAGTTTCTAGACCCCGAACGAGGGGAAATTCGGATTGGCTTCCCTCATAGTCTGGGTATTCATCTGATTCCTTCTGTTGTTGCTGAGTTTAGAAATCGTTATCCTAATGTGAGATTTCGTTTCAAACAGGGGATGTTCCCTTCGTTGATCCGAGATGTTATATCTGCTGAGGTGGATCTAGCTTTCATCTCTCCTTTTCCAGATGGTCATGATCAAGTGGAGGGGGATGTAGTTCTTACTGAAGAATTGTTCGCGATTGTGCATCCTAGTCATCCTCTTGCTAAGGAAGAAAGTATCACTCTGTCGCAGTTGAAAGAAGATAAATTCATTCTGTTTAGTGAGGGCTATTCCTTGCGACCGATTGTATGGGAAGCATGTTTGGAAGCTGGATTTACACCTCAAATTGCTTTTGAAGGTGAAGAGACAGATACGATTCGTGGCTTAGTGGCTGCGGGTATGGGTGTTAGTCTGCTTCCTGAAATGGCATTCTTTCAGAGCAATCCAATGCAACCTGCAAAGGTCAGAATATCGGAGCCGAGAATAACGCGTACGATCGGTCTAATTCACAGGTCAGACGAGAAACTACCGCTAGTTGCACAAGCCTTCCGTAATTTTCTTCTTGGTTATTTTGAATTACAATATAAGAATAATCAGAAATCTGCAACCGGCACGTATCGTCCAGACTCAAATTAGTGAGCTTGTTAAAGTGCTAGGCTAAAAACTAACGTCGATGCTTAATTGGCGTTAGTTTTTTTTACTGGGCCACCATCAAGTTAGTCTATCCATCGAAGGGCGAAGCTGAATGGTATTGGAATCGTAGTTCCGGTTCACTGAGTGTGACGATTCCTACTAGATCCCTGATAATTACCATGAAAAATGCACCCCTAGATTGTCATCGCTTAAACTTGAGAGTTTATTCGATGTCTATCTAAGGGGTGCATTTTGTTGGACTGAAAGGCGATCTTATTATTTATTAATCACGACTGCTTGTAAATATCATAATATAACGAACTAATTCAAGGAGTGAGATCAATGCAGCGGCTACATAAGTAAGGGCGGCAGCATTTAATACTTTGGCGACCCCACGTTCCTCATCATTGGAGATATAACCTTCTTGAATCATCACTTCACGAGCACGATTACTAGCATTGAATTCAACAGGAAGTGTAACTAACTGAAATGCTACAGCAGCGGAGAAGAATATAATGCCGAGACCGATAAGATTAGTGAATGAGAATAACATCCCTGCGATAAGTAGAAAAGGTGCAATCCCTGAAGCGAAGTTCACAACTGGGAACATCCGATGTCGTAACTTCAACATAGGGTAGTGTTCTTTGTGTTGGATAGCATGACCAATTTCATGGCAGGCTACTGAAATCGCTGAGATAGAGTTCTCATAGTATACGGGTTCCGATAAACGTACGATTCTATGAATAGGATCATAATGGTCAGTGAGAGAACCTCTTACAGGTTCGATGGGAACATCATGTAGTCCATTAGCATCTAGCATACGTCGTGCGGCATCATATCCTGTTAGACCTGTAGTACTCGGTACTTTAGCCCATTTATTGAAAGTTCCTTTAACTCGAAATTGAGCCCAAAGTGAAAATATAAACGCGATAATAATGAGAATAAACATGTTGTCGAAATACATTTACATACCCCCTGTTAGATTTAGGTTTGAATTAACCCTTGCTGTCATATGACATTGGATTACATGATAGGTCCATGATCGAGAAGAAGCTTGAGAGCTTCCATACAAGCAGCACTTTGTGGAAGTAAGTTCATTAATATGCGCTTAGCTTGAACGGGCTTCATTTGTTCAATTAAAGGACTGAGTTCCCTAACCTCCCGCTCTAATTGCAACAGGTGAATCTCTAGGTGAGTTAGTTTATCAGTTACATGTGTTTCATCGGGAACGCTAGTCCACTTATCGAATGATTTCCTGATTTCTTCCAATGTATATTTCTCTTGTTTTAACTTATTGATACGTGATAGACGGGCCAAAGTTTCATGGTTGTATAAACGATAGTTCTTTTGTGTACGTCTCTCAGGAACGATAAGCTCTAATTTAGTGTAATAATCAATGGTTCTTTCACTTATATTTGCGGCTTTGGCTAGTTCTCCAATACGATAAAGCGTTATATCTCTAATATATATCACCTCACTAATAAGAATAGAATTAAAGAGTCTTAAGTTTCGTTAAATCCAATATAAATAATGATACATGAACCTGAACCGTACAGTCAAACGTTACCCTTATAACCTATAGTAAGGTGGTATGAAATATGACATGAATAAATTATTTATTGTTTTTGTTAAAATTGTCTTGTCAAAAATCATGGATTCCGCTTATAATGACATCAAGAGTTTCACGTAATGTAAACAAACATAACATTAAGAGGAGTGGGGATTATGAGAAAGAAGTGGCTGGGTGTCATGTTAGCAATGCTAACATTATTGGCGTTTCCGATTACGGTTTTTGCAGATTCTGGAGCTACTAATGCTGAATTACAAGCGGGTATTAACTCAGTATTCGTCTTCTTAGCCGTTATACTTGTGTTTTTTATGCAAGCAGGGTTTGCATTATTAGAAGCAGGATCGGTTCGGATGAAGAATGCAGGTCACGTAGCAGGAAAGACTGTATTGACGTTAGGTATTGCGGTTATAACCTTCTGGGCAGTCGGATTTGGTTTAGGATTCGGTAATGGTAATGGAATCATTGGCCAAACAGGATTCTTCCTTTCAGGTGATGGGATGGCGGAATCATTCAGTTCCCTAGCCGGGTCTGATGTACCTCTAACGATTAAATTTTTATTTCAATTATCGTTTGCAGCTGTATCGCTAGCCATTGCGTGCGGAGGTATGGCTGAACGCGCTAAGCTGAGTGTATACATTATTTTTGGAACATTGTTCATGATTGTTATTTATCCAGTTGTTGCCCACTGGGTGTGGGGCGGTGGATGGCTTGCAGAACTTGAAATGCAAGACTTTGCGGGGTCTACTGTAGTCCATCTTACAGGTGCCACAGCAGCTTTAGTAGTGACATTCATGTTGAAGCCTCGTATTGGTAAATACAGCAAGGAGGGTAAGCCGAACAGTATTCCGGGACATAACCAAGTGTTGTCTGTACTCGGTGTATTCATTCTCTGGATTGGTTGGTTCGGATTTAACCCAGGAAGCACGTTGTCAGGTATTGGTGGGTTCTTCGGTTATGTATCTGTGACAACGAATGTTGCCGCAGCTGCTGGAGCCATTGCTGCACTTGCAATCTCCTGGATCGTATTTGGTAAAGGTGATATTCCAAGTATGTTGAATGGTGTGCTTGCTGCACTTGTAGCCATTACAGGTTCGTGTGCATTCGTAGACGCTTGGGCAGCCATCTTGATTGGTGCTGTGGCTGGAATTATCGCATTCTTCTGTGCTCAATGGTTAGAGCGTGCTGGGTTGGATGATCCGATCTACGCAGTCTCTGTACATGGTATTGCTGGGATCTGGGGAGCACTTTCTACAGGGTTGTTTGCAACACCGGAATTGGTTGAGACAACAGGAGTAGGTCAAGCAGGATTGTTCTATGGTGGTGGGTTCCATCAATTAGGAGTTCAAGCTCTTGGTGTAGTAGGGACATTCATATTCGTCGCAGTTATATCTGCTATTATCCTTGGAATTATGAAGGCTGTAATGGGCTTGCGTGTTACAGAAGAGGAAGAAATGATGGGCCTTGATATTAGTGAACATGGTTCTTATGGTTACCCAGAACAAATGAAATTGGTTACTGATGCAGAGGCTAAGTCTCGTGCAAATAACTCAACTTTGAGCTAATCCTTAATAAACTCATTTGAAAGAACAAGGAGAAGGCTTGAGAGAGGGGCAGCTGGGATGAAACCGCTGAGTTTAACGGAATGCGATTTAGATTTACAAGGAATTGCAGATGCTTGTTCGCTGGAGGACTTAAGGAAAAGGCGCATTATGGCTCAGACTCTCTTACAGCAGCAAAAGCGGGAGTTACCAATCTCTGAGTGGCTATCACTTGTTAACCAAATGCATGATCTTATAGCAGCCAGAGTTGTATACTTCTGTGAACAAGAAATGGAGGCGGGCTACGGCCCTCCTCCCGTTTCTTATTCATTTATAGTGTTTGGGAGCTCGGGGCGCCAAGAGTCGACGCTGTGGAGTGATCAAGATAATGGATTAATTATAAGTGATGAACCGAATGAGGGTAAGGAAAGATATTTTGAGGCTTTTGGTGCTAGGCTCAGCGATATGCTGGAGCAGATGGGTTATGAGAAGTGTCCTGGTAAAGTGATGTGTTCAGAATCTCAATGGAGAAAGACACTTGGGGACTGGGGGGATACGCTGACAGATTGGTGTAGTGATCTAAGTTGGGAGCCTGTGCGGTACCTTATTATAGCTTCCGATATGCGCCATATTACAGGTGATCATGACTTGTCAGAAGGTTTCAGACGATTATTTTATCGTTGGTTCGGAGGGAATCCTGAACTGCCTGTAGCGGTGCTAAGAAATACAGTTCGGCATAAAGCAACGATTAATTTGCTTGGTCAAGTTGTAACCGAACGTTTTGGGGAACATGCGGGTGGTTTCGACGTGAAATATGGCGTATATATCCCGATTGTTAATTTTGTGAGATTTATGGCTTTACAGCAAGGAGTGAAGGAAACTTCGACGTTAAAAAGGCTTGAGAGGTTAATGGCACTTGAGGCTAGTAATATGCTCTTTGAGAGTTGTCTAGAAGCCTTTAGAATGGCATTGGAACTTAGAGCGAGTACGAACTTTACCGTAAAAGACGGCATGTTAACAAGTAGTGGTTATCTATCTGATAAAGAATTGAAGAACAAATCGCTAATGTATGAACTTAGAGATAGCCTGATCGTGGTGAGAAGAACTCATAGAGCTCTTCAGAGGTCGCTTCGCTTTACGGAAAGGAGATAGACATGAAAGAACCGGTGCGGGGTAATAATGGATTCTGGAGCACGCTTAGGCAGGGAGGAATGCCGTCTGCATTAGCTTCTGTCATGGGATCCCCTACCGCGCAGCATATGGCTTTTATTCGTTCACTAATGAGAGAACAGCGACGTCCTGAAGTTCTTCATGTTCCGTTAGATGAATTAGAGATGGTAGTGTTTGATTTGGAAACAACAGGATTCGCTCATCAACATGGTGACGAGATTCTATCTTTTGGGGCGGTAAGAATGGTCGGCAGGCACATTGTTGAAGATGAACAGTACTACTCCCTTGTGAATTGTAAAAGGCCAGTTCCAGAGATGATTACTGAACTTACGGGCATCACACAGGTTATGACTAATTCTGCTCCAGCACTAATGGAGGGTCTGCATGATTTCATGTCATTTGTTGGGGGACGAGTGCTAATTGCTCATGCTAGTACTCACGATAAGGCATTCCTGAATGCAGCACTTTGGAAGACGTCTAAGGTTAACTTGGGGCATCGAGTGATTGATACGATGATGATTGCTCGTTGGCTGGAACCAGATCGCAGTGGCTTTAGTCTTGATGAGTTATTGATGGATCGTGACATTCCTATTAGAGGACGACACCATGCACTTGAGGATGCAAAGATGACAGCGAACCTGTGGCAATCATATCTCCACGATATTTCGTTACGGCAAGTACAAACATTGGGTGATTTATATGCCTATCTGAGCAATTGTTAAGGGCGCCTGATGCAGATAGTAACGTGAAGTGCCAGTATCCATATTTCTTACGATATGATAGGCGTGAATAATTAGGGTAGAGGTTATCGGTTCTGGCGTGCAGATGAGATACGTTTTTAACATTCCAGCATACAAGTGAAGGCGATCTAGATCTTCAGTAGAAGGTGTTGGGTTAGACTTAGGGTGAGAGTGGACGATTCCAATCAATTGTTTCGTATTTAGAGCATGAGGCACCCATTCGGCTGGATTAAGCAGGAAGGAATGCAGCGGGTCAGGCGCTACGTTGCGGATTGGGATGAATTGCTCAATTTGTATGCCGCCCGCTGTAGTGGTGCCGAGCAACACCCCGCAGATTTCTTGTGGCAGATGGAGAAATGTATGCTCTGTAAGCTTCTCAGCTGGGAGCGAATTTAATACAATTTCACTATGTTGTCCTGAAAGATCTGCCATTTGTATTCCCCCCTCTCTCTTCTTTGGCTCCTGCATTCATGCAGGGGTCCTTTTTTATATTATAGAAATTCTAAAGTTGTTTGTAAGTTACTTGAAAAAGGGGGTACAATAATAAATAAAATCTTCTAAGTAAAGGACTAAATTGAATATGAAGCGTAACCTATATATATGGCTAGGTGCATTAATTCTGGTAGGTGTAGCGATTTACCAAGTTTCAGGTACAGGTGGGGTTCAAACTGTATTCCAGCAAAGTCAGGCACTACCTACAGAGATAGGAGCAGAAGCCGGTAAGTTAGCGCCGCCATTCTCATTGGCTGGACTGGATGGAAATACCTATGAAGCAGGTGGTGAACAAGAGAAAGCTATTCTGTTGAACTTTTGGGCCTCATGGTGTGATCCATGTAAAGAGGAGGCACCTGAGCTAAAGAATATAGCGGATGAGTACAAAGAAGACTTAATTATATATGGTGTTAATGTTACCAAATATGATAATAAAAAGAACGCCAATAAATTCGTAGAGAAATATCAACTTAACTTTCCGGTCATGCTTGATTTAAAAGGTACGGTATATGATCAATATAAAGGAATGGTGTTCCCTACGAATGTGCTGATCGACAAACACGGTGTCATTCAGGAAGTTATTCTAGGCACGGTAACTGCAAAGGAATTAGAGAAGAAAGTGAAACGGCTAATTAAATCTTAATTCGACACAAGACGTTGATATCCATTAATGACATCGACGTTTTGCTGATAGCTACCGATGAATTGATTAGCCATGGGAGTCGAATTGAAGGTGATAGATCACGATGTCATGAAAAACAGGCTGCAATAACAATCCGCAGCCTGTCTCGTTATTTTGATCACTGGTAGTAACTTTAGTCGATATCGTAACTCGACATTCATTTAATGATTGACAAGACCATGTTGTCCCTCGGTATTGTTGGGAGTCTTCTCACTCTGCCCATACTGACCTAAGAGTGCATATCGCATACTGTCTACTAACGCTTCCCAGCTGGCTTCAATGACGTTCCCTGATACACCAACAGTATTCCATGTACTATCTAAATTCTTAGATTCAATAAGAACACGCACTTTAGCTGCTGTTGCTTCTTGCTCATCTAGGACGCGGACCTTGTAGTCAGATAGATGCATTTCTTGGAGCACTGGAAAGGATTGAACAAGAGCTTTCCGTAGAGCATTATCGAGTGCATTGACGGGTCCATTTCCTTCTGCAGCTGTGTATACGCTTTGGCCGTCAATTTTTAATTTCACAAATGCTTCAGAAACTACAGGCTTGCCTGCGCTTTTTTCAACGAGCATTTTGAAGGATTCGAAACTGAATAGCTCGGATATTTCTCC
Source organism: Paenibacillus sp. DS2015 (assembly GCF_050433705.1). NCBI lineage: Bacteria > Bacillati > Bacillota > Bacilli > Caryophanales > Paenibacillaceae > Paenibacillus > Paenibacillus sp. DS2015. The sequence goes on along the minus strand of NZ_JBNPWS010000001.1, from coordinate 212,458 downwards.
ATTAGCTTCACGTAGTAAGAGCTCTAAAGAAGCGTCTGCTGCTTCGAATTGGTATCCTTGATGTTCTAGATCTTTTATCTTATCAATGACTTTACGGGATTGTTCGTTCTTGGGGTCGAATTCTAGACCCATTTCCTGTGCCTTGGACAGAATATTACTCTGGCCCGCTAATTCAGATACTAGGACTCGTTGTTTGTTACCCACAAGTTCGGGAACAATATGTTCATAGGTACGAGAATCTCTAAGGATCGCTGATACATGGATACCACCTTTGTGTGCAAAAGCCGCATTACCTACATAAGGTTGGTTGATCGGCATATGCACATTGGCAATTTCACTAACATATCTTGCAGTGTTAGATAGTTGCTTAAGAGAGTCATCTCCTATGCATTCATAGTCCATTTTGAGTTGTAATGTGGGGATAATAGAGCAGAGATTAGCATTACCACAACGTTCACCATAACCATTCATTGTACCTTGGATTTGTCTGGCACCTGCTTGAACAGCGCTTAACGTATTTGCGACAGCAAGTTCACAATCGTTATGGGTGTGAATGCCGAGATTAGCTCCGGGTAACTGTGACTGAAGTGAAGTAATAATACCGTGAACTTCGTGAGGAAGTGTGCCGCCATTAGTATCACACATGACAATCCAGTCTGCTCCCGCAGCTTTAGCTTCTCTAAGAACGGATACAGCATAATCTGAATTCTTCTTGTAGCCATCAAAGAAATGTTCGGCATCAAAGATGACTTCAAGTCCGTGTCTCTTTAGGTAAGCAATCGAATCAAAAATCATAGACAAGTTCTCATCCAATGTGGTTTGCAGTGCAGTATGCACATGAAAATCCCATGACTTTCCAACCAGAGTAGCCGCTTGTGCTCCTGATTCAAGTATGCTTTTTAAAGTACTATCATGTTCTGCTTCTGTGTTCTTACGACGGGTATTTCCAAATGCGGTGATTTTAGCTTGTAGCCCCAGCTTTTGAACTCGTTTAAAAAATTCAATATCTTTGCTGTTGCTTCCTGGGATACCACCTTCAATATAATGTACACCGAGGTCGTCAAGCTTTTGGGCAATTTTTAATTTGTCATCTGCTGATAAGCTGACGCCTTCTCCTTGGGTACCATCACGTAAAGTTGTATCGAAGATGGAAATGGACCTAGACATAGTAGTCCTCCTTTTGGAAGTCTGATAAATTATTTTTCTAATAAGAGGTTGTTCAAAAGTCAATTATTCAGTTGTTTGAATACGACTATAATTTATTATTATAGCACTTTCCCGCAGGAAAGTATCAAGGAGCCAAATATTTTCACGTTAGCCTTTTTCTTGACCTTGAGTAAGGAGGCGGTTATGCTGACGGTAATATTATTATATGAAGTAAGAAGGGATTTAGATTGAGAAACATCGATGAATATTATCCAGCTAGTGGCAGGGTTATACTTCATGTCGATATGAATGCGTTCTACTGCTCCGTTCACGAGGCGGAAGAACCAGATAAATACCGAGGGAAACCGACTGCGGTTGCAGGGAGTATTGAACTTCGTAAAGGAATTATCGTGACGTGTTCCTATGCTGCTAGGAGTAAGGGGATATCTACAGGAATGCGTGTCCAACAAGCCCTGAAGAAATATCCAGATCTGATTCTTATTACGCCTAATTTTGATGCTTATCGTGAATACTCCAATGCTTTTATGAAAATTGCATATGGCTATTCACCTCTCATGGAAGTAACATCAATCGATGAATGTTACTTAGATATTACGGGTTCTAGGCAGTTTGGTACACCGCAAGAGATTGCGAAGAAGATTCAGACACGAATATATGAAGAATTGTCGTTGCCTTGCTCCATCGGTATTGCTCCTAATAAACTTCTAGCGAAGATGGCTTCGGATATGAAGAAGCCCAATGGTATTACCATACTCCGTATTCGTGATGTGCCGAATATCCTTTGGGACAAGCCGTGTGGAGATCTGTTCGGTATTGGGAACAAAACAGCAGAAAAACTGCGGAAACTCAATATTCACACCATTGGTCAACTAGCACAAACAGATGTAGAGCTCTTGACACGAAGTTTCGGTGTAGTAGGGAACTGGATGAAGCAAGCAGCAAATGGTATCGATCACTCTGTGGTGGTGGAGGAACGTGAACAGAGTAAGTCCATAGGGCACACAACGACGCTTCCACATGATATTCATAATAAAGAAGATGTCTATCGTGTACTGCTGAATTTAAGTGATCAGGTCGCACGTAGATTGCGCAAACAGCAACTCGTTGCGGGGGGGATACAAATTACGATTCGAACGCCTGACATGAAGACAATCACAAGATCCCATGTCTTGCACACGTCAACAGATAATACCGTGGATATATATCAGGAATCTTGCCAACTCTATAATGAACATTGGACGCAGGACAGTCCGGTTAGGCTACTCGGAATAACGCTTCAACAGCTTATGCTCAAGGAAGAATCAGCTATCCAATTAGATATTTTTAATTATGAACAGCAGCCTAAGAAAGAATCATTGACCAAGACGATGGATCTCATTCGTAATAAATTTGGAGAGAACGCTATTCTTACCGCAGGGATGCTTGGAGATGACCCATCTACCTTATTAAGAAATCACAAAATAAGAGGAACCTCGCTCCAAATGGACTTTGTACGAGATAAGAAAGAGGAACTTTAAAAAATTCATATATTTTAGGTGATTATGCTGAAAATGATTTGAAAATTATTGATGTTTGTATTAAACTTAGGGTTAATGACGTAAAGTAGATAGAGTAGGAATGAATGGGTACACAGGAGGAAGAGAAACTATGGCTAAATATACATGGGTTGAAAAAGATACATGCATCGCTTGTGGAGCATGTGGAGCAACTGCTCCAGATATTTACGATTATGATGATGAGGGTCTGGCTGAGGTTATCTATGAGAGTGATGGTAATCATGGTGTAACAGATATTCCAGAAGATTTGTTTGATGATCTACAAGATGCTTGTGATGGTTGTCCTACAGATTCAATTAAAGTAGCAGATACACCTTTTAATAAAGAAGGTTAATTTACTTTAACTTCTTAATTTATAGAGGTAAGTCCTCATAATGAAATTTCCGCCAACACATCGCTGGCGGTTTTTTTGTTTGTTTTGTTTTTGTTTTGTTTAGTTCTTTTGAACCATATTCTTTAGAACTATGGATGAAATCTATTACTAGCGAAGGATTTCTTTTTGCTAGGTAATTGCCGATATATAAAGGAGTGAATAATAAATTGTGGGGGGTTCAATGTGAAGAACTCGCAGTACCTAAAAAAATATGTACAACTACATCCAGAGAATAAGATGGGGTGGTATTTATTAGGCAAGGATTATGAAAGTAATGGTGAACAAGGTAAAGCAAATTACTGCTTCAATCAATCCAGTGATGTATATGAAGCATTCGAACATAGTAAAGTACCCGATGATCTCTGGGAGGAGTATCAGACTAGGTTGTTGCAAGTATCACAGAATGGTGAGCAACGGTCACGTAAAATTCGAGCTTTGCTTATGTGTATTGTTATGATATTTCTTATATTTATACCTGCTAAACAAGCACCTGGATCTTTACAAAGTGCGCTACCTTCCGGTCAAGAACAGGTGGAGGAGGTAGTTGTGGGTGAGTCGCTACCGAAGGGAGCAGAGGACAAGCCTTCAGCGTCTGAAGAACCGAAGTCTACACCATCTTTTACTGCACAAGCAGCAGGGTCCTCACAAGAACGCGCACGTACTTTGTCTAACATTCTGAGTCATCCATTGCCAATGAATATGGTTGTGCTAGGAATGAAGCGGCAAGATAAATGGCTCCTGTGGAAACATGATATGCCGGTAGCCTTTACATTGGAGAAGAATGAAGCCAAGGAAGTGACCTATCGGCCTTATGATCCTAAAGAATGTGACTGTAAACCCGCAGATACGTCTTCTCTTCAGGCTGACGCAAGTGTTTGGATTAAGAAACAAGAGGATACTGTTGTACTTTCCAGTGGAATTAAAGCTTTTACTAAAATGTATAAACGTGTACCAAGTGATTTAAATGAATTAACAAAGGTTTTTCCAAACAATTGGATCTCAGGTACAACGGCGATGATGAAGCAGAATTTCGCGAAAATAGCGGAGTCGATCGATTCTAGTGGGGGCAACAAGGGGCGAAATAGCTCAGTGCGTGATGGTGTTAATGGCCAATTGTCTTCGCTATCTGCAGAACGGGGTGACAGTCCATACTTCAATGAACCTCTAAAAATTATCGTGGATAAAGACAATTATCGATTAGCAGTCGTAAGCGGAAATGTCATTCTTCGTAATTATAAGGTGGGACTTGGTGGGGATAAAACGCCAGAGAGTGATTTTGTTATTACGGATAAAGTGATGAATCCTAATGGAAGTGACAGTGGAGAGTTTGGTAGTAGAGGAATGCAATTATCTGCTAGTAATTATGCGATTCATGGTACGGATCATCCAGAGAGTATTGGAAAGGATGAATCGAACGGATGTATACGTATGGCCCGTAAGGATGTAGAGGAGTTATTCGATTTGATTCCTAAAGGGACGAAAGTACATATCAGTAAAGGGGTTCTGCCTGAAGACCTGCTTGTTCCAGCGGAGCGTTATGCAACAAAACATAGACAGAATCAGACCAACCCCCAAAAAACATATCACTGGCTAAATTAATTGGTCAAAATTAATAAAAGAACTACGACCAGAATGAGTAGAAATACACTAACACCGACCCACATAACAGCTTTCTTGTTCACTTCATCTTTCTTTTGTTGAAGTGTTGGTGGTTTGCGTTTGGCTGGCATAACGTTCAACCCTCTCTCTATCATTTTCAATAGCTACCCCTATTGTAATGGGTTTCTCTGTAAATAGCCAGAGATCAGAAGTAACGTAGAACGATAGTTGTATGGGTTTGAATTACTTTCCTTTTGATCTAGAAAAGGCTAAACTATAGGATAGAGAAACTTAAGTGCATCGAGGGGGAGAAGTGCGTGCTGTATCAAAATGTGGCAAAACCTTTACTTTTTAAAATGGATCCAGAAAAGGCACATCATTTAGTATTAGATGGGTTGAAAGTTGCAGGATCTTTGCCAATGGCAACACCGCTCTTGCGTAGTTTATGGGGTGTAGAAGAGACGCCTGATCTTGCTACGGACTTGTTCGATATACATTTTCCAACGCCTATAGGTTTAGCAGCTGGACTGGACAAAAATGCGAGTGCAGTGAAAGGCTTCTCTTCCATTGGATTTGGCTTCATGGAAGTAGGAACCGTGACACCCAAGGGGCAACAAGGAAATGAACAACCACGATTATTTAGACTTCCGCCTGACGAGGCACTAGTGAATCGAATGGGATTCAATAATGAGGGTGCTGAGGCCATGGCTCATAGGTTATCCCTGCTTAAACAAAGACAAATACCTGTAGCTGTTAATATTGGTAAGAACAAGATTACTTCTAATGAGGAAGCACATAAGGATTATCAGGAATGCCTTCGCACATTATATCCATATGGTGATTTCTTTGTGGTAAATATCAGTTCACCGAATACCCCCGACTTGCGTAATCTGCAGTATGGCAATGAACTTGCCTCTCTGTTAAGTCATATTATGGACGAGATGAGAGTGCAAGCTGTCAAACATGGAAATAATAAGCATATATTAGTAAAGATTGCACCGGATGTTAGTGATGTGGAGCTGGAATCCATGGTAGAGGTTCTCAGTTCTAGTGGTGTCTCAGGTATCATAGCGAGTAATACGACAATTACCCGTGAGGGCCTGAAACATGCGAATGCGAAGGAAAGTGGAGGCTTAAGTGGAAGACCACTTACGAAAAGGTCTACCGAAGTCATATCTCGGATTTATCGTCAAAATGGCGGTAAATTACCTATTATAGGATCGGGTGGAATATTTACAGCTCAAGATGCATATGACAAAATTCGAGCAGGCGCAAGTCTGGTTGAAATCTATACAGCGTTTATCTACGAAGGACCAGAAGTGAATCGGAGATTGCACCGTGAGTTGCGACAACTACTTCACAGTGATGGATTCAGTCATATATCAGAGGCAGTTGGAGCTGATCATCACTGAGGGTGAAAGGGCAGGAGGTACGGGAAACATGGGAATAGATAATAGGGATTGGGGCATGTTTTTGTTCCCCTACGAGCAGACTGTAGAAGAACTAAAGGTAAAATTTAAAACGATGCGTACGGAGTTAAAGAAGAGAGAGGAATATGCTCCTATTGAATTTGTAACAGGTCGTGTTAAGAAAATATCCAGTATTCTTGAGAAGGCGAAGCGCCTTAACATTCCCATGGATCAGCTGGAGACGGGGATCGAGGATATAGCAGGAATTCGAATTATGTGCCAATTCGTAGAGGATATAAGACGTGTAGCAGAGTATATTCGACATCGTAAAGATTTGAAGGTGCTATATGAGAAGGACTATATTACGAACTATAAGGAAAGTGGCTATCGAAGTTTCCATATGATTATAGAATATCCTGTTCAGACGGCTCTTGGACAAAAAGTTGTGTTAGCAGAAATCCAAGTTCGTACACTAGCTATGAATTTCTGGGCGACGATAGAGCATTCGCTAAGTTACAAGTATCGCGAGAGCCTACCTGATAACATTCGTAAGCGATTAAAAACAGCAGGAGAAGCGGCATCTGTACTTGATAGTGAAATGTCTAGTATACGTGAAGAAATACTGGAGGCTCAAAAGAAATTTGAGGAAGATTCGAACGTGATGACACAGGTATTGTCATGGATTCACCAGTTATATTTCTATCATTTGGTTAACGAAGCCATTGCATTTCAAGATCGCTTTAATCAAATATGGCAAGATCAGAATATGGATGACATGAAATTGCTTCTCAATGAAGTGAAACAAATGGTCGTTGTGGCCAAAAAGAGTGAGAATACCGATGAAATATGAGGAATTGTACCTTGCATATCTTGTTTACTTCAACCGAGATCAGGACTTCTTCGAATGTCACGAAGTATTAGAAGAATTATGGCTGCAACGAGAGCGTGATCCTCTATACAAAGGGTTGCTACAAGTAGCGGTAGGTTTGTACCATTTTCGCAATAGCAACTTAATTGGTGGAATCAAAATGCTACATAGTGCAGCCGACCAATTAGAACATTATCCACCGGTGACACTTGGGATTGAGCTTGGGGTATTGGTAGAGCAGGTACGCTCCTATGCTAAAAAGTTAGAGGAATTTCAAATATCTCCATTTCCTTACTATGATCTTACGATTATCATTGTTGATCCTGAGCTTCAGCTTGCGGTCAATGCCGCAGCAGAGACAATTAAGCCTAATATACCTCAGCGACGGGGACCTGAACGTAGACGAAATGGAAAAGTACCACATGCAGAGGGCAAGCATTGAATGTTAATGTCTGAATGAGCGTGTGTAAAAGAAGAAGAGGGCTATAAGCTATGGAACAACCCGCTATGAGGTGATAGCGGGTTGTTCCATAGCTGTTACATTGTATAATGAATGAACCATGGGTGTCATAATTACAAAGGAACGGGATGATTTATGATATGGCTCTACAGTTACCTTTAACGTTTAAGGAACGGATGCAATCCATTCTGAAAGACGAGTACGATGACTTTTTACAATCTTATGATCAGACCCCTATTGGGGGAATTCGTGTTAACACTTTGAAAATATCGGTGGTGGACATGCTCAAGTTGACACCTTTTAAACTGCAGTCGATTCCATGGTGTCCGAGTGGTTTTTATACTGAAGCAGGTGCAAGACCTGGATTACATCCCTATTATCATGCAGGGCTCTATTACATTCAGGAACCGAGTGCCATGGCACCGGTAGAGCTTTTAGATGTTCAGCCTGGAGAGTTAGTCTTAGACTTATGTGCTGCACCAGGCGGGAAATCGACACAGATTGCTGCCAAGCTACAAGGACAAGGGGTGCTAGTAAGTAACGATCTGAATTCAGAACGAACCAAGGCACTTGCCAAAAATTTGGAGTTGTACGGTGTGCGTAATGCCATTGTACTCAATGAACATCCTGATCACATTAGAGATAAGTTTCCTCTATTTTTCCATAAGATATTGATCGATGCACCTTGCTCTGGTGAGGGCATGTTCCGTAAGGACGAAGATATGGTCAAGCAGTGGACAGAAGAATCGCCCGAGAAATATGCTGGAATGCAGCGTGATATTCTACGTGCTGCGGCATCTATGTTAAGATCGGGAGGAAGAATTGTATACTCAACATGTACTTTTTCACCTGAGGAGAATGAAGGTATGATAGCCGAGTTCCTAAATGGACATCCTGAATTTCATGTGATTCCAGTGGGGGGGACGACAAAATACTTTGCTACTGGTGAAACAGCTTGGACAAGAGATCAGATGCAAGCTCAACAGTCCATCAGTGATGAAATCTGGGATGAAGTAGAAGGTACAGCTCGATTATGGCCCCACAAGATTCAAGGAGAAGGACATTTCATGGCAGTGCTACAACATGATGGAGAACCTACTGCTGAAGGCCATGCTCTATACGAATCTAAACCTGAGCATGTGGTTGAGCCATCTATCCTTAAGCAGAGTAAGAAGGGTACGAGACAAGATCGAGGAGCACTTAAACGCGGGAGCGAGGCTTCTTCTGAAGCAGAGGTCCTTACAGCCTATCATCAATTCATGAAGGAACACTTATCTGTTGTGCTTGAAGGTTATACCATTGTCTATGGTCAACATATTTATCAATCGTCTTTACCTCATGGAGCTTTAGATAAGTTAAAAGTGATTCGACCGGGTTGGAATATGGGCTTCATGAAGAATGGTAGATTTATACCGGGACATCCTTTAGCTACAGCGCTCCATGCTTCGGAGTGTGTTCGGGTCATTGATTTATCATCTAAGACAGGTGAGGCTGTAAAGTATTTAAAGGGTGAAACACTCGAGATAGGCGAGGAACGTGTGATCTGTACAACAGGAGCTACAACGAAGGGATATGCTCTGATCTGTATAGATGGATATTCCGCAGGCTGGGGGAAATGGCAGAATGGGATACTTAAGAATGAATACCCAGTGGGTTGGAGGTGGACATCCGTATGAGCGGTGGAATCAGAAAGACGCAAAGGCTTGATAAAATACTGGCTCATCTTGGCCGCGGTTCGCGTAGTGATATTCGAAGAATGGCCAAGCAGGGCATCATTACAGTCAATGGAAGTATCACTAAGGATAGTGGATTACACGTCGATCCATATGCAGATTTAATTGAAGTGGATGGCGAGAGAATACAGTATAGACAATTTATTTATCTTATGATGCATAAGCCGCCAGGTGTCATATCGGCAACAGAGGATAAGCGTGAACCTACGGTACTGGATCTACTGAGCATCGATGATGCTGCGTTTGAGCCTTTTCCTGTAGGACGTTTAGATAAAGATACCGAAGGTTTATTGTTACTTACGAATGACGGCAAACTGGCTCATGAGCTATTATCTCCTCGTAAACACGTTCCGAAGATATATGAGGCCATCGTAGCTGGGGATGTAGTTCCCCAAGATATCGAGTTGTTCGCCACGGGAGTTACTCTTGACGACGGTTATGTAGCGCTTCCTGGAGAATTGGTTGTTGTGCGCAAGGAGACACAGGATTCAAATATACTGTCCTATATATCGCTAACCATTCATGAAGGAAAATTTCATCAAGTGAAGCGCATGTTTGAAGCTGTGGGTAAGCAAGTAGTCTACCTCAAGCGTGTTCAGATGGGCGAACTGATGCTAGATCCCGAACTTGAGATTGGGACATACCGTGAATTAACAGATGAGGAACTGTCTTTGTTAGGGAAAAATATATAGATAAATAGGTGACAAGGGATGGATGGAGAGCATATGAATTATAAATTGATTGCATTAGATATAGATGGAACACTTCTAAACGATGATCATGAGATTAGCAAGCAGACGATGGAGACTGTCAAAGAGGTAGCTAGTCGCGGTGCTGAAATAATATTATGTACAGGTCGCGGACCGCAAAATTCGATTCCTTTTATGGAAAATTTGGGTCTAGAGGGTTACGTGATTAGTCATAATGGAGCAGCCACTGCCAAAGTAACGACAAGAGAAATTGTACACCAATTTCCAATGAATCCTATTGGGCTTGATCCTTATATCCATTTTTGTCGGAGTCAAGGTATTCATTTTGACGTAAGCACAGCCTTTGAAATGTATGTTGATAGTGTGGAAGGATTGCCGGTTGAAGTTCGAAGTATGTATGAGAACTACTTAACATTACCACTGAATTTACCTGCATGGGCTGATTTCGAAGCTCCTATTGTGAAGTTTACAATGTTTGGAGAATCTAAGGTGATAGATGACGCTCATAAAGAACTAAGCACCTGGAGCCATGATTTCAATATGCTCCGGAGTGGCGAGTACTTTATTGATCTTATGCACCCAGATTCCTCCAAAGGGAATGCTTTGAAAATGCTGGCTTCTAAACGAGGCATACAACAAGAGGAAATTCTGGCGATCGGTAATTACTTCAACGACATAACGATGCTTACCTATGCTGGCAAAGGAATCGCGATGGAGAATTCACCGCTTGAAGTCAAGGCAGCTGCCGATGAAACAACATTATCTAATAATGATAATGGTGTCCATGCAGCACTTACTAAGTATTGCTTGTCTTAGTGCTTATATTTCCAGCTAGAAGGATTTGATTTTGAGGTTTAAGATTAACATTGATATGGAAAATGGAGTGCGAACTGGCAACAGTCTTCGCACGCCATTTTTTCGTGTTTAATGGTATGTGATACGATGCCAAATCTGGGTCAACAGCGATCGTTAGGATAATCTGTCCGCGTAGCGGTCATCTGTCGTCAGTATAGTTGTTGTTCAAGTACTGATGGAGTCGTCTTTCTTAGACGAAGGGGCATGAAAGGACGACACTTTATTCTTCCCCGTTGTTTTGGAGCGATACATCGCTTGGTCTGCTTGAGTAATGAGTTCATCAGCTGTGATATTCTTACGTAAACTGCTGTGGCCAACACTAATGGTTACAATGGTTTCGCCTTCAACCCGAGCGCGAATACTTTCTGCTACTTGACTGACCTTCGCTCTTTTGTCGACCAAAGCTGCAACAAGTTCTTCCCCACCATATCTACCACTAAGTCCTAACTCAGATACCTCTTCCTCAATAATAGCCGATACCTGCTTCAACACTTCGTCAGCTCTAGCATGTCCTTGGGTATCGTTCAACTTCTTGAAATTATCGATATCACAAAAGATAACAGAAACTTTCACACCTTGCTCTACATAACGATTAACATTCTTCATAAAGAAACGTCGATTATATAGGTTCGTTAATCCATCTGTAATGGATGAACGGTAAATCGATTGCATCTGTTCAATGATCCTCTCAAATAAAATGAGGAAAATCACTGTGTAGTAGATAAGAGGTAGAAATAAATGAGGAATCTGAAGCCATGCAGCGTCATTGTCCATATAACGGATGGTAATATTCGTAATAATCCAGAGTAAATAAATCATGGTTCCTAGGAGATATTTCCCTCGTTGCCGTATGCGAGGATAAATAATGATGAGGCCCATGATAATAATGGCAGATTGGTAAAAATCTAAATATATCATCTGCCAAGATGACGTATCAAAGGGAAGCACTGTTTTTAAAAAGAGTGGAATAATAAGTAGTAATATCATCAACCCAAGAAGCATATGACCTTTAACTCGCATACGACGGTAGAGCTGATAGACGGAGACGTTCAGTAATAGAAAAGAAAAAACTTGTAGCCTAGGTGCCCATAGGTAATAACTCACAGATCCCATATTTTGAAAAAGTGTAAAATGGATGTTCAGTCCTTCGTATGTCATAATAAAGAGAAAAGCTATAATCATATTGAGGTAAGCCTTTTTGCGCTGATTGCTGTACATAATGAGACACATAAAGGTCATGATGAGTACTATGTATAAACTACATGCGGCGGCAATTCCCGACATTGTCATTCCTCGCTCTTCAAAGAGGTTAATTGTAAAATAGTAGGCTAACTTTTCTTGCTTGAAACATATGTTCTAATATATCATAATCTCAAAGATTCGTAAAAAGGAAAGACTTCATAGAAAGAGGGGACTATTCATGAAATTGTTACAAGCACTTTTCTTTCCACCTGAACAACCCGGTGGTGTGTCCTCCATGATCCCTTATATGCAGGAGCGTTTCAGTTCTGATCGTTGGGAGATGGAACTATTCTGGATTCCTAAGCGACTTCGAAATAAGGGGCGCGAGGAGATAGTGTTCGACACGTTTGATTGGACCCTTTATCAAGACAGTCCTATAGTGCAAAAATATGTTCAGACTTATAGAGATTATCTATGGTGGAGTAGAATGCGGATTCAGAAATCCTACGATCTTATTCATGCCCATCATCCGATTGCGGGACTTGCTCTAAAGAAAATATTCCCTGAAACGCCTCTCATTCAAACCATTCACTCCAGTTATGAGCGTGAATTGATTCTAAATGGACTCATTCAGGAGAATGGCCCTGAGCACCAATTTTTAGTGTCTCTTTATCGTGAGTTAGAATTGAAAAGTGAACGTTTGCTCACAGTGTCACAATCTTTTGCTGGCTATTTATCATCTTACGTGAGTGTTCCTGAGGAAATTGGGGTAATCCCGAATGGCTTTGACGAGAAAAGATTTAAGCCAGTTCCGCATGAGAATGAAGTGACACAGCTAGTTACCGTCTGTCGGCTTGTTCCTGCTAAAGGAATTGATATTCTACTTAAAGCCTGTGCTGAACTCAAGGCTCGGGGCCATGATTATGTATTGCATATTATTGGTGACGGTCCATTCCGTACAGAATTAGAAGCGCTAGCGCAGGAGCTGGGGATATACAATGAAACGATATTTTATGGATATACACTGCATCCAGAAGAATTTATGCCGTTTTTTGACATATTTGTGTTGCCTTCAAGAGCGGAGGCGTTTGGTTCGGTGTTTGCAGAAGCGGCACTTAGTTGTTTAGCACTTGTTGGAACCAAGGTTGGTGGGATTCCTGAGCAAATTGTGGATGGTGTTAACGGATTACTCGTTGCTCCAGAAGATTATGTAGCCCTTAGTGAGGCATTAGAAAAGATGATAAATGATCCTTCTTACAGATATGAATTAGCTCGTTCTGCTTTTGAGAAAGCAAAGAGTGAATATTCTTTATCGCATATCGTGAATCAATTCAAAAAAGAATATCTGCATTTTGAAAACGGGAAGAGTGAAGGCTAATGGTCCCCTTTCGGTTCATACATACCGCGGACCTTCATCTTGATAGTCTGTTTACTGGAATGAAGGGATTGTCCGATAGTATCCGCCATCATTTACGAGAATCAACTTTTGGCGGACTGACTCAATTAGTGGAGGTAGCCATTACAGAACAGGTAGATTTTATAGTTGTTAGTGGAGATGTATTTGATGCAGCTGATCGCTCATTACGAGCGCAGTTATCGCTTCAAGCTGCATTTGACCAGTTAGGGAATCAGGGTATCCATATCTATCTAATTCATGGAAATCATGATCCATTAGATGGTCTAAGGCTTCATAGTAAACATGGTGATCATGTGCACGTATTCGGTCCTGAAGTAGAACATTTCATAGCCAAAAGGCGTAGCGATCAACAAGAAGTAGCTGTAGTGAGTGGGATATCCTATCCAACGTCTAAAGTGACAGAGAATACAGCTTTACGCTTTATTAGGGACAAGGAATCTTCCTTGTTCCATATTGCGATTCATCATGCTAATCTGGATGGCGATCCGGAACATGAGACCTACTCACCCTGTACTCGTCATGAATTGAGCGCATTAGGATACGATTACTGGGCTCTTGGGCATATTCATCAAAGGGCGATTATTCAGGAGTCTCCACATATCGTGTACCCAGGAAATATTCAAGGAAGAAGTATTAAGGAGATTGGAGCTAAGGGTTGTTATGTGGTGGAAGTGAAGGATGATTCTTCTCTGAACATGACTTTTCATGAATTAGATCGTGTTCGCTGGTTTCGAGAAGAAATAGCGATTGATGGAATCGAGAGTGAGGATGCTTGGAGGATTAAGGTGGAGGAGCGCATAGAGCTAATTAGGACGCTTAGACCACAACACATGAGCATCGTACGATTCACGATCACAGGTAGAGGTCAAATTCACCGTGCTCTTGAACATGGATACCTAGCCGATGAGCTTGAGGAAGAACTGAGGCGCAAGGAGACCACAAGAGCAGAGCATAAGCAATTCGGAGGTCTGGTCTGGATTGAGGGCTTTTCTTTACAATCTGGTATAGAGATTAATTATGATGTGCTTATGCAGGAAGATAGTTTTCTTGGTGAAATGTTACGTCTGGTCGACGAAGCTGTACAGGTGGATTCTGCTGAAGATATTCTTCATAAGGCGCTGACTCCACTCATGGGAAATAGGGAGATACGCAGAATATTAAATGACAGTACGGAGCAGGAAAGGCTGGATTGGTTGCATCGTGCGGGTGAACTTGGTGCAGTCTTATTACTTGACAAGGCTTCTGATGGAGGCAGTAAATCATGAGAATTGAACGACTTCAGATTCATGGGTTCGGACGTATGAAGGAACAGGATCTAACGACTTATGCACCGATCACCGTATTATTTGGACCTAATGAAGCGGGTAAGAGTACAATACTTCAATTCGTTCGTGCCATGTTATTCGGTATTCCGAGTCGATCCTATCCAACAGAAAGATATGAACCTCTCTCAGGTGGTGTTCACGGCGGTGTATTGACAGCAAGCGATGGAGATCACTGTAAATGGACGATCTCTAGGTTTACGACACCTGTAGATGGAGGGGGGACGCAGGCGAACAGAGGCGAGAAGGTATCCATCACGAGAACGGATCCAGATGGGTCCGTACAGCAGCTAACACAACAGGATATGGAGCGTATGCTTCTTGGCGGTATGTCCCGGGAAATGTTCACGCAATTGTTCGCCATATCGTTAACTGAATTGCAGGAGATTCGTACGCTACAATCGGAAGAAATGAGCAGTTATTTATTCCATGCAGGCATTGGTGGTGGCAGTGAGATTGTCAGAGCAGAACGAAAGCTAATGCAGGATATGGAGAAGTTATATAAGCCTAAGGGTCGTGTGCAAGAGAGTGCTAAAGTGCTGCAATCTATGGAGAAACTTGAGAAACAGATCGCGGAGAGTCGTTCTGCACTTCAACAATATAATGAGAATGCTATAGCGCTAGAACAAATAGAAGAGCGAATAGTAGCTCAGGAGCTTGTTCGTCATCAACCCATTAACCAGCTTCAGTTACTGAGGAAAGCGGAGGGAATCCGTCCCATGTGGATAGATTGGACCGAAGCAGAGGCGGAACGATCTAAACTTCCTAGGGTTGTTTCCTTTCCTGAAGAAGGCATATATCGTTGGCAATCTCTTAGTACAGAACACGATGCACTAAAGGTGAGTCAACTTCAATTAACAAGAGTTCGTGAAGAACTGATAGAGAAGTTAATGGGTTTACAGGGTAATAATCAGCTTGAGGAACAAGGATTAGATATTGAACGGCTTAGTAGTAGGGTAGAATCTTATGAGGCTAAGTCAAGAGAGCTCCATGAGACAAAGGCTGAGGCTAAGGCTTTGGATGAACGTGTAACGTACCTTATACGTCAAATGAATCCAAAGTGGACTAGTGTTGAGTTGGAGAGCTTCTCTGGCGCAATTGGTGAACGTGAGAGCGTACGCCGGTATGCGACTGGATTTGCAGGCTATGATCGTAGAATGGAGAGCTTAGGGCTCGAACTACAGCAAGTACAGAGACGGCGTGATGTGGCAGATGCTGAATATCGCAATGCTCGAAATGCCTATAAAGAACAGATGGACATTGGACGAAGCCAATTTACGATGATGATTAAATACAATAGACATGAAGTTACTGGACGTTGGAATGAGTTACAGACTGAAGTGGAACGTTGGCGTGAGAATCATCTATTACAGCTTGTCTCACAAGGACACGAAGAGAGTGAAATAACTGTCCAGCTTCGGATACAGCAACTATTCACGCAGTTACTATGGGGAAGTGGCGTATTAACGGTGTTGGTACCTATCATCTTATGGATGGATGGATCGACTGTAGGAGCTATGACTGTTGCAGCGTTACTGCTCGTGGTTGATATATTTTTCATGGTGAAAAGATTAACCAAGAAGAAGGGAAGTCCACGTTCTGGGCGTACTGGGAAATATATTTCTACCTCCGGTACAACAGCCGAGGAGCAGCGTATTGTTAAACTGATGCAGGAACTTGTAACCCAACCTTGGAGTGCTGCCTCCACTGATGCATCTGTGAAACAATCCTTTAACGCAAGAGAATTGGAAATTGGTATACGTGAATTGCGCCAAGTGATGGAGATGTGGCAATTATGGCATCGAAAGATGGACGAGCTATTGGGAGAACAGAAGATATGTCATGAACGGGTAGAAAGTCTATCTCTCGAACTGACTAGAGTGGAAGAGCGGATGTCGAAAGAAGAACAAATATTTGAACAACTCCAATTGCAGTGGGAGAGTTGGCTACGGGATAGATCTTTAGCAGAGCATTTATCTCCTGAGGCTGTTCTAGATATGTTTGGATTGGCTGAGCGCGGGATGGAATTATTAAGTCAGTTAGACAAGGTACGAAGGAAAGAAGCCCAATTAGAGCAGGATTGTCTTGAGTTTGAGACGGATTGTACCCGATTGCTACCAGAGGGCGCCGACCATTTAACCTTATCCCCTATTGCATGGGTAGAACTGAAGAAACAAGAGTGGCTTGAACAGCAGGAAATGATGCGTGGACGTGATAAATTACAGTCCAAGTTAGAGCCGATAGAAGAACAATGTGCTCAGGTAGTTGATGAACTACATCGAGTGTCTTCTCTTATGATGAATTTGCTTAAGATAAGTGAAAGTGACAACGGTGAGGATTATCTACGACGAGGGGCAATTCATCAGCGAATGGATGAGTTGACACGCAGTATGCTTCAATGGGAGATTGTTATGTTTAGTGGGATGGATGATGAACGTCGAGCGGAGGTTATCACCTTACTGAAATCCATGGACAGTGTACAATTGGAGCAGGCTTGTCGACATGGTGAGGCACTGGTGAATGAGGCGGAATCCTCGTGGAATGAACTACAGCAGAGACGCGGGAGACTTCTTCAGGAACGTGATCGATTGGAGCAACTATGCTTACATGACACCATTCTACAACAATTAGAAGAACAGAAAACCACGTTAAAGAACATTACTATTGAATATGCCGTTATGTCCATCTGTTCCGAGCTCATCTTAAGAACTCGCCATATCTATGAAGAAGAGAAACAGCCACAGGTACTGAAGCTTGCATCGACATATTTTGAACGGTTAACGGGTGGGAAATATACACGAATCGTAATGAAAATGGGTGAAAAGGAGCTCCTTGCGGAGCATCGAGATGCGGGCCTAATCGATAGTGGTAAATTGAGTCGTGGTACAGCCGAGCAGATGTATTTGGCCATGCGCTTCGCTTTGACTAGTACGATGGACTCTAAGACAACTGTACCCATTCTGTTTGATGATATTTTTGTCAATTTTGACGAGGAGAGAATGATTGCAGCTCTGTCTATACTTCAAGAAATATCTGCTTCTAGGCAAATTATGATGATGACTTGTCATCGCTATGTACTGGAACATATTCATAGAATTCTACCTGCAGCTCAGATTATCTCTTTATCATCATCAACTTAATGGACCATATAAGGCCGAGAACACCAAAGAGTGGATACAAGATGGATAGTAGATAGCTAAATCCTAATTGGCTCAGTAGAAAACAGATAAGCATGATCGCGACGCAAATGAGTTTGGGTGAAACAGACAAACGTTGCTGCAACTGTAATGTGATGCCGTAAATGTCAGCCACAAAAGTTGTGAATATTTCAAGGAATATGAGCAGTACATAGATTAACTGCACAACTTTTCCTAGTTGAAATGCAATGCTTCCCATTGGAATCTCGTACTGCATGATCCCAGGCATATGAGCCGACATGGCAAAGTGAGCAGCCATCAACATAAACCCAACGCCAAGGCCACCTAAGACGCCTCCCCATTTAATCACACTTATGCTCTCTGTATGGCTTCCAAGTGGGACAAGTATAGCTTGGGCCATAATGAGGTTGAAAGCAGTGTACAACAGAGGGGCCATCCAAGTCATGGCTAAACTATGATCGGAATTTAAAGTTATGAATTGATCCGCATTTGGCATATTCATCGTGCTAAAGACAATAAGTAGAGACAAACTGAGCATCATGGGGACGACAAGGCTATTCATTTGTAGAATAGCATTGATGCCGCGGCTGAACAGTAAATAAGTACCAACGAGTGTTAGGATGAGACCAGTCTGATAGTGCATATTTAAATGTTGTACGAATACTGAGCCGGCACCAGCAAGCATAATGCTATTCACGCCAAGGAGGAGGACAAGCATAATTAAGCTAATATATTCTCCTGGTTTGTCGCCAAATAAATGTTTGTTAAGATCCTCGTAAGATTTGGCGCGGATTCGGCGTGAAATGATCATCATCTTGGTTCCCAGCCATATGAAAATAAAGGTGGAGAGTATGATGGTTAGTGTAGCCCACTTCCCATATCGGGTGAAAAATTGCAGAATTTCCTGGCCAGTTGCAAATCCTGCACCAACGATGGTTCCTATGTAAGTAAAGGCAATTTGCATTACCCGAACGGTGTTCTTCATACTTTTCCTCCTTGATACTAATGCTTCACATTAGTACAAGGTATGTTCAATAAGGGTGGGACATGACTATAACATGTCCAGAGTACTTGATGAATAGGCTTTATTTATGGTACTTTAACGTCAAAGGATTGGCTTGGGAGGTCAAATAAATGGAAATATTAAAACAAAGAATTATAGAAGAAGGCGTAGTGGTATCCGATCAAGTGTTGAAGTTGGATGGCTTATTAAATCATCAAGTGGATCCACAATTAACGATGACAATGGGTAAAGAATTTGCATCGTTGTTCGCTGAGTCAGGCGTGACTCGTGTAGTTACCGTTGAATCATCAGGCATTGCAGTTGCCTTTGCTACAGCTTTTGCGATGGGGGTGCCATTAGTGTTTGCACGACGCAAAAAGACGCTTCTCGCAGACCCTGATGCCCTCTGTGAACGTGTTCCGTCTTTTACAAAAGGAATTGTGACGGATATTATGTTATCACGCCAATTTATGAATAGTGAAGATCGCGTGCTGTTCATTGATGATATCATTGCTAACGGTGACGCAGCTCGTGGACTGATCAAAATTATTGAGCGTTCTGGGGCAGAATTAGTGGGTGTTGGTATTGTAGTGGAGAAATGTTTTCAAGCGGGAGCGCGTACCATTCGTGAACAAGGAATCAGACTGGAATCCCTTGTACGAATAGAATCTTTAGAGAATGGCACGATAACTTTTGCGGATTAATGTGTAGTGTGGGTCATGCCCATTTTTGGATATTGACTTTCCAGCTTCATATTTTTAGCTTATAATAAAAGTAAGAAAGAGAGAGGAGGCAACACAATGGAGAGAGAACCGGTAACAGAACAATTCTTCATCGATAAGTTGGCCGCAGCTAAGGATCATTTTGAACGTGCCTTAGATTGTAAACATACCGAATTTGATGATTTATATCCCTATATGCTTGAGCACCCTCAGTTTTTCTGGTATAAGCGTTATGTAGCATGGTCTGAATTATTGACCATTGTGGGATTATGTGAAGAACTCGCCTTCTCATGGAAAGAGATGTTTACATCTCAACAAGTGGAGTACTTAAATAGTCGAGTAATGTCTGCTACTGTGCTTGATTTCTGGTTCGAAACAAATGATAGTAAAGAACATGCACAGCGGTAAAACTTGAAATATATGATCGCTATTTTTCTAATATTAGAACATGAAGAGTCGACCTAAATGTACCTGTTTAGGTCTTTTTTAAATGAAAGAAAGTACGAGTTCTAGCTATACGTTCGGATCTAATTCATGATCAGTGTGCTTGCTGAAAATATAATTTTACAGAAGGAGGATCCATTCTAGAGATGATAACAGATGAACAATTGGATGCTTACCGTGTTAATGGAGACAAGCTTAGAGTGGTCCGCGATGGGTTAGAGAGTAATGATGTGAAGGGGATTGTCGTAGCATGGAACAGTGAACAGGTCATGATTCGTCGACAGAACCGTAAAGTGGTAAAGTTAGATCGAAGTTATTCTTATCAGGTATTTTCGGAGCCAAGGGTTAGTCCTGTAGAATAGAGATAGATCATTGTTGGGAATAATATTCACCAACAATGAATTGTGTACACTCTATCATGTACAGGAGGCCTGTTCTAAAGGTGCTACTGATGCAGAGATTATGGAAACGGTCGCGGTAGCCGGTGCTGTTGGAGCAGGTCACGCATTCTCGCAAGGTGTTACAAGAGTTCAGAAGGCATTACATTAGCTTATTAAAGAAGACGCCCCAGATTATGATCTGGGGCGTCTTCTTTAATAAATAGGATGCGGTCGAGAGGACTCGAACCTCCACGGGGGTTAACCCACACGGACCTGAACCGTGCGCGTCTGCCAATTCCGCCACGACCGCATATTTAGTACGTTATTTTTCGCTTTTCCTATACGTAATATCCGGAATCATTCGCAAGGATTTTTCGTTGCGCATACGGAAGGCTTACGAAAGGACTCCGTAAGTTATTCACGTCTTGTGCGTCGAAATATATCCGTGCGTCCCTAATCTACGCAAGGTTTATAATATCACGTAGGTGATTGCGTAGTCAATGTAGTACGTAAACCATGCGCTCATCTCTCCGGAGGTGGGCGCTTTTTGCGTTGTGTGAAATAAATTTACGCGAGAACGCCCCAACGCCCGAAGTCAATCCGAATAATACAGTAGCAAGAAAAAACTACTAAGGGAGCGATGCTCGGTGGAACAGTTAACGAAGGTGTTTGCGTATGGAACTACGGAGGTAAGAACGGTAATGATCGAGGGGCAACCGTGGTTTGTTGCGAAGGACATTTGCGAGGTGCTTGAAGTAGCAAACCCCACGGATGCGCTTAAGCGGTTGGATGACGATGAACGGGCTAGATTCAATCTAGGTCGTCAGGGCGAGGCAAACGTAGTTAACGAAACTGGACTATACTCGCTAATCCTCGGAAGCCGTAAAACCGAAGCCCGCTCATTCAAACGTTGGATTACGCACGACGTCATCCCATCAATCCGCCAAAACGGAATGTACGCAACCGACACGCTACTCGACAATCCGGACTTCCTAATCGAGACGGTAACGCGACTCCGTGACGAACGCAACGCTAGGATCGCCGCAGAGACGCAGTTATCCGTACAGGCTCCGAAAGTAGCCGCCTATGACACGTTCATTGACACAGAGGGAACGCAGTCTATGGCAGAGGTATCCAAGGCGCTAGGGATCGGACGCAACAAGCTATATGCAAGACTACGCGATGAGGATATGCTAACGCAGGAAAATCTTCCGTATCAGCGCTATATCGACGGTGGCTACTTCGAAGTTGTTGAGTCTGTGAAGCGTATAGTCGGTAGGTTAACCGCTATTCCCGTAACGCGTGTTACACCGAAAGGGATCGCGTACTTACAGCGTAGGCTCTCGGCGTAAATAATCGTTTGCACTATTTTACCTTACGAAAAGTTAGCGTAACATCAACGAAGCCGCAACGTAATCAAAACGAAGCGCATCCGCATCCTCACCGTATCCAATTTTCGCTCCCTTACGAATCACCGTAAAATTACCGTCGATTTACCGCGTTTCATAACGGAGGGTAACAAATGTACCCATCAACGTAGAAAATCGCTAAATCGACGTAAATTTACGGAAGAAAACTAGGAGGCGGAGGATTACGGAAGGTGCGGACGGCGGATCGGAGGAATTGGCGGCGAGTTGTAGTCGTATATCTTCTCTTTTATCTTTAAGTACACGCGAATCCTTAAATGTTTAACTATCACGTAACGGATTTCACTATATCCGGTGCGTAGATGTATTAAGAACGATAGTGATTAATACATCAAGGTCTTAGTTCTTAAGGTCTTATAGTACTTAAGGTCTTAAGTACTTAAAAGATTAAAGAAAATAACACAAGTTGCCGCCAATGTCAACACTTAATTTTATCGCGCCATCACTAATCACTGTTATCCGCGTCAAATCATTTGCACTATTTTACACATTTACGAAGGAGGGTGTTACTAAGGTGATACTAGAGACGGAAGTGGGCGTGCAGTTAAATTCACAAAACACTAAGTATTACGAGGTATTAGGGTATGAAATACCGCGCAGGAAAGGAATGGGAGGACGAATATCAGTGCCGAGGGGAACGGTCATATCTGTTAAAGTTAGCGACTTACCATTAAGGAGCAATGTGAAACTTACGAAGATTTGTGACGTCTGTGAAAAACACATAAAGGGACAGACATATGATCGGATTTTGACTAAGCGAAGTATGGGAGAGGATGTATGCAGTGCCTGTTCTTCTACTAAATCTAACAACCAAAAGGCATTAGAAAAGGCCAAATCCGGAAATAATCTCGCAAGTGTATATCCAGAAGCAGCTAAATTATGGAACTACGTCTTAAACGGACCCATTTCCCCTGATAAAGTAACCCCAAAATCAAACACTAAAGTGTGGTGGCTATGTGATGAGGTGGGGTGTGGGCATTCGTGGAAGGCCGCGGTTGCGGATATAGCAAACGGAAATAGGTGCCCCGTGTGTTTTATGTCGAAAGGGGAACGTCGTATCCGCGAACACCTTCGTACCCTTAATTGCGAGTTTAGCACTCAGGTTTCAATGAAAAACCTTATTGGAATTGGTGGGGGGCTGTTATCATATGATTTTGTAGTTAAAATGAGCTCCGGTCACATGTTACTAATCGAATTTGACGGTATCGGCCACTTCAAACCTACGGATTTTCATGGAAAAGGCGAAGCCCATGCGCTCAAAAAATTCCACATCCAAGTAGAGCATGATCGCCGCAAGGATAACTACGCCGCCACACATGGTATACCCCTATTAAGAATCCGTCACGACGAATTTGATAATATTGAGCAGAAGGTAGACGAAGCGCTGATGCAAATGATGCGCAGAGATCAATTTACGCTCGGCATCAAAATCTCGGAGGTGAACGCATAATGACGCAAATAAACGTAAACCTCACGCCTAATCACGCACTCACCGCCGATGCCGATAACTTCGTAATCCTCACGCGTAAACTCGTTGACCCTACGCGCTCACCGAATTATAAAGCGGACTCCGGAGTCTCAACGGAACTCCGCGAAGAGTGGAAGGATCCGAAGTATTTCTCGTTAAACTCGGCAGGACTCGCGGCTTCATTGGATTATGTACGCATCCGCACCGTTGCCAATAGCGGAGTAACGGATTTAGCGGAGTTGGTCGCGCTAATACGTGATACAACCGCGGAAATAACGGACGCGCTGCGTAACGGTGCCAAATTGCCGAATATCAGCGTGGTGGTGACGTCGGAAGGGTGAGCGAGGGTTATCGGTAGGTGGCGGAGTGAAGGCGCTTAAACATGGCGCAAGTTAGGCGCAAATTAAACGAGAGGATGGCGATTATGGGAAACGTAATTGTACTTAAACATACGCAGGATTTCCGCGGAGATCACGGCGCCGATGTAACGTACACATACTCTTTCGAGGATACGACGACACTGGCGGATGTAATACGCGAAGTTAATCCGACATTTGCGGATTCAATCGAAATTCCAGCGAAAGGGGCGCGATCCGAATGAGCAACGTAACAATCCGCAAGTTTCCCGTAACGGCGCCTGACGGCACGGAGTATCGCGTAAAGATTGAGGAATGTGTAGGACTCTGCGACTTATACGCGGATGTGACGCTGTATATTCCGCGTAAACGATTCGGATTTAAACGCGTATTCTCGGAGAGCTACTATCACGGTAGTAGTAAGCGAGTAGTATATGACGCGGCTAATCCGGATTTCATTGCGATAGCAACCGAGGCCGTCCGAGGATACTACGCTAATATCGAATGGTCAGCGAATTACAACCGGAAACGCGCGGAATCAATCCTACGTAAGCAAGCTGCGCTCGACCGTTTCGCGGAATGGGACGGTAAAATAACGGAGGTGGGCGAATAGTGGACGAGTTGAAACGGATCGCGCTCGAATTGCTGGCGTTGTATGAATCCGCAGCGCGGGATCAAATATGGGAGTGTAGCGCTAGTATCAACGGAGACATGGCGAGGTTGGATGAGTCGATAGCCGAGTTTAAACGTGAAATCGAGGAGGCGACGGAATAGTGAAGATAGCGGTCAATAAGTGCTACGGAGGATTCGGATTATCAGAGGAAGCTTACGAGGAATTGATTGCAAAGGGGTGGACGGTTACTATTCTCAACGAAGAAGGTAATTGCGTAGATACTAACGCGAGAATCGTAGTCGCTCGTGATGACGTGCTCTTTGGACGTTACTTTTTCGTAAGGGACCGAAGTGATATGGAGATACGCACTGATCCGGATATTATCGAGGTAGTAGAGCGACTCGGAACGAAAGCGAGCGGAAGGTTCGGCAACGTGGTAATCGTAGAGGTTCCGGATGACGCGGACGTTACGATTGAGGACTACGATGGATTCGAACACGTAGCGGAGGTGCATCGTACATGGTAATGAAACGCGAAGAAATCATCGCAAAGTGGGACGGAATGAAACCACGGGATCGCGACGCGTGGGTATTTTACGATGTACTCGAACTAATGCCGCTCGATACAATTCCGAATGAGTTCGGAGGATTTGGAACAATACCGCGATACACGACGGACATTTCCGCAGCGTGGGCGATTATGACGCAATGTAAAGCGGATGAAATCCCCGCAAAAGTGGAAGCAGGTATCGAGTGGTGCGTGGTTATACGAGGCGCTCACGTATTTTCAGAATCAGCGCCCGAAGCGATATGTCTCGCGGCCATCATCGCAAAGTTAACGGAGTGATTCGTGACCCCTACGTGTGATTCCGCAAACCCCACGTACTATATTATAGTGTACGAAATTTTACGAATTGATTACGAAGGGGCATCCGAAAGTTGAAAAGTGTAGACGACATCATCGAATATTATCGCAAGCAGAACGAAGTTGATAACGAAGAGGAGGATGCGGAATGAATTGGGAAATGTTTTTCGCGGCAATAGTATGGTCGATGACGGTCGGTTCATGTCTTACCGGGATTATTTCTGCTTCAGGAATACCGGATAACCGCGCACCTAAGACGATGGTAGTTACTTTTATTGGGGCAATAATTGTACTTATCCTTTGTATCGCGGTAATCGCCGGAATGGGTTGGCATCCAAGTAGCTAAAAGATGCCTGAAAAATGACTGTAAGTTGACCGGATAAGTTCCTCCACTACTTTACAGTCCGTAATATAATATGAATACAGGAGGGAAAACGTATGGAAATCAAACGTGACTTAATCGCTGACTTGGCGATATGCGACGCGGCTACGGAAGGACCTTGGCGGAGAGAGCATGGATGTGAATGCGAAGTATTCAGCGGAACGGATATGTACCCAAGCGTAATTACCGTAAGTGGAGACGACATGTCTTACGTTGTTATTAGTGCCGAAAATGAGCGTTTCATACTAGAGTCACGCGAAGGATGGCCGCACGCTATACGGAGAGCGGTCGCTGCGGAGGAACGGTGTGATTCGCTGATTGAGCACGTAGTAGACGTAGACGAAGCGTTCAACGATTATAAATATCGCGCGGAAACAGCCGAGGCGGAAGTAGCGAAGTTAGATGCGTTATTACAGCGAATGGGAAACGAAATTGGATACGCTAAATACTACGCCGAGCGTGATGCGATGCTTCCGACAATTGCCCGCATCGACAACGCATTACGAGAGTTGGTCGCAGATGAGTAGCGCGTACCAGTGCCATATTGACGGAGCATACTGCTTTTATTGCGAAGAGTACGCGCCAGTAGTGGCGGAGAATGAACGGTTACGTAAAGAGCGCGATCGATGGCGTTCGGACGCGAAGGAAGCGAATCTGTTAGTTGCGGAAATGAACGGCGAGTGTGTCGGATACATGGAGGAGAATGAACGATTAAGAAGCGCACTAGAACGCATGGACGACCGTAAGAATCCGATGTTACCGCGTTCAATAATGGCGCGGATCGCGAAGGAGGCGTTAGACTATGACGGAAACTGAGCCGAAGAAACCGCGTAAGAAAGCGGAGCCTAAGATTCCGAAACAGCGGATCAATACGAAGGACTGGCGCAAATTACCGCTGGATAATTGGACGACAGCGACCGTACTCGTCATGTTCGCGGACTTAAACCGTGAGCGCTTCGGAGTTACGGAGTATCTACCATTCCGTAATTGGAACGTTGAACGCGGAATGATTAAGCGCGAGCTCGATCGATACGGCGCTAACGTGATGCGCGACGTATTTACCGAAGCATTCGAGACGCATACGCCGACGCGGGATTATCCGATACTGACGGCTGGCTTCGTAATATCGTATATGCAAGGGCGGATAATCGCGCGGAAGAATGCGGAACAGGCGGAAAAGGTGCGGATAGCGGCGGAGAAGGAACGTGTGGAAACGGTGACTATTGACCATGCGGAGTTAGAGGCGTGGTTGTGACGTTTCGAGCGCAATAGGCAAGCGCTTGATGGCGTTACTCTTCAATAAACTCTACGACGTCTTCAATACGGCAATTGAGATATTCGCAGATACGAGCAATCACGGATAGGGAAACAAAATCACGGTTCGACATTTTGGCAAGAGTTGTCCCCGATATACTAAGTTCATCGCGGAGGTGTTTCTTTAGTTTATCGCGCCTAATGAGCGTAATGTCTAGTGGTTTATATGAAGGGATTAATGGCAACGTGGATTCCTCCTACAGTATTATGGACTTATTATACCCCATTGTGAATTATTTATACATGCTGCAGTTGACATGAATATCCCAAAGGTGTAGTATAAGTCCATAAAGATGAATTACAACAACGCTAAGGCGTAAAATAAATCCACAATAAACCCCGCAACAAACGCCACACCTCGCAGTACCTACGAAGTCCCACCGAACACGACGAAGGCGCCCGCCTGAATCAACGTTCAAACAACCACGCAAGAAAACCTCCGCTTAAAATGTTACGGAACCGCGCGTACCTCATACGCCATTCCATGGACAGCCACGCCCACACTGGGATGGCAGCGCGAGGTTATCTTGCGTTTAAGGAGTATACTATGCGGAAGTCATTACTGGATCGACTACGTTATATCGAACGCAAGCAATCGCAGTTGTCACGTAGGAACGGGCGTAAGGAACGCATGTACAAATATGTAACCGCGATATTCCGAATGTACGCCGAATCATTAAAAACGAAGGAGTGACGCAATGTTAACGCAAGTTTACGTAAAGGACTTCACCGCATGTCCCCCGCGGATGTTCCTCGAACTAGCGGAAATGTCCGCGGATAACCCGAAGCTTGCGCGTATATGGCGTAACAACTATATCCGCGTAATTACAGAACGCGTGTTACATTAGACACAAACTATGTGATAGAGAGGAAGATAAAAATGATGACGGAAATTGAGATTAAACAAAACAATATCAATGAGTTGCTTAAACTGATTCAAGAAAATCCTGATTTACCAATTGTCCCAATGGTAGATGGAGACCTTGGTGGAGATGATTTCGGGTACTATATGGGCAAATGGGGAAAAGCAGAAATTGATGAAGTTTATCATGAAGATGAAAGAATTTATTTTCGTTCTGATGATGAGGAAGAATTAGAAGAAAAAATTTACTTTCGTTTAGAATCCGAGAACCCTGCTTGGTCTGATTCCTATTCGGAAGAAAAGGCAAAAGAAGCAATGGCTGAAATTGAGTGGGAGAAAGTCATTACTGTAAATATAGGATTGCCTTATTAATTCGCAATACGAAAATGCTATGCAATAAACCCAAAGGAGGTGACGCGATTGGCTAACGGAAATCACGCAGACAAATGTATACTCCGCGGACCATGTTCGCTAGCAGGCGGCGCACAATGTACGAAGATTTGTCCGGCATATCTCGCAATCCACGGAATGACCGGAACAGGCGGACGTATGGCGGCGGCTAACGTTCCCGACGCATATCGGCTACTCACGGTATTAACCTCGCCAGCACGCGAAGGACAAGCGGATGTATACCGCGCGATTGATACTTACGTTAAAACGTTTGCGCGCCAATTTGACGGTGATACGCAGGTGAAATCGTTATACTTGTACTCCGCGGAGCCTGGTACCGGTAAGACTACGACAGCCGCCGCGATATTAGCGGAATGGATATCTACGAATTACATCGGATCCATGAAACGCGGTATACAACCGCAGGAACGTCCGGCGTATTTCCTCGATGTCAACGCGTGGCAAGGCGATTACAACGCGTTCAACCGTAGCCGAGTACCGGAAGAAATCGCAGCGCCCGCCAGTGTCCGATATTACACGGCGCAACGTATCGCAATGAGCGTACCATTCCTCGTAATGGACGATATCGGAACGCGTGACGCAACGCAACCGTTCCGCGACGATCTGCATACGATTATTAACAAACGTGTGAGCGCGGAGTTGCCGACGGTGTATACGAGTAATATCGCGCTAAAAGACGTAGGAACGTTGTTCGACCGCAGATTAGCCGACCGTATACGCGAACAATGTAAAGAGTTAGAGTTCCGAGGAGAATCGAAAAGGGGGATGCGATAATGTCCGTTGTAGAACAGCTAATATCGAAGGTGATCGATGACAACAACGTAGCCGCGCTAGACATACACGGCGTTACACGCGAACTCTTTCTGACGGAGACGGAACGCGGATTCAACGACTATGTTCGTAAGTATGCGGAGGAGAATAAAGGGAACGCTCCGAGTTATGTGACGATGGTCACGAATTGTCCAAGTTTTACTTATATGCCGGAAATTTCCGATAGCTACGAATACCTATCGCGCAAACTAAAGGAAAGTTACGGTAAGCGGATGTTAGGCGAATTTCTGAGCGACGGAACGGGCAAGATCGCCGCAGCTTACGAGGATATCGGCAAGGGAACAAGCATCGACGACTTCATTTCGCTATATACAAAACGTATGGAAGATATTACAATGAGAACAATTGTTCGTACATCTACAGGTATTGACATCGCGAAGAGTGGAGACAGGTTTATAGCAGAATATGTGGCGCGAGCTGCAGGTAAATCACATCGGATGTGGAAGTCGAAGTTCAACTCTTTAAACGTAGCAATCGGCGGGGGTTATTTCTCATCTAATATGTATATCGTATACGCGAGATCGGGTCGCGGCAAGTCTATAATCGCGTTAGAAGAGGCAATTGAGTTCGCCTATCAGGGAGCGGTAGTTCTCATATGGGCGTTAGAAATGGGATGGTTTGAGTTATTCGCGCGTGCCTACTCTTCCATTAGCGCTCGCACGGGCGTAGTAAACGCGGTTATAGACGGAATAAATTACGATGCAGGATTCGATAACCGCGCGATACTAGCCGCTAAATTACAGGACGAGTATATGCCAGCATTCCGCCAGTTTATCGCAGACTTAAACGAGACGCTTCCTGGTCGCATTATTATTCGCGCCACTGACGAAGAAGGATTCACGGAGCGTAATATCGGCGCATTAAGACACAATATAGTTGAGCATAGCGCGGACGTAGTTATCGTTGACCCGTTCTATTACCTCGATTATGAGAAGAACACTTCGAAAACTACCGGAGGTGACGCGTCAAATACTTCGATGAAATTACGATTAATGACCGGATCCCTTGGCGTTGTTACTATTGCTATAACGCAGGCTGACGAAGTGGACAGTGAGAAAGACGAAGCAGGTACGAGGGAGTTAACGTTACCTCGTCGATCCGAAGTTAAAAAAACTTCCTCATTGCTTGAAGATGGAGCTGTTTTAATTGCGGTAGATACATTGGCGAATGAAGGGCGTGGGGTAATTGGAGTGAATAAAGCAAGATCGGGCGGAGAAGATACGCGTATCGAAATCATATATCTTCCTAACTACGGAATTGTCCGCGAACCAAACAGCGTTGATATATCGGCACAATTCGCTGGTAACTTTAATCCGTGAGGTGACGTCTATGATTAATGTAAGGGGAGAACCGCTATATATCGATGTACGCGCTGAACTCGAAGACTTCCCGTGGATTAACGCGGTATGGACAACTACGCGACTAATCGCATCATCACCGTTCTACTACGATAGGAATCCGGCATTCTATGTCATCCTCGACGAAGACAACGACGCATACGGATGTTGGGGCGATAGTGGCGCAGATGATCCGGAGTATCAACGTGGCGGATTCGTAAAGTTACTGAGCTTCCTCCGCGACGAAACGTATGAAGAAACATGCGATTACCTGGCGCACGTGTACAGTATTATAACGGACGGCAACGCTGAGTTTACGTTAAAACTACCGAAGCTACTCAAAGCGGACAAGCCGCGGATTACTACGATAGATAACGCGATACTCGACGGTTATAAATTCCGTTCCCCGTATCTTGGGACGCGTGGTATCAGCGAAGGAGTACAGCGATTACTCGACGTAGGATACGACCGCCAGCGCCGCGCAGTTACAATTCCTTGGATGAATCCGGACGGCACGCTCGGCAACGTTAAATACCGCCGCACCGATAGTAAAGCGTTCTGGTACGAAAAGGGTGCGCGTCCGATCCGCGAGATGATCTACGGAATCAACGTTATATATTCGAAGAGGATTACGCGAGCAGCGATCGTAGAGGCGGAAGTTGACGCGATGACATTAATGTCTGCGGGGATACCGGCGATAGCAACCGGAGGGACGGCGTTTAACGAAGCCAAGCGAGATTTAATACTGCGATCACCAATCGAGGAGTTAACGTTGTTCCGCGATAATGATAGCGCCGGAATTGCGTGGGAATCGCGTCTGATTAGCGAGTTAGGGCGCGGACTAGAGTTACGCAGGGCGAGCGTGCCGGAAGCGTATAAGGACGTAAATGAATGGCGGAATTACGGCGAGATACGAGAGGGCTACGCGGCGGCGGAACGGTTACAGAGATTGTATAATCGCATAGTTAAACATTTTTGAAATATATTTATGCGAATATGCCCCAACGGTTGGATTGAATCCGAATAATACAATATAAGACGAAGAGGAGCAGCCAAATGGAAGATGAACAACAATTTAATAAAATATATGAGGACACCAAGCGGAGAATACACAACATGAGTATTAAGTATCACAAACGAAGTGGCGTTCCAGTAGATGAGTTCACGAGCCAGTTAAATGAGGAGTTGTGGTTTGCATACCGTGATTATGATGAGGGCAAGAACGCGCAGTTAATGACTTGGATTAATGGATGCTTAACGCGTAGGGCAATTGATGTTATACGCGAACGAGAAGGTAGTTACAGACGAAGTGTTACCCACTCAATAGAAAGGTCGTCTGAGTCAGAAGACGATGAGCAAACGTTCGATATTATATCTGATATATGTATTGAAGATATTGTAATTAATAGAATGGCGGGACCCAATCAGTTCGAGCTGATTGAATCCCTTGTAAGTGACCCGGTCAAGGTCGGTAATACTACGAGGTTAATCGTAGAGGAATTCCCGCGACATGATTCCTTAAGAGCGACATCTGATGCTTTAGGGATATGTCACAAAACTGCTAAACGCAAGTTACTTGCTTTACGTCGCCGATATGATGGCGCCCGATTTGGAGACATCCACGATATAGTTGATAATGTACCAAATATAATCGCAGTCTAACTTATAGTATACCACGTTGATTACATTTTTATACTCATTTTAGCGAATAGGCATTACGCTAAAATATGTCAATGGTGACTCGCATGTAAGGGAATCTTATCCATTTACATTATATGTCATACGTTTCACCGTTGTCAATTATTTTTTACAATAACCAATAACCGGAGGTTAATCGCGATGTCATATAACCCTATACGCAAGTCTAACGCAAAGGTTCCGCATTTTCAACGCAATTCAACGTTAATTCACGAAATGGACACAATTTACAACGGAGCTCCCGACGAAAACGAGGACTCTGCGGACTGTTATCACGATTCACATACGCTAGTAAAGGCGGTGCGCATCGCATGAGCAATCTGAAATGGCGGGTGTCTGCGCATACGCTACGACGTGTTAATGAGCGCTTCGGTATAGAGGTGAAGTCCGCTACGAATTGGGTTAATCAACTTATGGAACGCGCAAATTATGTATGCAATGGTATAGGCGAGGACGGAAATCCAAGCCGCGTTTTCACAGTAGATAAAAAGATATTTCACGCGGACATTATAAATGACGTAATAATCACAGTATATGAAGCTGAAATTAAACGTCCAATTGCGCCAGCAGTGGCGCTTACTCTCGCAAAAGAAATACGTAAGATGGAGATTGATCTATTAAAACGCGAACAGTTAGCTATTGAAAGGCGATCGCCAATCGAATCCGAAATTATAACAATGCGCCTATCGTTAGTACGTGCTAAAAAGGAATCGCGTATAAACTTCTTTACGAAGCGCATCGCCGAACTTGAAACACAGCTTCGTTATATAAACGCAGAATTGACGAGCTGGAAACGCGATTTAACGTTATTCGCGGAGAGTTACGCTTCTATTATGTAAGCCTTCGTACATCCTACGTCGGCTGCGCGGTGCTAACGTTGAAGGATCGGGATTCCCGGTCGCCGTGAAGTAGACTGTGTATGCTCTCGAAAAACGGGAAGTAAACGTTAGTGCCGCGCCGCGGACGTAGGAAACTATGTACCGAAATATGAACGAGGAGTGTTGCGAATTGTCAATGTTCACGAAGATGGGCGAAGCAGCCGCGCAAGCAACGAATAACGATGGAGGTGGTAAGGAAAGCCCTATCACATCGTTTAAGTCCGGTACAACGCTTAAGGTCGGAGTAAAGTCTGTTAATGATGTCGCGGAATACTACGGTTACGGAATTTACAAGAAGGTAAATACGTTTGTACCTAAGAATCCTGCCGTACGTAATGCACGCGGTTATATCGACTCATCCCCGTCTGCGTGGGATCGTGCATCGGACGTACTGTATGCGGACGCTAAGAAAGCGGAAGAAGGTGGCGCTAGTGAGGCGGACGTTAAAGCGATTAAGGATGAGGCCGGATTATTCCGTGGAAAGAAACGATATCTACGCGCTTTCTTCGACTTAACGACCGGCAAGGACATCGTAGTAGACGTATCCCCGACGCAGGAAGCTACGTTGAAAGCGGTAATTGAGGAAAATATTGACGACCTCGATGTAGTCGCGTTCAAACTCGCTAAGAAAGGCGAAGGTAAAAACGCAGTAGTATCACTGTCCGCGATTATCAAAATGGAACGTGATTTAACGGATGAAGAACGCACCAACTTTGCTAAGCTAACCGAGGCTCCGTTTGAGCTATCCTCGTTCGAAACATGCTTATTCGTAGCAGACGAGGCGGAGCAGAAAACAAATCTCGTAATCGCCGGATTTGATATCGGACGACTCGGATTATCAATCGGAGCCAATAGCGGTAACAACGCTAACTCAACGCAACAAACGGACGACTCCGTTCCAATCACGGACGATGACGCACCAATCGATATTAGCGACGACGATCTTCCGTTCTAACCGCGGAGACGCGTTAACGGAACGGAAATATAACGGAGGTGTTGAAATGAGCGTAGCAACGTTAGAACGACCGCAGACACAAACGGGCGGCAACGGTAATAAACCGCCCGTAACCGTATTAATCGCATTAGGGACGTAAATATAACGAAGAGGAGACGTGGTAGCATCGCACACATAACGGAAACAACCGGTAAGTATTCGGAGCTCGTGGCGCAATTAGCGCTACTGGCGAACGGATGGACGGTACACGAAGCGCGGACGGCGGAAACATACGATATACTCGCGACGGATCCGATAAGCGGAGAGTATACGAAGATACAGGTCAAAACGATTAGGCAACGTAATGACCGCAGCGGCGACCTCGTAGTTTACGCAACAAAAGGTAATGGAACCGTTTATGATCGATCCGAGGCGGATACAATAATCGGCGTTTGGGCGAAGGACGGCGAAGTACCTCGCGTTTACATGTTCGAGAATCGCATGATAACGGAGTACTGGTGCAGCGAGGCGAAGGCGTCGGAGCGTTGGGTGGAATTAAGCATCGGACTTAATCGTCAGCTACACGTTCTCGACGCAGTGGTAGGCGAAGTAACATCCGAGGCAGTATCGTAATGGACACGCAATTCGACCGTTTTAGATATCCGGATGATGGTCCGCCAGTATTCGTAAATTGCGCCGAGTGTGGCGGGGAAATCTACGTAGGTGACGAGGTTAGACGCACGTTTGACGGCGATTACGTACATGGCGGGAATACCGATGACTGCGCGCTTAACTACGCTTACGTGCGCCAATACGACGGTAAAGGGACGATAGATAAACGAGGAGGTCTTTTATAAATGGCGAAATTGAACGCGGTAATTCCGAGTGTGGACGTAGAGGTGCGTGGTGAAGATGGCGTAACCATTAAGTACCGTAAGGTGGAACGCGATGTGAAGGCGGGCGATATCGTTAAGGTTTTGGACGAGGACGGAAACGACTCACTATACGTAACACATGGCGCGTTCTATAAGGTGGATGAAGTAGATATTTGTGGTGATCCGCAAATTACCGATGATGACGGGGATGAGTACGATTTATCCGACTATCGTTACGAAGTCTACGAGAAGGTAACGGAAGTACCATCTGCACCTACTAAGTATCGCGAGGTTAAACGGAAGGCCAACGTAGGCGAGCGTATTAAGATCGTAGCTAGAGTAGCGCTGGAAGACGATTACGAAAAAGGCGCGGAGATTACCGTTGTAGACAACGATTCTGACGGAGATGTATACGTTGACTTGGAAGGTTACAACGGTAAATGTGTGTTCCTTCGCGAATACGTCGTACTCGAACCGAGTACAGAGTCACGATTAACTGTTGGAGATTACGCGAAGATTACGGATAATGTACACGGACACAGATTCAAACTCGGTGAAATCGTGAGAATTCGCAAAGACGACAGATCAAAGCTTCCGTACGCTGGTACAGCGCATAACGGTTTATACGTAGGGTGTGATTGGTTCACACCGAGCGAATGCGTTCCGGCAACTGAGGCGGAGTTTAACGCACAGAAGCCTACGAAGCCTGAACGGTTGAAAGTCGGAGAGTATGCGAAGGTTATAAGTAATGGTACTCGCGGATTTATTAAACTCGGAGATATCCGTAAAATAGCGGTGGATGACGGAACTATGTCTCCGTATAAAGCCGATAAACTCGACGGAAGGGATTTCGATTGGTTCCGTGAGGAAGCGTTAGTCCGCGCAACTGACGCAGAAGTCGCCTCCGCTAAACAAGCCGCTGAACGTACGAAAGCTATCGGAGAGTTTGCGGAAGGCGGATATGCGGTCGTTGTGGACGCTAATGACGATAACTCCACGCGTAGTGGTATTAACGGGAATTACGTTACAGTAGCGATTGCACCAAGCGGCGGAATGTGCACATTGAAATTAACGAATCCTGATGGTAAACTCGGCGGCTATTGTGACGCGGACGCACTCCGTAAGATTACGAAGGAAGAATACGAAGCTGCGACTAAGCCGGCGCCTAAATTCGAAGTTGGCGAGAATGTCCGGTTGATTAGCGGAGGCGGAAATTACCCACTCAGCGGATTCAGTAGTGGGGATACATGCACAGTAAAAGAGTCGCCGGATAGAGACGGGGATTACCGTATTGAACGTCAATCAGATGGACACATTGGTTACGCCGATCCGGAACAACTCGAAAAAGTCAGCGCAGAGGAAGCGCGCTGGAACGCAATCGGACGTAAGGTCGGCGAGTATAAGGCGGGCGATGTCGTTAAATATATCGGCACAACTAGCGCGCACGGGCTTCGCGATAACGTTGGGATCATAACGGTGATCGATCGCGAGACTGATGGGTCAACTCTTCCGTACCACCTCGCCAAGCCAAGCGGTACAGGTAAAGACGGCGTAGATACGTGGACACGCGCAGAGAGTCTCGAATTAATCGCGCCAGTAGAGTCGCTATTCAACGTTATAACCGCAGGAGGTGAACGCAAATAGACGTTAAACTAACGCTTAATATACGCACACCTCCCGTTGAGGACAACAACGTTAAGGAACGTGTGAAGGACGCGATACAACGGAAGAAAGACGCTACAGAAACGGTTGAGGACGCATGGTTACGTATAATCGCGATGAAGAACAGCGATATCGACCACGAACGATTACTTGCCGTAAAAGGCGCTATGGCGACGGGTGCAATAGGCAGACATCCGTCCGGCGTTGGCAAGCGGTTTAGTAAAGCGGAAGCACTGCGGATGTGGGCGGATTTGAAAGAGATGACGCGCGCCGATACTCTGCGGAGAATGGTCGATGAGATGCCCGTAAATTACGAATTGATTACGGGGAAGGATC
The DNA here is from genome assembly GCF_050433705.1 of Paenibacillus sp. DS2015. Taxonomy (NCBI): domain Bacteria; kingdom Bacillati; phylum Bacillota; class Bacilli; order Caryophanales; family Paenibacillaceae; genus Paenibacillus; species Paenibacillus sp. DS2015. Next base: position 175,852 of record NZ_JBNPWS010000001.1, on the reverse strand, counting down.
GGCTGGCAACGTTAAAACAGCAGCTACTCGCGGAGGATACTATAGCGGTCGATACGGAGACAACCGGAGTTGACGTGTACACGGACGTAATCGTAGGCATGTCGTTCACATTACCGAAAGCGGACATACACGTATACATTCCGGTCGATCACGTAGGAATTGAGCAACTTTCGAGGGATTACGTGCTCACCGAATTGGCGCCAGTATTAGCGTCGGAGAGTATCGGCAAGGTTCTGCATAACGCCATATTCGATATCGCGATGTTCCGGCGCCACAACTCGGACTTACGCGGCGTTATATGGGATACGATGACCGCGATGCACATGTTAAACGAAAACGAAGATTCATTCCGGTTAAAGGACCTCGCGCCGAAGTATCTACGAGTCGAATCAGATACATTCGCGGAACTATTCGGAAAGAACGCGCAGTTCCGTGAGGTTCCGATTGATATCGCGTTAGTATACGCAGCAAAGGATACGGACTTAACGTGGAAGTTGTACCAGTTCCAGCGGAGATACTTCGATAAGCTTCCGACATTACTCGAATATTACCGGACGGTCGAGGTCCCGTTACTCTACGTAATCGTCGATTTAGAAGCTAACGGATATATCCTCGACTTGGATTTCGCGAAGGAATACGGGGAGACGTTAGGCGCCCGAGCGAAGGAGTTACACGAATATCTCATCGCAACATTATCGGAATATCACGAAGGTGACGAGGACTTAAACCTTAACTCTACTCCGCAGATGAAGTTGGTATTATCGAAAGCTATCGGTAAGGAACTTCCGAATATGGACGCGAAGAAGACGTTAAAACCGTTAGCTACGCAGTTCGAAGTTATCCGTAATCTACTTGAATATCGGAAGATTACGAAACTAAGCGGAACGTACATCGATGCGCTTCCGTTAAAGCAAAATCCGACAACTGGACGCTGGCACTCGCGGTTTAATCCGATGGGAACCGTTACGGGACGATTCAGTTCCGGCAAGGAAGAGGATAACACAAATCAATTTAATGTCCAAAATCAGCCGAAGGAAGCGCGCCGAATGTTCGTAGCTCCGCCTGGTAAAGTATTGATAGGCGCGGATTTCAAGGCGCAGGAGATCCGGTGCACCGCGTATTTATCCGGAGAACCCGTCCTAATCGAAGCTTTCGAAAAGGGAATCGATCCCTATGCAAATATGGCGAGTATGTACTACAAGCGCCCATACCAAGAAGTTAACAAGCTTCCAAACGGCGATGACACGCCGGAACGAAAAGCGATGAAAGTCGTATGGCTCGCGACATTATACGGAATGAGCGATTTCTCACTTGCGGATATGCTTAAGCTTAAGAAACCGGAGGCGGCCGCGTTTAAAGAAGAGTTGTTCGGTGGGATGCCGAAGCTGTCCGCGTGGCTGAAAGCGAATGAGGCAGACGTTGCACGAGACGGCTTCGTATGGGCGGATAAGCAACAACGTAAACGGCGCCTGCCTGACGGTAAACTTAAGCGTAAAGAAATCCCGTACGGCAAATGGAACGACCCTAAATACGAAGAGTACCGTAGGCACAACGCTAAGATTAACCGGGCCATGCGCCAAGGTACGAATGCTCGCGTACAAGGATCCTCGTCGATACAAACGAAGGTTACGATGATCGAGGCGGACCACTATTGTAAAACGCGCGAGGATTGGAACATGTGGGGATCGGTACATGACGAGTTGCTATTCGAGATTCCCGAAGACTTTACCCGCGATGATATCGAACAAATCCGCAGACTCATGACGGAATCGTACGGATGGGGCGACGTTAAGAACGGGACCGATATCGAGGTTATGCGAGTGTGGGGCGAAGGGGTTCCTGCTGACGAATGGTTTAAAAATAAGGAGGCGGAATATGCAAATTAGCCAAGCGAAGAAACTCGAAGTTATCACGAAGCACGGACGCAAGTTTAGCGCGAAGAATGGCGGAGGCTCACCGATACTCGAAGGTATCCATTACGCTGCAGACGGATCAATCGTAGCTACGGATCGCCATCGCATGTTACGGATTAAGGACGCGCATAATTACACCACGCCATTTACGTCTCATGCGGTAACCGGCGTTCCAATTGACGGAGTATTTCCGGATACATCGCGGATCATTCCGGATAACTTGCCTACGCAGATTACGTTAATTACGGATTATAAACGCGATGACATAAAGGCGGCGATTGCCCGCGTTAAACTAGCGGTTGAAGCTTCGAAAGTAGCCGGAGATAAATCGTATATCACGAAGTTAGCATACGTAGATTCATCCGTAACGCTCTCCGTAAATAACGAGGAACAGTCGGTAACGCTCGCTTGTAATATTAACGCGGATGTATCCGGACCCGACGAAACGGTATCGTTTAACGCGGAATACATGTTATCTGCACTCAACGTATTTAAGGATGCCGGAAGCCAGCGTGTGATTATCGGATTAACTGGCGCGATGTCGCCGATTGTTCTACGCGATGAAGAGAACGGAATTGACGTCGTAGTCCTTCCGTATAGGACGGTGAAATAATGACGCACGATACCGCAAGTTACACATGTCCCAATTGTCATAAAACAATCCGCGTACTAGCGGACGAATACGGAGATCATCCGTGTCCTAAATGCGGATGGGAACCGTATGACGAAACGGAGGATGACGAAGAGGATTACGGTACTGATACGTTAGATTGCGGTTGTTGCCGATGTTGTGGATGCTCGTGCGATGATAACGAAGAGGAGGCGGAAGTATGCGAATAGTTGAGACGCGTAATATTGACGATGACGGGTACGGAGGAATGGAGTTATCTATCGCGACTAACGACGATAAAGGTGGCGTGGATTTCTGCGCAGCTTGCGATTGTCCCGAAGATAATACGTTCCATCGCGATTTAAAGAGTGCGTTAGGTATCCGCAGATTACTTGTGTTGGCGTACGAAGCCGGTAAGCGCGGTGAGGATTACGAGTATGAGTTCGTAGACGAGTCCGAAAAGGGGCGTGGTTAATTGAGTATATTCACGAAAGTAGGCGCGCCATCAATTCCGTTAGCTGACCGCATCGCATCCGATTTAATAGCGCACCTTGACGCATGGTTCAGCGTTCCCGAAGTATACGACGATGCGCTAGACGCGGAGATTCACCGATGGTACGCGGATATACTTACGAATAGGCAACGTAAAGTATGGGCGCCGAAGGACATTCCGTACTTCTCGCCATCGTCCGTAGGGTCATGTAAACGAATGTTGTACATGAAGCAGATTAAGAAACCGCAGGATAATGCGAATAAACCTCCGTATCAAGGACGCTGGAATCAATTGGGAACAACGGTGGGCGATCTTATCCAACGTAATATGTTATTCGCGGAGAAACATTACGCAGCTAAGGTCGGTCAACATCCGCGATTCGCCTTCGAACGTAACGCATATAATGAGCCGATGTTCGAACAGTTTGCGCCAGGACTCGCACGAGTAACGCATAACGGTAAAACATTCGCACTCTACGGATTCTGCGACGGTATCATGCTTTATCGGACGGATGATGGCGAAGTCTTACGCGTCGGACTCGAAATAAAATCGAAGCAGACTACGTGTTCACGTACCGGAGATTACTCGATGAAAGCTGCGGAGGACAAGCACGTTAAGCAAGTCGTATGTTATTCGCAAATGTACAACGTAGATTATTACGTTATCCTCTACGTTAACTGTTCGAAGAAAAACTACGTAATGACTCCGGAAGAGTATGCGAAGAGTCCGGATATCCGCGCATTCGGCTTCGAGATTACCGACGCGATGCGCTCGGAAGTATTCGACGGATTCACGGAAGTCCTCGACGCGGTAGAAAGCGGAATCCCTCCGAAGTTGGATATCGATAACTTTACGTTCAACAACTTCAAACGCGCATGTTCGCTATCGTTGACGGATGAAGAACTCGCGGATATCCAACGTCAAGTAAGCGCGCTACAGCGTTCATCACTTCCGGATTACAAGAAGCGTGGTCCATCGGAAGCACTGGCGGAGATTGAACGGATTAGAGCGGAGAGTACGAAGGAGGTGGCGCTATGAAGAAGTTCTTAAATAAAGCAATGGGCGGTTTCGTATACGTTGGTATTATAGGCGCGGTGTTCCTTGGATTCTTATTCTTTTTATCGATGATATTTGGCGCGGATAGTTCGCTGACTGCTCGGATTATATTCGGAGTCCTAGCGTTGCTATCATTCATTTCCGGTTATATTTCCAGTAAAGAGTCGGAGGTGAACGCGTGATCTACGTTATCGAGTCTATACGTAATCGCGACGATGGGAGTCCGCATGAACGCGAAGCACGTCGCAAGGGACAGCGCGTAGAATTGTTATCATACGACGTTGGCTCGCCTATGCTCGTATGTTATCGCGATGACCATAACAGTATCTTACGGACATCCGAGGTAGTCAGCGTACTTGGCTCGGACTGCGGATCATTCCGGAGGATAACAACGAAGAATACCGTTTACACTTTCCGAGAGGAGGTGGTAGATCATCCCGAAAACTGACGCACATACAACGCTCCACCTCGGACTCGACACGTCACTCACGAAATCCGGTTACGCGGTCATATCGGTTACTGACCGCAAGCCGACGTTAGTTGATTACGGACTTATTAAGTCCACCGCTAAATTCTCGGACGGCGAGCGCTTACGGCAGATCCACGCAGGTATTACGGATGTTCTAGGCAGATATCCGAATGTCGAGCGTGTGATTCCGAGGGAAGCCGGAATTGTCCGGTTTAACATTCCGACTAAGCAGATATTCAAGAGCCACGGAGTAACCGAATTCGCTCTCGCAGATTACGAAATCTACGATATCAATATCCAAACGGTGAAGGCGTGGGCGCGGCGGATTACGGGATCGCCAGGTAAGCGTAACGACAAGGCGATGATTGCGGAAGCCGTCCGGATATACTTCGATAATCCGGAGTTACCGCTGAATAAAGATGGCGACGAGGCGGACGCAATTACGGTGATCCTATCGTATCTCATCCGCGAAAATATGATTGACGGAGGTGTCGCGTGAAAATTCCGCAGAAGGTTAAAGTCGGCGCAATGACGTATGACGTTAAAATTACGGAACATCCCATTACCGTGAGCGGACGTGAGTGCGTTGGCTCAATCACGTATGATAAGCAGCTAATAGAAATCCGCGATGAAACGTATCACTCTACGCAATCAATGGTCAATACGTTTTGGCACGAATTATTCCACGCGTTTACACACGAACGTGGCATCGAATGGGGCGATAATGACGAGTTGTACACGGAGGAACTTGCGAAGGCTATGCACGCGTTTTGTGTAGATAACGGACTCGACTTTATTGAAGGCGGAGGCGCTGCGTAATGAACTGGATATGTTTCAGATGTGAATGCGGATGTGGCTTCGCAATTCCAACGTCGGATATTCCGAATGACGTAAGCTGTCCAACATGCGGTAGCGAGTGGGACGTATCAGACACCGGTGAGTGTATCGTTGATCCGAAGATTCAGCCGATATGTTAACGATGGACGAACGCCTACTCTACGCCCTCCGATATGAACGCGAAAGACTGACGTGGAATATACGCATTAAGACGGAAGATATCGCGATGATGACCGAACGATTAGCGAGTGTTGACGCGCAGCTATTAAAATACGAAACGGAGCGATGACTTATTACGCAAACTAATCGACTACTAACGGACGAGTTTATCGCACAATATCCGGAGTTTCCGGAACAAATGAACGCGCTAGGACAATTCGTATATCTGCGGACATATTCGCGATTCTTGCCGAGCGAGGGACGGCGTGAGAATTGGCGCGAGACATGCCGACGTGCTACGGAATATAACGTACAACTCGGCGTTAACCATACGGATAATATCGGTTATCCGGTTGGTTACGAGTGGCACCAGAAAGAGGCGGAATTGCTATTCGATAATATGTTTAACCTGCGCCAGTTTCTAAGCGGACGCACGCTATGGGTCGGCGGTGCGGAGAACGGAGTAGCGGACAAGTATCCACTCGCGAATTTCAACTGTTCATTTATTAACGTTGCGTCATGGTCCGATTTAGGCGATTTATTCTACTTGCTAATGGTCGGTACCGGCGTTGGATTCAAATGTACGAAGGAACTCGCTGCAGGACTCGCACCGATACGCACGAATACAACGCTATTACATTCGAGCTACGAGCCAGTACCGAAGTCCGCACGCTACGAACATACGCAATTCCGCGACATGGAAAACGGGTACGCGAAGATTTACGTAGGCGACAGTAAGGAAGGATGGGTTGAGTCGCTACGTCTGTACCTCGAAATCCTAACGGAATCGCGCTATGAGCATATCCACACGGTTAAGATTTCGTATAACTCCGTACGTCCGAATGGAGAGCGCCTGCAGACGTTCGGTGGCACCGCGTCGGGACATGCGCCACTACTGGAAATGTTCGACGGAATTAATCGCGTATTGAAGAACGAAATCGATCCGTCGCTGGCCCCGTTAGATGAAGTACTTACGTGCTATCACGATGATGAAACGGATGACTGCGGTAACCCAAGCGGATACAGCCGTGTGCGTCCGGTTCACATCCTCGATATCGGAAACCTCATCGGAAATAACGTTGTGGTCGGAGGCGTGCGTCGTACTGCGGAAATATTCCTTATGGACGCGGATGATTACGAATGTATCTTCGCTAAATACGGACTCAACGGAATATGGGACGCGGAGAAACATGCGAAGGTAATAGACGTGGCTCACTCTCTCGGACTCGTGGATCAAGTTAAATTCCTCGAAGGGATGGCGCTGAATGATCCGAATGTGCGACCACTGCATCACCGCAGGATGTCGAATAACTCTATCGCGTTTGAGACGAAGCCCTCGCGTAAACGATTGAACCTCGTGTTCGAGATGATGCAGGCGGAAGGCGAGCCGGGATTCGTTAACTTAGAGGAAGCGCGTAGACGTCGCCCGAACGCTGAGGGCCTTAATCCCTGCGCAGAAATACTTCTAGATAGCTACGGCGTCTGCAATTTAACCACCGTTAATATGACCGCGTTCGTAACAGGCGATGAATTTGATGTGCGTGGTCTGCTCGAAGCACAACGTTTATCTGCTCGTGCCGGAATGCGTATGACACTCGCTGAAATAGAATTACCGCATTGGAACGCAATTCAACAACGCGACAGACTACTCGGCACTTCGCTAACCGGCGTTAAGGACGCGTTCGCATCTGTTGGGTTCTCCAATATGAAAGAATCCGGATTCCTCGGCACATTAGGACGCACAGCTCGTGAAGAGGCGGATTCATACGCTAAGATACTTCGCGTATCCTCGCCATTACTCGTAACAACGGTCAAGCCGGAAGGCACAATATCACAGGTAGCCGGCGGAGTATCATCCGGATTACATTGGTCGCATTCTCCGTATTATATCCGCCGCATACGCATTAACGCAGCCGATCCGTTAGCGAAGGCGGTCGTTGATCTCGGGTGGAACGTTAATCCCGAAGTTGGTACGCCGGGCGAAACACGCGAAGAACAACTCGCCAATGCGCGTACGCTCGTAATCGACTTTCCAGTAGCGTCCGGCGCCAAGGAAACGAAGGATGACGTATCAGCATCGCGTCAACTCGATACTTACTTCGCTTTCCAGCGTCACTATACGGAACACAACTCTTCGAATACAATCACGGTACGACCGCACGAATGGGCGGAAGCCGAAGCGATTGTATACGATAAATGGGACGAGTTCACCGCGGTATCATTCCTCGCGTTAGACGGCGGTTCGTATGCGTTGGCACCGTACGAGGCGATTACACAAGCGGAGTATGAACGCATGGCCGCGGAGATGAAACCGTTTGATCCTGCGATACTAGCGCGATATGAAACTAACGGAATCAGCGAACTAGACGATGGCGACATCGACTGCGCTACCGGCGCGTGTCCAATTAGATAGTTACCGAATGAGTCCGCCACCTGCGTATAGGTTGGCGGATTTTTTACGTTTATTTACGGAAAATGCCCCAACCCTCGCTGCCAATCCGAATAATACAGTATGAAACAAAATTGTACGCGAAGGAGTGATCGCTATAAACGCAATCAACGTAAACATCCGCAAGCTCCACGAAGACGCCGTTATTCCACGGTACGCAACGCCCGGCGCCGCAGCATTCGATCTTGTATCGGTAGCCGACGTCATCATCGCGCCAGGAGAGACCGCGTTAGTACCGACTGGACTCGCGTTCGAAATCCCCGTCGGCTACGTAATGGACATCCGGCCGCGCTCCGGAATTACGGTGAACACGAAGCTACGCGTAGGAAATACGCCGGGTACGATTGACTCGGATTTTAGAGGCGAAGTCAACGTGATCATCGATAACATCGGAGTAAAGGATGTATTCATCGCGGGAAGCTCCAACGGTCACCTCGTACTAATCGCATCAACCGGAATAACGTACGATGTTACTGGTGCTAATTCCGGAGTCAAAGGAAATCTCGACGGAACGTATCTAATCCGCAAAGGAGACCGCATCGCTCAAGCGCTTATCCAACGCATTCCCCACGTAGAGTTCACGCAAGTTGACGCGCTTAGTGAGTCGGAGCGAGGCGAAGGTGGCTTCGGACATAGCGGAGTTACCTCGGAGGTGACCGCAGAATGACGCAATGGACGCTTGAGCATCCAGTACTAACCACGATAATCATAATATTCGCGATAGGAATGACGCACGACATTATTGTTAACGGAGCAAACGCGTTAAGTAAAAAGAAAGGCGGTGAAAAAATGACGGACGAAATGTTACGCAAATATGTAATGTTTAGCGCGCTACTACTCGCAATAGATTCCGTAGGCGGAGAGTTAGCGGAAATATTCACGGAAGAGGAAATCGCTACTATTGACGCTATATTTACGGAGGAAACCGAAAAGTTACCCGATAGTGGGCGTCAGGAACTGGTACAGACGATGCTCCGCGAACACTTGGCGGATATTCTCGCAACAACGAAGGAGGTCGAGGAATGAACGCACTTGTCGGATTAGTCCTCGGAATCATATTAAAACTGATAGCAACCTCTTCATTATACAACGCGACTCCCGCGGAGGGGTTCATAGTTTATCTAATCGGATTTATCAGCGGTTATCTACTCGTAAAGGAGGCGCAGAATGAACGTTAAACTAATCGCACACTCAACGCTAACACCGGAGTTTCTCGCATCGTTACCGTTCGACCTCGTAGGCGAATACGGATGGGACGCGCGTGAGAAAGCCATCGCATTAACCGCAATCCGTACGTGCTATTCACCGCTTAAGCCTACGGAGATCGTCGCGAAGGAGGGCGCCAAGTACTTCGGTAATACCGCGTCAGATAACGAAGGTGGTACGGAGGCTGACCGATTGTTCCGGCATATTACGCGATCCGGTCATACTAGTACGCTCGAACATCTGACGTATACATTCGCGGTCGAAGGCGTAAGTCGCGCATTACTAGCGCAGCTAACGCGTCATCGTCACCTATCGTTTAGCGTACAGAGTCAACGATATGTTCCGTTCGGATCAGGTAATAAGAGCGGTGGATTCGATTATGTAACGCCGGAAAGTGTTACAAGTTCGCAAGCAACTACCGGAGAGACCGTCGGATACGGAACGGTTGACGGAAAATACGGGAGGATGTACAAGACGCCGGATCACATTTACACACGAGCGATGGAACGCGCGCAAGGAACATATGACGAGTTACGGGCGTTAGGAGTCCCGCAGGAAGACGCACGCATGGTCCTTCCGAATGCAGCTACGTGTAATCTCGTTATGACCGGCAACCTACGTACATTCCTCGATTTCTACGCGAAGAGACGTCCAGGTAACGGAGCGCAGGCGGAAATAGCGGAATTGAGCGTAAGTATCCGCGATGAGATTACGAAGGTTGATCCGTGGTTATCGGCGTATTTCAAATCGAAGGAGGACAAATAGATGCCACAATTAATCAAAGTCACAACCGCTGACATCATCACCCGGAAACGTATTGAACTCGCGGAGTTAGAGGCGAAGCTTGCGGATGAACGTCGCGCTAACCGTCCGAAAGTAGGCGATTATGCCCGCGTGCTTTTGGGAGGATCGGATATTACGGTTGGAACCGTCGTCACCGTTACCCAAGTGGAACCGGTCGATTATGACGGAAGCCTACCCTTCGAGGTAGCGAGTGTACTCTTACCGGAAGTAGACGCGGAATGGGTTACGGAGATCGAACTCCTCACGCCCGCCGAAGCGAAGTCCGTGCTACTTGCGCAAGTCGAAGCGCTGTTTAACGTAGAGGAGGCGGACGAATCTCGCGAAGTATCTACGAAGTAATCATCGCAACTATCACGTTATTCTTCGGAATCAGCGGCGTTCCTCCTAACGTAGCACTTGCGGACATACTCGCACCGCCTCCGCCTGTAACCGCCAATATCACCGCAGTTTCAACGTCTAAGTGGCGCACATTCAACGCATCGGCGTACATAGCGATGTGTGATACGGGGTGCACCGGCACTACCGCAACTGGCGTGGATGTACGTAATCGGACGCGTTACGACGGAATGGTTATAGTAGCGGTTGATCCGAACGTTATTCCGCTGAAATCAACGTTGAAAATACGGTTAGCGGATGGGACGGAAATGACGGCGATAGCGCTCGACACGGGTACTGCGATAAAGGGGCGCAAGATTGACGTATTGATGGCGCGATTAAAGGATGCGCGGGATTTCGGAAGGCAGGACGTAAAGGTTCGGATTTTAAATTAACGATAAGGGAGCGGATTATATGAGAAAAGTTAACGAAGCCATCACGCTATTACCTGACGAATCACTCGGAGGATTGATGCGCGAATACAACGAGGTTAAACGGAAGGCGCGCGTAGGTGAACTCGTTAAAGCAACGGCGGACGACGTACTTGGACTCAGCGGATTTAAGCGCGATCATACATTCGCTGTGACGGGAATTGGTCACATGAGCGGCGGAGACTATTACGGTGCTGAATTTACGGATAATAACGGAAGAGGACGTTCGTTTTGGAGTATGGAAGATTACGTTGTCCTCGAACCCTCCGATATCATCCGCATCAACACTGACCGCGACGGAGGAGCTGAACGATTCCGCATGGTCGAACGGAAAGCTGCGGTGGGCGAGCGCGTTGTTATCGTCCACGCGAGTATGACCAACGGTACGTACACAAATGGGGCGGTATTTACCGTTGATCACGTAAGGGACCTCTTAATTTATATTGATACGGAAGGACTCGATATCGTCTCCGTAATAGCACACACCGAATACCGCGTACTCGAACCGTTAACCGCCGCAGTCCCGACGCAACTATCCTCGCTCGATCCCGTTGACCAATACGCAAGTAACATCGCGAAGTTAACTACGAAGGTGCAGGCGTTGGAGAAACGTGTGGCAACGTTGGAATCCGCTAACACCGCTAAAGTAGCGTCAGGTCCCGTTGATACTGCGCTACCGAGTTTCGCGAAGCTAGACGTAGCAAAAACGGCGCAACAAATCCGCGACGAAATCGTAGCGCGTGCGAAGATTGACGTTGCGCGTTTGGTAGCGGAGGTTAATGGATGCGATTGGGAGAATAGCGCCATTCCTGCGTTTGAGGAACACGGACCAATGCAGATTAATTTCGTAGTCAATCGGGAAAAAAGAACGGTTGTTGCGTTAGCATCGTGGAATATACTTCCCGGAAATATCTGCGAAAGAGGGACGGCAAAAGCCGCAGCTGGCGAAGTGTTTAACGTTCATATCGGACGCGCTATAGCGTTACACCGTGCGTTAGGACTCGTAGTACCTGCGGAGTATATGAGCGTGCCGGCACCGACGGAGGTTCGCGTAGGGGACGTTGTGTCTGGTACATGTACTGATGGTGGATACTACTCGGTGAATAAGGCGTTCACGATTACGGAGGTACTCGAAAATGGTTCGTATAAATACGCGGAGAATACGGGAGATTGGATGTGCGCGGGAGACGTAGGACAAATCATCGATGACAGCCGTGAGGAATCGGAAGGGGTGAGCGCGTAATGAAGATATCCGAAACTTGCGATTATTGCGGAAAGTTCGCAAGCTCTCCGTACAGTTTCAACCATGAAAACGTGTGGTATAGCGGTCATAAACGCTGTATGGGCGCGCCGATGATTCGAAAGCTCACGCAGGTAACCGTATTGACTACGTTACCTAACATCGCATTAACCGGACTTATGCGGAGTGGAAAAGACGCTGTAGCCGCGTATCTCACGCAAAACTACGGATACACGCGGTTCGCGTTCGGCGACGAACTCAAACGTTATGCACACGAATTATTCGGAGAACCGAACGGTAAGCCGCGCGAGTTATATCAGTGGTTCGGTCAGACGATGCGCGAACGTGATCCCGATATTTGGACGCGGAAATGTTTCGATAACATCGAGGATTCGCGCCGTATAATGGGACACTACGGTGTATCGGAGCGCGCCGTAATCAGCGATCTCCGCCAACCTAACGAACTCACACGTTGTTGCACCGAATCCTACGTAATCATCCGCGTAACCGCACCGGAATCCGTCCGTATTGACCGCGCAATCAAATCGTCTGATACGTTCAATCTACGCGATTTAACGCATGATACGGAGGCACACGTTGAGGGATTCGCGGTCGATTACGAGATTAACAACTCGAAAACACTGGTGGAGCTTTACGCACAGGTGGATGCAATAATGGCGGAACTAGGAGGTGGTATTCACGATTAAAGAAGACAGAGTATTAGTCACGTTAATCTCAGTTACAATTAAGCACTACGAGAGTTTGGGGTATGAAATCCCTCGTAGGAAGACCCCAAAAGGGATGCAAGTCCGGCATGGGGCAACATTATTAGTAGATGTTACCGATCTACCTGTCAGTAGTAGAGCAAAACTGACTAAGATATGTGACTACTGCTCTGAGGAGGTATTACGACAGAGTTTTTACGCAATTATACGCTGCAGAGTAGAAGGAAAAGACAGGTGTCGTAAGTGTTCTTTAAAGGAGATGTTAAAGAATACGGCATCTACACGAGGTGCATCTATTTCGAGGGGAAGGATTGAAAATGCTCCGACTCCATCCCACAACCTTCTCATAAAATACCCAGAAGTGGCTAAAAGTTGGCATCCGAACAAAAACAAGAAGACTCCTATTGATTATACGCCATATAGCAGTCAAAAAGCTTGGTGGTTATGTGCTAAATGTGGGTATGAATGGGAGGCGATAATAGGAAGCCGCACTAACGGAGGAAATGGTTGTTTTATCTGCAGTATGTCTAAAGGAGAACGCAGAATTGTGAACTTCTTAAGACAACAAAACATCGTATTTATTCTCCAAGCTACTGCACCAGGACTAGTTGGCATGGGCGGAAACCCATTACGGTTCGACTTCGTTTTACCAACCGAGGAAGGACGGTGGTCCTGTGTAATTGAGTTTGACGGCATACTTCATTCAGGCCCTCGCGATTTGGGCGATGGTGCGGAGATATCCTTACGTAGCTTCAAAGTGCGTCAAGAACACGATAGGCGAAAGGATGAGTGGTGCGCACATAATGGAATCCCCTTGTTGCGTATAAATCACACCGAGTTTAACCACATTGAAGATATCTTAACGGAAGAGGTGACCGCCAATTGAACGCTGACCAATGGACCCGGAATATGTACGGTGAGACTCCGCTAGAAGCGCATCGTAAGGGATACGAAGCCGGCTATATGTACGGATTCATCGACGGATTACGCGGAAAAGAACCCGACAGTCGTACGCCAGGTAAGCGGTTTAGTGACGAAGATGAGGCGGAATAGTACGAAATAGGCAATCGTAATTATTCCGCAGTAAACACGAGCCATCCGTCCTGCTCTCCGGCAAATTCGTAGCGGCGCGGTTCACGCGGTAACTTCGTTTTATTGAAGAATTTCGCAGCAGACGCGTAACCGCGCATATCTACGTTAGCAGCGGTAGGATCACCGAAGGATGCCGCTAGTCTAACCGCAATCAACCGCTTACCGCGATCATATCCGAATGATACACGCGGAGATACTCCGTTTTCTTCCTTGCGTAGCTTGTATAACGCGATTAAATCGGAGGAGAATCGGATACGGCTGTGTACGTCCGTAGCGAGGAATAGGTTGAGCATCGGTACACCTACGATGTTGAAGCGTTTAGATACGGATGCTGACGTTGTTGATGGCGCTAGTTCAATCGTTGATTCATCGGATTTACGTGCCATAGGCGGAATCCTCCGTTTGATTAATTTTATGACGCAAGTATAACGCAAATGTAACGAAATAACAAATACGAAGGTGGAGGCGGTTTATTGATAACTCATATCAACTTTAACTCCGGCGGTATAGGTTCGTGGGCAACGTTAAAACGCGTATTAGCAGTGGCTGCTCCGTCGGATAGCGTAGTTAACCTATTTACGGACACTCTCATCGAGGATCGCGACTTATACCGCTTCATTATCGAAACCAATGCGGAAGCCTACGGAGTCCCGAGTCCTACCGCGCTATTAGTGAGATGCGCAGAGATACCGGACATCGAAACGGAGTCTGACGTTGTAGTACGTAAATTAATGATCGCGGAGATAGCTATGGAAGCTATGCGTTTAATACCGGGACTCGTTTGGATAATCGAAGGTCGTACGCCGTGGGAAGTATTTCACGATACGCGATACCTCGGCAACTCACGCTTAGCTAAGTGTTCTCACGTACTCAAACAAGAGACAGCAGCCAAGTGGATACACGCTAATTACTCGCCTGACAACTGTAAATTATATCTAGGCATTGACTGGTCGGAGGACCACCGGAGAACAGCGCCAGTAGCGAATTGGGCGCCATATACCGTAGAGTTTCCGATGTGCGATGAACCATACCTTGATAAACACGACATGCTCCGGATGCTAGACGGATTGAACATCGCAAGACCTCGCCTATACGCGTTGGGGTTCGCACACAACAACTGCGGCGGTTTCTGCGTACGCGCCGGTCAAGGACACTTCGCTAACCTCCTCACACAGTTCCCGGAACAATTCGCGTATCACGAAGGCAAAGAGCAGGAGATGCGCGATTATCTCGGTAAGGACGTTACCATTCTGAAAAAGGTACGCGATAAAGCTACGTATAGACTATCACTTAAACAACTCCGCGAGTCAATTGAAGGTCCTGGCGAGAGTGACGTAGACTACGACGACATCGGCGGTTGTGGTTGCTTCGTAACTGACGAAACTAAAACGGAGGTGCAACGCTAATGGATATCGCGGAAAAGGAACGCCAATACAGCGTTAAATATTGCTTGGACGATGCAACCGGAGTTAAGGCGCTATTACGCGATCGCCACAAGTTGGCGTCACGGAGATTCGGCGGAGATTATTCCGCATCCGACATTATCATCGATTTGCACAGCGCGATGAATACCGCCTGTCTCACGGAGCGCCAAACGGAGGCGATTGCGTTAGTCTACGGAATGGATTTAACGCAGAAGGACGCAGCGGCGATTATGGGAGTTGGACAAGACAGCGTCAGCGACTTCGTTAACGGAGCCGCAACGAGGATAGCGAAGGTTTATAGCGCGTGGAATTATGGTGAGGTCATCACAGAAGATACGGAAGAGGAGGCGGTTTAGTGACGATGACATATACGGAGTTATTTGCAGAACTAGTGACCAACGTAGAGGAAACAATTAGGCTGCGTAAGAACGACGAAAGTGTTCGACTCTCGTATGTTGGAGAGGCGTATGACGTTGCTGATCGCGTTGACCGTATGGAATTAATCCAACGTATATCGGACGACTATGTAAGTGCACACGCTGACGTCAATCATCGCGCTATTGATAGGTGGGAAGATAGTGGATGTAAAGGAGAACGACCAGTATCTATATCGCTGAATACTGCCTTATTAGATCGGTTGGCGGATGCGGTACTAGACGAAGAGATAACGGACCCACATCCCGATAAAGTAACACGCGATGAATATCCGTTCCTTAGTGAACGTCAGTTAAATCGTCGTAGGGATAATGAGTATTCCCTATCCCTTGCAGAAAACTATGACACTGACGGCGTTAACCGAGGGAAGCCGGAGCGCCGACACCGAACCGCTCGTGAATCGCGTTTTATAGAAAAAGTATCGCAAGCCAAGAACCGCAGGAGAAACGCGCAGTATAAACGTGATACATCCAATGGCGATGTTGTCTCATATAATTTGCGTGAGAATGGTGGAGAATTGGCGGAATCCTTCGTTACGGCGGCGGAACAAGCTGATAGATGGCGTGAATTAATCGTTAGATAGCGTCAGTAGTTCCGCAGCCGTAACGTTGAAATATACGCATAGCTTCGATAATAGATCGCGCGGATATCGTTCCATTTCGTCATTGTACATTATACGTACAGATTCGAAGCGGTAATCGATATCCCGCGATAATTCACGTATAGTAATACCGCGATCGTCCGTAAGTTCACGTAAATTTGAGCGGATATTCATCCGAAATCACCTCCGATATGTTAAATATACACTGACACGCTAAAAGAGTCAAATAGTTGTTGACACCTTAAACGAGTCGTGGTATATTTAGTACATAAAGAACGACACGGTAAACGAGTCGATAAAACGGAGGTAATTAAAATGATTGGACAACAAATAATAAACATATTAAACAAAGACGAGGAAGCAATGGAGTTACTTACAACATTCAACGAAGCCTGCGAGCGTCAAGGACTAACGCCCACAGAAGTTGAAGAAGCACGGACAACGTTCATAACAATAATGATTGCGAGAAGTCCCGAAGCTATGGAAGTTATGGCGCGTGATGCGTACGAAGGGTTCCGCGCTTAACTGCCGGAGCCTTATCTTTTTATACGGAGGTGTGCCGATGATACTTACGCAGGAAAACACCGCTAATATGCATAGTCGAGCGCGTGCCTACGTCGAGGCGCGCAGTCTTACGGAAGGATCGAACTTACGCAGCTACGAGTATATCGCGTGGATTACCGGAAAGATACGCGAGTGGGAGCAGGCGCATAATGTACGCGAACACACTCCATTAGATAGCGCCAGTTTCGACGTTTGGTTGAGGAAAAACATACGATGAAACTATTTGCAAATAGTTGTTGACACGTTTAGCGAGTCATGGTATATTTAGGACATAAGAAACAAACAAAAATGGAGGTAATTAAAATGACGAAGACTAAAGAGGAATTATTTAAAGGGTTAGAGGAGGCTAGGACCCAGTTTAACGCGTACCAAGGAAAAGCCGCTATTTATGTAGATTTTGAGGACAACACAGCGTGGACGGAGGTCTTTGATTTACCTGTTTTTCATAGTGAGAACATTATATTCTTAGTGACCAAAGACGATCTATACGGTCGAAATGATAGATTTGGAGTAGAAAGATTAAATAAGATTTTAAAGGCTAAAGCGGAAAAGAAAGCTGAAGGATATGACAAAGACTATTTACAGGATAATGATTATTTTTTAGACTCATTTATGAATAAATAACGCCTACACCCATAGTTTGTAGGCTCAGTCGGCTACGGGTTTTGAGGAAGTAAATAAACGCTATCTTACGCGATATCAACGCGATAAGGTGGCGTTTTTGTGTTGTCTTCATACGCCTTACATTCGAAAGGGGACGTTATATATGACGGAATCTAAACGTGTACTAAGCGTAAGTATGTCGACGCCAGCAACATTCGGAGAATTGTACGTAGACATTACGGAGACTATTACCGGACTCAAAGCGCTACAAAGAGAAGCGAAGAAAGCTACGCAGGCGCTCCGTGAGTTAGAAGCTGCGCAATTGGCGGTGGTTGAGTGAGCGAATGGACACATACGGAGGATAGCGTCACACACTCGCTCTTAATTTCGAAGTCACTCGATAGAAAACAGCGTGAATTTGGCGTTGATCTACGCGAGGAAATATATAATACGGAAATGGTTGCACTCGAATATATAAGCGGCTCTAATCATAGGCAGTTTAATATAATACGCGCATTCTATGACGATCTCTTAGACGGACATGAAGCGTATCAGTTATTACTTATAGATGAGGATTCGATAGACGAGGCGCTTATTGGTTTGTTGGAGGTGAGCGAATGACAACTGATATATATACGTATTTCGATACCGATATAGAACGTTGGATGCAGGCGGTTCCTGTCGATGGATACCGCACCGAATCCGAAGAGAACATCGCACGTAAACGCGAATACGCACAGCGCCAGGACGCGATTAATAAGGATCCACGGCATTACGTAGCATCATATCACGAACCAGTACGTAAATTATCCGCACTATTAGCGCTTAATGAACTCGGCGCAGTTATGAAGCTATTGCCGTATATGCGACTAGATAAATCCGGAAAGTTATATTACGAAGGTAAACGTATGGGTTCCGCTGAGATATCGAAAGCAATCGGAAAGGCTACGCGATGGACGGCTACGTTAATTAGCACGTTAACATCATGCGGAGTACTTACGGAGAGTCGCGAAGGTAGGCGCAAAGTATATGAGATTGGCGCGGAGTATCATTCGATAGGTAAATCGCTTAGTGGCGGTCGATATACGAAGGTATACCAAACTAAAACGAGATCGGACGTTAAAAACTTATCGGTACAAGCTGCGGGTTTGCTGTACTGCATGATTCCGTATATACACTATGAGCGCCTTTATCTTTGTCACAATCCGGACGGCGACGATTTTGACGCGTTGAATCACATGGTTCAATCGGACTTAGCGCGGATACTCGGCGAGGAACGATCTACAATCAGTCGGAGTATGCGCGAGCTAAGCCTAAACGGATTTATTATGAGATCGGAATCATACGGAGTTATTGTAATAAAAATGAACCCTGACGTAATGTTCCGCAAGTCATATACGGAAGATGAGTATACGGAAAGCGTACGTTATGAATTTACGCAGAATAAACGACTGGCGGAATCGGCGTTTGACGGGAGCGACGAGGAACTTCCATATTAGGTTGTTGCAAATACTGCATTCTTAGCCCTGTTTTGTTGCAAATACTGCATAGTTCAAAAGTGACCTCAGCCTTAGAGCGACGTGGGTTACAGCCGTTTTTAGCTCCGAGCTTCTCTTATCTTATAGAATAGCGGAGTCGCGTTTGTGCCGTAACAAGCGTATTTCCTAACGTATGCCTAGCGTTGGGACTGCGCTTGTTAACAGCACTTAGTGATTACGGAGAAGAACACTCCGCGAAGATTCGAATCCGTCCAAGACCGGGACGTATCCGACGCATGGTAAAACTACAATTCTATTGCGTGGTTTTAAATCTACGCGAGTAAATAGTATTAAATAATACATCTCGACGCGTCGCCCTTTCTTTACGCGGAGAGGGCAAGGAACGACAGTGACGCGGCAGGCTCTTAGGTTCGCGATGATTGTCAACAATCCACGGGAACTAACGTTATACAAACGGAGGTATACGTATGATTAACTGCATCGGTCAATTAACGGATATTAAACGTATGTTCAGCGCTACTGTTGGCGAAACATTTGCGCAGGTACTTGAAGTATATAAACGGAGGTTATCGAATGAGTAACGTTAATCTAACGCAAGTATCAACGCATGAATTAAGTGCCGAATTATCACGTAGAGAAGGCGTCAAGTATTACGTGTACGGACCGGAGGATTACGTTTTTATTGCGAATAGTGACGGAGAGGACGTTGGACATTACGGACCTGCAACGGTACTTATTAACATCGATTAGATACGGAGGTACACGATAATGTACGTAATCCTATACGTAGCCCAATCGAAGGAAATAGCGGAGGATCTACGCAAGTATATAATCGCGGATAACATAAGCGTTGTAGCATACGGAGACACACTCGATATAACTATGCATCCTAACGTTATTATATGTAACTTCGTAGAACGCGTAGGCGCTACGTGGGTACCGGATGTATTACGGAAGGTAGCGCATAAGGACGCAGTATACGTAGGGTTAATTGCGTAATGTGAAACGGAGGTTAACATTAATGGGCGTAATCAAACGTATGATAACAACACTGATTATCACGTGTACTATTGCGTTGCATAGTCCGAAGGGTAGCGTTAGTAAACAGCGGAACACGTACGAAGCTAGGCGCAGGATAAACACGTAGAATACGCGCACTGTAGGCGTTGTATGAGTAACGGAGTATAAACGTAAGGGTAACGAAAGGAGGCGCTAATATGGCGCAATTAAAGGCGGAACAATACGTAGCTATCGAATGGTTATCGGTACCGAATAAAGGCGGAAAGACATACGAAGAGGTAGCGGCAATATGCGGAGTAACAGCGCGTACTATCGAGAATTGGCGTAAGGATAGAGCGTTCGATGTCGAGTTGAAGCGCGCTATGGTACGTAATAATAGTACGAGGCTACCGGAGATGATCGCATCACTAACGGATGTAGCTATAAAAGAAGGTAACGCAGCAGCGGCGAAGTTAGTACTGCAGATGAACGATATGCTAACGGATAGAGTCGCGTTAGATACGAATGTGACGGAGACTACCGATGTGAATGCGCTACGGGACCGTATCAAAGCGTTGCAAGTCGGTCCATCCGAACCAAGCGGATTATAACGCTATATAATGAAGGAACACGCGTAAGGGAGTTCGGGTGCTTTCGTATTTACCGCGTAATAACCTGCTCAGCGTTTCTGACGCGTGACCCTCCGAAACTTTTCACGCTTCAACGCGCTAAATAACACATAATTACGTGTATATCCGATGCATAAACGGTGTATATACGTGGATTAACGTAGGTATCGGACAGTGTGCGTAAGTGGAAGCGTGGGAAACCGCGTGGTTGCGCCATTGTTGATACTCGCACATATGAACAAAATCAGCATTTTGTGTATATGTACATCGCTTTACCGCGGTAACGTGCGAAGGGGGCGGGGTACCCTCCGGTGACACTCTTAAATCTGACGCCGGACAAATCCGCGTATCAAAATTAACGTTTGACTTTTACGGAGACACAACGAAGAGCACACACAATTGTGACGCTTCTATTTTTGCGCCTAATAAACGCCATGAAATACGCGATTACATTACGCAGGTTACGAATACTCGCTTACGCAACGCAAACGGCTAAATCAACGGTAATCTCACGTAATTATATGGAAGGGAGGCGGTAACTATCGCATGGGTCAACGGTAAGTGGTTAAAACGTCCGGAGCGCGCCGGATTAATCGCGCAATTAAGAAGCGTAATAGACACGGTTGACCTCGCGGACATTATCGCCTATCCCGACGATATCCAACGCGAGTTATTCGAGACAGCAACGGAACTCGAACGCTTGGAACGGATACATCGCGCCGAGAACGATTTACTATACTTTTGTTACGAATACTTCGGAGATCACTATAACGCGGATAACGACGGTAACTGGATTCCGGTAACTATCGGAAACGCGCCGGAGTTTCACCGTGAGATTTGCGCGATTATGGACGATGTATCAGCGGTACATACTAACGCGAAGGTATCCGTAGCAGCGCCGCGTTCTCACGCCAAATCATCGTTTCTATCGAAGGGTAATCCGATACGCGAGATTGTATTCCGTAAACGTAAATACGCGATTATCATATCGGAAACTCCGCAAGTATCAACGGGAAATATGGAGTGGTTATCGCTACAGTTGAAATCTAACGCTAAGTTACGCGCGGACTTCGGACCGCTATTATCCGTTAAGCAGCAGGAGAATCCGAAGGATAACTCGTCGGAGTTTATCGCATGGGAACCGCGCGAAGACGGTAGCCAACGGTTACTAGCGCGAGTAGAAGCGGCATCGACCGGCCAGGCGCTACGTGGACGTAACTGGAACGGTGTTCGTCCGGATCTGATTATATGCGATGATCTCGAAGGTAAAAAGAATACAAATACGGACTTACTGCGGTCGGAAATGCGCGACTGGTTTACGCAGGTTGTCGTACCGCTCGGTGATCCGGCCGGTAAGAAGACCGCGTTAGTATATATGGGAACGATGGTCCATCACGATTCACTTTTACGCTACGTTATGGAAAGCCGGTCGGATTTCAAGACGCGGCTATTTCGTGCGGTTATCGAATGGCCTACGCGTATGGAATTATGGGAACAATGCCGATTAATCTACGTGGATCGCGAAAATGAATTACGCGCGGAGGATGCGAAGGCATTCTACGAAGGTAACCAAGCGGAGATGGACGAAGGCGCAGTCGTATTATGGCCGGACGTACAGCCGATATGGAAGTTGTTTACGTGGAAATGGGATAACGGAAGTAAGGCGTTTAACACGGAGTACATGAACAATCCGGTGGATGAGGAAAACATGGTATTCAATCCTGAACTATTTACGTATTGGGACGCGGATATTGCATATCTAACGGACGACTACGAAGTCTCTATGGGAATCGATCCGGCGATGGGTAAACAGCGTGGAGATTATTCCGCGATTACTACAACCGCGAAACATAAGCAAAGCGGAATTATTTACGTTGTGGATTCATACGGAGAGCGTATTAAGCCGGACATGCTAATTCAAATAATTGTACAAAAAGTGATTAAGTATCAACCAACCATTATTGCCGCGGAAGCAGTTGCAGCGCAGGAATTTATCGTAGATGAGTTGAAAAAGGCGCTCGTTAAAGTCGGGTACCCTGCGGAAACACGTGTTAAAAAGGTATATCACCGAAGCCGTAAGGAGCTGCGTATAGAAGCGATGTCACCGGCGATCGAAAACGGAACGATACGGTTTAGTCGAAAGCATTCTCTATTACTGGAACAATTCGAACAATACGGAACAGGCACACACGACGATTTGCCGGATAGCTTAGAAATGTCAGTATCCGCGCTATCCGGAACTAAGGTATCCGTACGAACAATCGCGCGTAAGATGCGCTAATCACACGAAGGGAGGACGCTATGCAACTTATACCATACACAACTATTTCCGCGGACGAACTCGACCGCTTAATATTTTCACCGCTGCAGCAGGCGTTAGGCGCGCAGACTTGGCAACGCATGAACCGCCAGTTACGCGACTACGAATACTACGCGGGTAAACAGCACGTTAGTCCGGACACGGGGCAACTCGTAAGCGGACGTGACATGCCGCGACCTAACGGACTCGACTACGATCCCACGCGACTCGACGTTAACATGTTTAAGTCCTTCGTAGATAAAAAAGCGCGCTGGTTAATGAGCGGTAAGCACGGGATTAACGTACCGGTCATGAAAGACGCGCCAGCCGACGTTATCAAAACAGCGGACGGATACGAAGCGCTACTCTATCAGTTATGGCGCGAGAATCGGATGCGCACCGCGCTAGTTAAATCCGCGCGAGACTACTTAATTGCACGCCGCGTTGTATGTAAGATCGTATTTGACGCTACGACCGGTAAGCTGCGGTGGATATGGCGATCCGATGCGGAGTTCGTGCCGGTTTATGCAGACGATGATATGACGCAATTAATCGGAGGTCATTTTGTATCTACGGTCGAACGTAGCATCGACGGAGCACAACGCACACTAATCCGCAAGGAATCGTTCACACTTGAAACGCGAGATAACGGTGATTACGAATGTTACTACGAAGACGCGGAATATACGGAAACGCTCGACTTATACCGGACGATTACCGCACGCGCACCGATGGGACTCGATTTTCTACCGCTAGTCGTTATCTCCGTTCCCGGACTAAGCGGCGAAGAAATGGACGTAAGCGAGATCGAAGCTATGCGGACGATTACGGATGTTATTAACTCATCGAACGAGGACGCACTGGACGCGTTGAAATTCGAAATGTTTGCGATGACTGCGCTAATTAACGTACCTGCAGGAACAGCGGAAAAAGTACAGATTGCGCCCGGCGCGATATTGGAAATCGTTAACTCCAATTTACAAGGCGAAGCGAAGCCGGACGTTAAACGCGTAGAAGGCGGATTCGGTTGGTCAGCGGCATTTGATGCGCAGTATAGCCGCTTAAAAGGTGCGCTACACGAAGTAACGTCGCTACCGAATATCGTGCCGCAAGAATTAAACTTCGGTGGATTGAACGGTGATACGCTACACGTATTATTCCAAGCGATCATTCAAGAAACCGAGGAACACTGGCTCGAATGGGACGACAAGTTAACGGAGCTACACGAGAAGTCAATCAGGTATCTACAAGCGCGTGCCGATCGTACGAAGTTTGCGTATGATAAGGCGGTTGTTCGCGGCATTACCGATTACACAAACGAAATTAAATTCGTCTTACCTTTACCGGATAATCGCGCAACTCTAGTCGAATTATTAACGCTAGAAACTGGCGCAGGCTTCGAGTCAATTGTTGGCGCTATGCAACGTTTAGGCGTCGAGAATGTAGCCGCTAAACAGGCGGAAATCAGCGTAGAGGTAGCGAAACGAAGAACCGAAACTGACCCTTATAAAACTGCGGAATAGACCGCACGTCCAATACGCTTACGACGCTAAAAGGCGCGGGACTAACACAAATAGTCGACGCGACTTTAAAACGGAGGTAACACGCATGAAGAACGTAATCGCACGAAAGACTCGCTATCCGCTTAATCTACAACTATTCGCGGAGGATGACGAAGAAACTACGCCAGCAACTCCGCCAGTTAAAACGGAATTTACTGCGGAACAGCAAGTGGAGATGAATCGAGTCATTGCGGATAGGTTAGCGAGGCAACAAGCGAAGTTTGACGCAGAGAAGACCGCTGCAGAAACGGAAGCACAACGCCTCCAACGCGAACAAAACGAGGAATACAAGGCGCTTTATGAAACGTCGCAAGCGGAACTCGTCCGTGTTCAAGGGGAAGCGAAAACTGCGCAGATCAATGCATTGAAAACGCAATTACTCGTTAAAGCCGGATATGCTGCGGATCAAATTACGCGTGTTGGTAAATTCGTAAGCGGTGACGATGAAGAAGCGTTGCAAGCGTCGATTGACGAGATCAAAGCGGATATACCGCCGAAGGCCAGCGGAGTTGATCCGAATCCAGGTAACGGAAGAAAGAACGATCCAGTACCGCAAGGGCCTGAAGCAAAAGTTAAGGCGCGATTCGACCGTTTGAAGGCACAAGGAAAGATTTAATAATTAAAATTATGAGGAGATGACGTTAATGCCAGCTTACACACCAAAATTTACAACAACAGCATTTAAGGGCGGAAAGAATATTTTAGCATCGGAACACCTGCAATTTATCGAGGGTGGTGCCACGCTAGACGGTACGAAGTTTGCTGCAGGTTTGATCGAGGTAGGTACATTAATCGCGCGTAATACCACATCCGGCAAATATGAAAAGTTTACAACAGTTACGGGATTCGATAGTCTCGGTATTTTGAATATCGATGCAATTAGCGATGGTGTCCACGATTTAGTAGTCGGTGAGGTAATTGTACGCGGTTCCGTATATGAAGCCAAACTTCCCACGAACGCGGCACTGGCGGCATTTAAGACGGCTGCTCCATTGATCCGTTACGTAAAACATATTTAATACTGTAGGCGCTTCGAATGGAGGCGTCTTTTTTGTACCCAAAAAACTTATACAAATAAGAGGAGTGTTTATAAATGGCAGGTATTACACATTTGGAAGAGTTCAAGAAACCCGCACTACGAGGATTGATCGACGCAACAGTAGAATCAGCGGTGCCTACGTTGGCAGACGCATTTATGCCGGATGACCAAATCTATTCAACTACATTTGCGTACGATATCATCAAGAAATCGAATCACATCGCTGCTATGATCGGATACGGCTCGGAGCCTCCGGTTGTTGACCGTGATGCGGTAGCTTCTAAAATGGGCGAACTTGCAAAGATGGGACTTAAGTACATCGCGACAGAAGAAGAATTACTCGCGTTGAATCAGGCGCGTTCTGACTCCGAATCATCCGCGATGGTTGATCGACTAACCGTTAAAGCCGTTGATCTCGTAAAAGCGTTGCAACTTCGCGTTAACGTATCGAAGATGGAAGCAATCACGAAGGGTACATTTACGTATAACAAAAACGGAGTGAAAATCGTAGTTGACTACGGTATCCCGGCGAACCACAAAGTAGCGTTAACAGGCGCAAATATGTGGTCTGTTACAACCGTAGATGTTATCGGAAACCTGCTTGAGTGGGCGGCCATCTATGAAGCGTCCAACGGCAAACAGCCGGATGTTATCCTCGTATCACGCGAGGTACAATCGTTGTTGCTTAAGAACGTAACAATCGTTACGGAAGCACGCGGGTTGAATAGTGGTGGAACTCGTGTATCCGTTGACGAATTGAATAGTGTACTTGGTGGTTACGGACTGCCTCCGGTTCAGGTCGTGGTTAATCGTAAGGTAACGGTTAAAGACATTTATACCGGTAATGACGAAGTAATCGAATTTATGCCGCAGAATCGCGTAGTATTTGCGTCAGCAGGCGTAGGTAACTTCCTATATGGCCCGACGGTGGAAAACAACTATCAACCGGGTATTGATCTCCGCGCTTACGATAAATTCGAGCCTATCGAATCCGTTATCCGCGTAGCCGCTGCAGGATTCCCAATTGTTAACGTACCTTCATTACTCTTCCACGCTGACGTTGTGACTGCGTAATAATGACGCAATTAGCACGCGTTAGAGTAGAAGTCCTCGACGCAGTAATCGACGGGCAAGGTAAAGGAGCGGTTATCGACGTGGAATCGGTATCCGCCGAATACCTGGTACGCATAGATTACGCAAAAGTTGTAGAGGTCGTTAAGCAAGCGGAGAAGCCAAAAGTATCTGCAAATAAACCGAAAGCGGCGCAATAAGGAGGCGTTAGTGTGGCGAGTTTACGCGAATTAGAACAACGTCTTGCCGCGCGATTCAGCGGAGTCCCAGGCGTAACGGATGCGGACTTGACTGCGTGGTTAACCGAGGCGGCGTACATTTACGGGTACTCGCCTACTACGCTGGATACCGTTCCGGACGTTGAAACTCCGCTAGTCTTATTACTTGCGCAGATACAGGGAGCGCGCGCTATTGCGTTCTCGACTGCGCATTATTTTAAGTACACGGACGCGGAAGAATCCGTTGATAAGACGAAAGTGTCCGAACAATACCTCGCAATGGTCACGTCATTGACTGCGGATTATGTACGCGACAAGGATGTAATAGACCGCAACAAGCGCCAGTACTCAACGTTTCACGTGATGCGGCGGTTGGATCGTGATTTCACGTGAATAATGAACGCAAATTAAACGAGGCATTAGCGAAGTTACACGCGGATTATCTAGACTTAACGGTTAAGCAGCAGGCATATGTGGTTGGCGAAGTCGGTAAGACACGGGTACAAGTCATCGATTTATTAGAGGAGTACGCGACTAAAAACGATATCGTTAGTAAAGCGCGATTAAACCCATTACTTCGTGACTTGGAATACGTTGAAAAATCGATACGCACAACGGCGGAATCTGCGCTGATAACGGTTATGGACGAGGCTGCGGAAAGCGGACTAAGCGGTACTACTGACGCGATACAATCAACGCTGAGTCAATCGGTTGAGTTTATACTAACCGCGAAGATAGCGGAAAGCGTCGTATTACGTGGACTAACCGGTAAGCAACCGACGACACGTAACCTCGCGACATATCTTGCGGAAAAGACGGGACCCGACGGTCTTAAGTTATCCGATCGCGTCTGGCAATTTGCCGGAGATCAACGCGCGGAAATGAGTAACGTTCTTCGGCGAGGGATCATTCGCGGAGACACGACGGCATCAATGGTGCGCGATATTAAAAACGTGTATAGCACGGAGGATTGGAAAGCGCGGAGACTCGCGTTGACGGAATCGAATACAGCGTATAGGACCGCGATAGGATACGTAGCCGAACAATCGAAATTCGTTAAGGCGCTCCGCTTAGTTCCAGGCGCGCATCATAGTCCGAAGTGTGTTGCGAAAGCAGCCGAAGACCGTCACGGACTAGGCGCGGGTATTTTCCTTCCGTCCGATACCGACATCTATTCGATACATCCGAATTGTACCGCATATACGCAATACATCTTATCCGAGGAGGTGCGGTAATGTTAACAGACGCAGACGCAGCGTGGATTCACGCGAATCGAACGGAGATTAAACAGCATCGCACCGAGCCGGTTACGGTTGAATACGTAGACGGACGGACACTTACGGTTGACGCGATATGGAAAGAACCGCCGACACCGACCGGGGGAATAGCGCGCAATCTCGGAGACTACACGCTAGACTCTAACGATTACACGGTTACCTTCGATGCTAATACGGACGCTACCGGAATTATCCGAGTCATCCGCAAGAACTTACGCTATATCATAACGGACGTGGACGAACGAGGACTCGGCGGATTAAATCGATACGAATGCCGCGCGATGCTCGCAGTTACGGACGGTTTGTATATTAGCGTAATCAAAAGCGGAGTTGACGACGGATGGGGTGTACCTGCGGAATTACCACCGGTTATATATCCGGCGTTTGTGTCCGAAGATGCGCAGAAAGTCGCGAATCAATATGGCGAAGAAACATCGGTACAGTTACGGATTGTACTCGAAGGTTTAGTCGATGTTACTTATCGCGATAAAGTCCGTTACGAAAACGAGCTCGGCGTAATAGTCGAACGTGTACCGGTGCGCATCGTAATTAAACGTAGAGTCGATGGTGCTCCGCTAATAACGGAGGTGTACGTATAGTGTCGATAGAATTTACGTTTGATATCGGTAAGTTTGCGAGGAAACTTGAAGATGCATCGGATGCAGTTAGTCAAGGCGCCATTAACGGAATGGATGACGCGCTCGAATTGTGGCAACTTGAAGCTACGAATCTTGCGCCAATCGGTCGTTATAAAGGGCGCCGTGGCGGTAATCTACGCGCACGCATCGAACATACTACGCCGAAATTAAGCGGTAACGAGATTAACGGTGCGGTCGTTGCTAACGCATTTAATCGCGGATTTAACTACGCGTACTATCTGCATAACGTAGCTGGCGGTAAAGGCGCGGTAGCACGCGAATCCGGAACGGTACTCGATTTTCTAGCGCAGGCGAAGGGTAACAAAGAATCGAAGATGTTTGCGCTAATTGAGGACGCGATACAGGCGGAGTTAAGCCGAAAGGGGCTGACGTAAATGAGCGTTATAAGCGATATGGTTACGATAGAAGCGTTCATTAAAACACAGTTCCCTACGGCTATTACCGGTAAGCAAGTTGTACCGTTACAACCGGCGGCAGGCTCGTTTTATGTGCGCATGATTGACGAGGACAGAACGACGGAAACGCGGTATCACTACCGTGTGGATCGCGTGTATCAAATCGTGCATGTAACGGTTCGACCGGATACTGTACTCGCGGATATGGATGCATTAGGACGCGCGGTATATCAGGACGAGTTAATCGGACACATCCGCGTTAATGCGTACAGCGTATCACAACCGGCACTAACGGATAACGGACTATACGCGATAATCGCAATACTCGACACAAGTATACGAGAAGCGCGGGATCAGACGGCTTATCCGAAAATTAACAACGTAAATGTACGAAGAGTTTAACGGGCGCTTCCGAAATGGGGCGCTCTTTTTATATAACGAAGGAGGCGGACATATGGCAGCACCACAATGGGACCCTACGGCATTACCGACACGTCCCGGCATTTACATTAACTTCGTAGAGCGCGCACTAGCGGCAATACGCGGAGGCGCACGAGGAATTGTAGCTATTCCGTTACTTAAATACGCGGTGACAGCAACGGAAGAAACGTTTTATACGGTCGATTCCGAGAAAGCAGCGGTGGATTTATTTGGACTCGCGAATATCTCATCGATACTACTCGCGTTACAAGGCGGAGCAAAAGAGGTACTCGTGTATACGATGCCAACAACGCCACTAGCCGCGGACTATATCGCTATGCGTGAGGCATTCGAAGCGCGCGCGTTTAACGTATTTGTCTACGATGGCGAATATAGCGCTACGGAACAAGCCGCGACGAAGACATGGGTAGCACGCAATCGTACAGAGGGCAAGCACTTTGTAGTAGTTATCGGCGGTGACGATACGACGGACTTAACGCCAGCTACCGGAGATACGCGCTCTATCTTAAACGATGACGACTACATCGTTAACGTAATAAGCGGCGGAGTTATCGGAGTGTTGACGTATAACTCGTCTGAATACGCGGCATACATTGCGGGAGATATCGCAGGTACCGCTATTAATCAGTCGATTACGCGCCATAACGTAACGCTCGAAGACGTGACTAAGCGGATGACTAATTCACAGGTTGAGGTAGCGTTGCTTGCGGGATCACTCGTACTTTTCAATGATGGCGAAAAGGTCGTAGTCGAGCAAGGCATCGTAACGTCCGGTAAGAAAATCCGGTCTATTCGCGCACGTCAGGCGATTGCAACGGATATCGCACGCACAGCGAACGATAGCTACATCGGTAAATTAAACAACAACGCTGACGGACAAGCAACGTTAATTGTCGCAATCAAGGCGTATCTCGAAACGATGGAAGTTGCCGGAGTATTAACGAGTCCTTACGTAGCGCTTGATCCTGCATATGTGAGCGCTGGCGACTCCGTTTACTTGACGGTCAGCTATATGGAAGTTGATAGCATCGAACGAATCTTCTTGACAATTAACGTATAAGGGCGGTGAGATAATGGCAGGTCCAATGGACGCAAAAAACGTAATCTCCGGTAACTTCGGATTTTTGTACGACCTCGACGGCAATTGGTTAACGAATACCACGAAAGTTGAAGCGAATATCGAGATCGGTATGGAAGAGATTAAACTCGCCGGCACCCGGTGGTTAGGTAACAAAACGACTACACTGAAAGGCTCAGGGTCGATCGGTGGCTATATGGTAACGTCGGAGTGGATTGAGAAGATGGCGCAGGTAACAGACGATATCAGCTCACCGTTTGTAACGGAGCTCATCGTTAAACTGGAGGATCCAGAAGCACTCGGAACGTATCGCGTACGCTTGAAAAACGTTACGTTCGATAACATTCCGGTTGTTAATTTCGAAGTCGGATCGATCGTTGAACAGGAGTTTACATTCGTGTTTAGCGGATATGAAGTACTCGATTCCATTCGCGGATAACTAACGCGATAGTAACGTGATTACAGCGAGCGTCCTTCGGGATGTCTCGCTTTTTAACTATGAAAATAACGGAGGATGATTATATATGGCAACGGTAAAAACAGGCGGTAGGGGTTTAGAAGCGTTACTCGGCGCGACTCTCGATGTGCAGGAAACGGTATACATTCCGCGGTTGAAGACACACTTTACGGTAAAGGCGCTGACGTCCGATGAGATGCGCAGAATTAACGAACGCGCGACGATACCGAACACAAGGGGCGAGAAAAAGGTCGATAACGAGTTATTGAATTCGTTGTTTATCGCTAAGGGCTGCGTAGAGCCGGAGTTTAGTAATAAGGCGCTAATACAACACTATGGTGCGGTTGATGACGTGGAATGCGTTACAAAGGCACTGCTCCCCGGAGAAATCGGAAAGGTGTTGCAGGCGGTACTCAACGTGTCCGGATTCGGTGACGAGGAAGAGATGGTGGAGGACGCAAAAAACTAATAAATTCCGGCGGAGTTCCGCGACTACTACACGAGATATTTCAACGCCACCACATTCCGCCGGATGAAGTTTATGCAAAAGAAAAATCCCACCAGTGTTTTATGTTCGCGTCGATGTTGATCGCAATGGAACCGGAGATAAAACGCGCTAAAGACGAAGAGTTAGCGCGAGAAAGGGGGAAAGCTAATGTCCTTCGACTTACAAGGGAAAATCCGGATCAAAGATGACGGAGCCTCTCGCACACTTGAAAAGATAGCGAAACAGACGGATCAAGTCCGTAAAGCAACTGAATCATATCGCGACTCTACCGGAAGGCTTCGTAACTCGCAAGGGCGCTTTATAAATGATACCGAAAAGATGAACCACAAGCTAAAAGAGTCAAAGTCGCTATTCGGAAGTTTAAAAGGCGCGTTTTCCGGCGGACTTGGCTTCGGAATTGGTAACGCGGTAATAAACGGAATTGGCAACGTAACACGCGCGGCTACGGACTTCCTCGGTGACTCCGTTAAAAAGGCGATGGACTTCGAAGCGCAGATGCTAACGATTGAGGCGCTAACTGGCGCGACCGCTGACGAAATGAAACGGATGTCAAACCTCGCGCTATTTGAGGGAGCACGTACGAAGTATGGAAGATGCTTCACCGCGGCGTAATCTGCGGAAAAAATAACGATGTGAATTCGGTGAAGGCTAAGGCGGAAACGCTATGTTAATACCGAGCCAAGCCGTATAGGGATATACGGAAGGTGTAACGACTAGGAAAAGTAGGCTAGAACAGTCGAAATTCCCACGAGCGCATCGCACCCGACCGAGTAGTGTCGAGGGTGAAGATATAGTCTGAGCCGAGTATGAACTGACATACTATTATGCGGCGAAAGCCCCGGAAGTAGAGGATAAAGAGCCTTTACGGTAACAATCTGATAATGCATTAGAAGCTGGAAAAGCGATAGAAGAACTTCTCAAGGCGGGATTAACGCCTGCAGTGGTTGAAGCCGGCGCACTCGGAGCGGCGCTTGACCTCGCTACAGCGGGCGGACTCGGTTTAGAAGAATCCGCGATAGTCATGTCGACGGCGCTTAACGCGTTTAAGAAAGACGGAATGAGTGCGGCACAAGCGGCGGATATACTTGCAGGAACAGCTAATGCGTCAGCAACAGGAGTTAGCGCATTGGCGGAAAGTTTAGCGCAAGTTTCAGCGGTCGCTTCCGGTAGTGGTTTGTCGTTTAAAGATACGAATCTAGCGCTCGGTGTATTTGCGAATAACGGACTTAAAGGATCAGACGCGGGTACGTCGCTTAAGCAAATGTTACTAACGTTGCAACCCATAACTGATATGCAGAGGGGACTATTCGAGGATCTTGGATTTACTGTCAACGGAGCGAGTAACGCGTTTTATGACTC
This sequence comes from Paenibacillus sp. DS2015, assembly GCF_050433705.1. Taxonomy (NCBI): domain Bacteria; kingdom Bacillati; phylum Bacillota; class Bacilli; order Caryophanales; family Paenibacillaceae; genus Paenibacillus; species Paenibacillus sp. DS2015. The sequence continues at coordinate 142,876 of NZ_JBNPWS010000001.1, read as the reverse complement.
CAAGGATAATATTAAATCAACAGCTGAGATCGCTGGTGTCTTACGTACGAAACTCGGCAAGTTAACCAACGCACAACGTCAGTTAACGTTAAAGCTGATGTTCGGTACGGACGCGATTCGTGCTGCGAATATCCTTTACGAAGAAGGCGAAGAAGGAATTAAGAAATTCGAAAGCGCAATGTCGAACGTTAAGGCGCTCGATGTCGCGAAGAAGAAAATGGAAGGCGCTGGCGGCGCGGTTGAACAACTCCAAGGCGCGTTCGAAACATTGCAGATATCCGCGTTGATTCCGACGATGCCGCTGATTACGCGATTTGCTAACGGAGTGTCTAAGCTAATTCAAGATTATAGTCCGCAGATTACCGCGGCTATGGAGAAAATGGTAGCGAGTGCTTCCGGATACCTTGATAAACACTTTACGAATAACGAGGCATTCAAGAGGATACCGGACATCAAAGGGAAGATTAAATTTATATTTGAGGACATCATGAAGACGTTCAGCGAGTGGATGGACGGTGGAGGCAGCGCCCAGATATCCGCTGTAGCTAAAAAGGCTATTGATCTTCTAGCTGTCGGGTTACAAAACTCACAACCGTTAGTGGCAGCCGCTATTGATCTAGGTGTCGCTATTGGCAATGGGATTTTAAAAGGGATACTATCGGTTGAAACACTTAAAATGTTCCTTGGTAAAGACGGCCCCACTCTTAACGTGACAAATAAATATAAAGAGGAGAAATCTGCCGAAAAGACGGGTACTTACACTCTACCGTCTCCTGGGCAAAGTCCGTATCGTACAGGTAAGGAAATACTTGACAGCGCTAGTCAGAATAATAAAAATAACTTCTCAACACAGAAATCCCTCGGATTCTCCGGCGGACTCGATAACGTTCCATATAACAATTTTCCAGCGCGGTTGCATCAAGGCGAATCGGTATTGACGCGCGAAGAGAACAAAGACTATCGCGAGAACAGCGGAGGTAGTGGCGGACAAGTCGTTATCACCGGTAATACGTTCCACGTACGGGAGGAAGCGGATATTCACCGTATCGCCGGACAATTGGCGCGGTTAATGGCAACGTAAAGGAGGCGGAAGAGTGGCGAAGAAGACGCAGTTTTGGCTTAAGTTTAACAACAGCGCGGAGACACTATGGTTACCGGTTAATCCCGGTTCTATATCCGTCTCCTCTACACACGGTTACGAAGACGTCGAAGTTTCCAACATCGGAGAATACACGATACTCGGTAATAACAAACTAAAAGAGTTTACGATATCTTCACTATTTCCGCGCGATTATCACGGATCCTATTGTAATTATTCGAATTTACGTGATCCGTGGGCGTGTGCATCGTTGATAGAAGGGTGGCAACGGTCCGGACGTCCTATTCGATTTATCATGACGGGAACGCCGGTTAACATTGCGGTCACTATACGTAGCTTCGAATACGAAGAACGCGGCGGAGAGCCTGGCGATGTTTATTACACGCTGCAGATGAAAGAATACGTTTCGATTACGGCGTCCAAAAAATCACAGCCGATGACTACCGCTAGTACCACGCCTAAGTTAACCTCAACAACGGCACAGCGGTCAACATCGGTTAACAAGATATCCGCATACACCGTTAAATCCGGCGACTCGTTATTTAAGATTGCGGCCAAAGCGGAAGTGTACGGGCGCGGGGATGATTGGCACAAGATATACAACGCTAACAAAAAGGTGATTGGCGCTAATCCCAATACGCTTAAACTCGGCATTAAGTTGGTGATTCCTTAATGGCTACGAAAATAGCGGTACTCTATAATAATACGCATTGGATCGAGAACCTCGTTACATCGGCACAATGGTCCGGAGACGTATCACAACCATTTCGTACTCTAACGTTATCTGTATCGAATACGAAGAACAGTGAGGACGAAGCAATCGCGTTCGAACTCGGTAAGGAAATCCGATTTTACGTAAACAAGGTCGGCTTATTTCGCGGCATTATATTTACGTATGATATCTCAAGTGACGGAAACGCAACGGTAATCGCGCACGACGAAAATGTTTACTTAACTAAAAACGTAGATACGCGTAAATTCGTGAAGATGACTGCCGGCGCTATTGTAAAGGAAGTCGCGAAGGCTTACGAAATACCAACGGGGGATATCGCGAGTACAGGCTATGTAATACCACGGATGATACTTAAGAATATGACGCTATGGGATATGATTGTAACCGCATTGACCGAGACACGTGCGCAGTCTGGACGCAAGTTCTACGCTTATGCACGCGAAGGTAAGCTGAACCTACGCGAGAAGAAGGACGAAATAGTCCGTTGGATGCTGGAAGATGGCGTTAATATTATTACCGCGAGTCGGTCGCAGTCTATCGAAGAGATGCGTACATCCGTTAAGGCTATCGGCGGGGACAGCGAGGATAAGCCGTTAGTCTCGATTGCCAAGAACGCGGCACTCGCAAAGCAATACGGACTTATGCAACACGTAGAATCTGCGGATTCACGGTTAAAGAAATCCGCGATTGACCAACTCGCGAAAGAACGATTAAAGGAACTCGGTAAGGTGACGGAGGATGTAACGGTCGAAGCGCTCGGTATAACGGAAGTCGTCGCAGGTTACGCGGTATACGCATTCGAGTCGATGACGCGGTTAGTCGGGGGATTTTACGTTAACGCGGATACACACACGTTCGAGAACGGGAGCCACCGTATGGACGTGACCTTATCTAAAACGGACGACCTACCGAAGCTCGAATATGAAGAACCTGAACAATTTGAGAAGGCGAAGACAGCTAAGAAGAAGGCAAAGGAAAAGACAGCCAAAGCTAAGAAGACTCCCAAACCGAAGAAGCCAGCAGCAGAGACGGTGGTTGATCGATTACTGCGCGAAATAAATGGAGGTAGTTAGATGATTGAATTAATAGATGGCGGCGGAGTTAGTCAGCTTAAGTCCGTTGTCAAACAACTTACGTATGTTAAGTCCGCGGACATCGAGTTCGCCACGGTACTAGCACCACCTCCGTCAATACGCGTAGTAGTCGACGGCATGAAGATCGAATTAGACGCGGATGACCTCTCTATTTGCGAATCATTAACGAAGACTACGCGCGATATTAAGTTTAAGGCGGACGTCGCGATTAAAGTGGATATCGACGGTACGTTACGTGATGGCACGATTAAGACGGGAACGTCCACTAGTATCGAAACAGACAACGCGCTTAAGGCGGGCGACCGCGTAGTAATTGCGTCGATCAACGATGGTCAGTTATACGTTATATTAGACCGCTTAGGGGGCGTGAAATAATGGCGCTAAGTCCGTTAGCTACAATTGATCCGGTTATGGATGAAACAACGGATATCGACGCAATTGAGACGTCAAAAACATATGCTATCAACTTCGCTACCGGCGACATTGGCGGAGAGGTAGACGGATTAGAGGCAATTAAACAGTACGTTGTAAAAGCGATTAAAACAGCACGATTCCGGTTCGCAATTTACGATACGGATTATGGGAGCGAGATCGACGATTTAATCGGACAGGACGTATCGGTCGCGTTACTAGACACGGAAATACCACGTGCTATTAAAGAAGCGATTATTTTCGATGACCGTATACTAGACGTTTATGACTTTGAATTAACGCGCGAGGGCGATTGCCTTTACGTGTCTTTTTACGTTGAAACAACGGAATCAAATATTCCGATGGAGGTGGTAATTTAACGATGGCATACGAAGAACAAACAAGCGCGGAGATATTAACGCGAATGCTCGCCGCGTCGCCTCCGGAGGTAGACAAGCGCCAAGGATCGATAACAAACGATTTACTTTCGCCTGCAGCTATCGAGTTCATGCGCGCATATACGGAGATAGATAACGTAATTGCGTTTGGATTTGCGGAGACAACGTACGGCCCGTTTCTCGATATGCGAGCGCGCGAATACGGACTAACACGGAAAGCGGCGGTTAAGTCAACCGGATCACTCACGTTTACGGGACCGGACGATACGCTTATAGTCGCGGGAACAATCGCAAGTACAGGCGGAGACTCACCGGTATATTTCGTAACTAACGTAGATGCAACGATAACAGGCGGATCGGTAACGGTTACAACAACGGCGCAGGATGCGGGCGCTCGCGGTAACGTTGGTTCCGGCACAATATTAACGCTAATGGGCGATTTAGTAGGGATTGTAACAGTGACTAACGCGACTGCGTTCGAAGGCGGAGTTGACGCGGAGTCGGACGAATCACTACTGGCGCGATATCTCGAACGCGCACGTAAGCCGGCTACGAGTGGTAACGCGAATCAGTACCGTCAGTGGGCGCTAGAAATACCCGGCGTATCTGACGCGAAAGTATATCCGATATGGAACGGACCCGGCACGGTTAAAGTCGTATTATTGGACGATGACAAGACCGCGCCGGATCAGACGATTATTGACGCGGCACAAACGTATATTGATCCAACGCAGGATGGACGCGGAATGGGCGCGGCTCCGATTGGCGCGATAGCAACGGTAGCTGGCGCAACTCAACTTCCGGTAAATATCGCGGTTAAAGTAACGCTAGCACCTGGCGCAACTACTGCGCAAGTTAAGGCGTTAATCGAGGCGGGGGTTGCTGCATATCTTAAGACGCTCGCGTTCGCTGATCCGTTAGTGCGCGTTACGCGTATAGCTAACGTGATACTCGACATCCCTCCGGTTATTGATTACGAAGCACTTACGATAAATGGCGCGTTTAGTAACATCGCTATTGCAGACGGGGGAGTCGCGGTATTGGGGACGGTGACTGTTACGTCATGAGGACATTAACGGAGTTTAAACGCGATATGCTCGACTATGCGCCGAGGTATTACGGAGATATGCCGATTGCTACGAACATCTTCGACCGTGAGGCGGAGGAGTTCGCGAAGTTAAACACGGATATCTACGATGTACTCGCGCAAATGTACATCGAGACAGCTACGTGGGGATTAATGCAATGGGAGCGCATCTTCGGACTCGTAACGGATGTGTCGAAAACGTACGTACAGCGGCGTGAAATACTGTTATCGCGATTACGCGGAGTTGGCGCGGTATCAGCGGAGTTAATCGAGTCGGTCGCGTCAGCGTATGGGAACGGTGACGTTGCGGTAACGGCGAATGTGCCCGCGTATACGATTACGATTACATTCGTGAGTGAGTACGGAGTGCCGGCGCAGATGGTCGAGTTACAGGCGGCGGTACGTGATATCACACCGGCACATTTAGCGATTAATTACGTGTTCCGTTTTTACACTTACGCGGAGTTAAAAGCGTCGGGATTAACGTATGGCGCGTTGAAAGCAACGGGGAAAACGTACGGAGAATTGAAAGATCGGGGGCTAACATAATATGGCGAATACGGTCAATTTAAACTTACCGTTGATTGACGATAATATGGTCGCAGATGTACCGCGTGATATTAATGCGTTGGCGCAGGCGGTTGATAGCGCAGTAGTAGCCGCGATTGCGGACGTTAGCGTACCGCTTGTGGATGCGGTGAGTAGTACGTCGGTTACGATGGCTCCGACGGCTAACGCGTTGAAGACGGTAAATGATAGCGTTGTTGCGCATAAGGCGGATTATATAAAGCACATATTGGATGGCACCTCACATGTATACTATGCGGATGATACAGGGACAGCTAACGCAAAAGTAGTTGTAATAAGTGCTGCTGTGGCTACTTTAAAAAAGGGGTTAGGAATATCATTTACAAACAATGTTTTAAATACAGGGGCAGTAACTATTAATGTGAATGGTTTGGGTGTGAAAGCAGTTCTGAAATCTAATGGATTGGCAATGGTAAGCGGAAATCTAAAGGCGAATAGCGTTTACACATTGCGATATAATGGTACGTCTTTTATCTTACAGGGTGAAGGAGGTGAGTATGGAACAGCAATTGCCACAGATGTATTGGCAGGGAAGACACTCGGAACAGACGCGGGGATTATATCAGGAACGATGGTCAATAATGGAGCAGTTACAATTACTCCAAAAGAGGCAGTTCAAGTTATACCGAAAGGTTATCATGACGGTAATGGTAATGTGGCGTCTGGTTATACTATTACAAATTCTACTATTACTGTACCTAGTAATAGTTATCTAGATGTTTTCCCTGCTAGTGGTAAAACTAGAATTATATCAGCCTCTTTTTATAATACAGGTCGGGCTACCAATCTTGGTTATTCCGTCGTTACTGAGTTTACTAGAAGGGCGGCTGATGTTAACTATGGTATAATATCCTCTCATTCTTATGAAAGGGTAACGTTCTATTCTGGTACAGATGGCGCGCAGACTTATAACTATTCAATGATATCAAATTAGAATGGGAGTGACTGAAAATGTTAGCTAAAGAATGGTTAGAAAAAAATTATTATATATCTGACAGCTCGGCTATGGGTAGGGTTATAGTTTGGGGTAACGAGCAAGGATACTATGGTATTTATACACCTATTATTAAATTCATTGAAATGTTCGGCGATGCTATCCAGAACGCACTAGATAATGGCGAAGATGTTAAACAAGGAATTCGAGATAGTGACCCTGAAAATCTTTTAGGGTTCAAGGATCTCTTGTGATACCCGACGAAAACGGATAACCGATAGAAACAGTTTAGTGAACAGCAGGACGATTATACGCAACATCAACAACGCCGCGCAGGCGTATTTTTATGTCTACGCAGGCTACACGGAGGTGACACGGATTGGAACAAGCGCTATGGGAAGTGGTAGCAAAGAACGGAATATTTGCGGTAATGGCGTTCGTCATCGCGTATGTACTATGGAAAGAAATGCGGAGGATGTCGGATGAAGCGCGCCTACGTGAAGAACGCATTAGCTCGGAAGCTAAGACGGAGCGCGACCGGATGCACTCGGAAGCACTCGTACGGGAAGACCGCTTGATGACGTTGGCGGAGGATTTAACGGGACGCTTCGAAATGCTCGCGGGACAATACGAATCTCTATCGCTCGATGTACACGAAATTAAAACGCGGGTTTCTCCGCGATAAGGGAGCGCTAATATGACGTTAACACTCGAATATGTACGTAGCAAGTCCGCGGCACGATTGAGCGGACTATTACCCGTTGTTAAATGCGCGGCGGAAACGCTAATCGACCGTTGCTATGCGCGCGGCGTTTCAATTGTTATCGTACAGGGATTGCGGACCATCGCGGAGCAAGACGCACTCTACGCGCAAGGACGGACGAAGCTGGGCGCGATTGTAACGAACGCACGCGGAGGAACCTCGTTTCATAACTTCGGAGTCGCGATTGACTTCGCGTTACTACTTCCGGACGGACGCTCGGTATCGTGGGATACGAAGCGCAACGGTGATCTCGATTTACTACCGGATTGGGACGAGGTAGTTACAGAGGCTAAACGGATCGGATTCGCGTGGGGCGGAGATTGGCGCAGCTTCGTAGACATGCCGCATTTCGAGATGACATTCGGACTATCGACCGCGCAGTATCGTAACAGTATTCGTCCGGCGAAAGCGCAGATTGACGCGGCGACGGCGGTGATTACGAAATTAACCGAAGGAGACGATGAAGCGATGACGGCAACGGAAAAGGCGGCATTTTGCGCGCTAGAGGACGTAGTAGTGAAGCAAGCGGAACAGATCGCGCAACTAGTAGCTAAGGCGAAGATGAGCGCAATCCCAACGTGGGCGCTAACGTCGTGTGAAGCCGCTAAGAAGGCGGGCGTACTCGATACGACTGCGGATGGTAGTTACGATTTCTACCGCATGATTACCGTGATGAATCGCGTAGGACTATTTACGAAGGAGGCGAAGTAGTATGTACGAAATTGGCGTAGTAGTTGCGGTGATTATCGCGCTCGGCGAGTTCTTCAAGTTATACGTACCCGCGAAGTATTTACCGCTAATATCGATGGCGATCGGACTCGCTGCGGGACTATTGTATATTCCGCACACATCGGTAGCTGACGGGATAATGACGGGGATCATAACGGGACTGGCCGCGTGTAAACTGTATGACGTCGGGAAGTCGGCGGTGGTGAGTGCGAAGAAATAAATGTAAATTAATGCGACCTATTGGCGTAATCTATCGTATAATAACGTATAGACGGCGCTGGTGGGTCGCATTTTCTTTTTATAATAGCGGAGGTGTACATATGGACAAGGCGGTATTTGCGTTAAAGATCGCGATACGAGTAATTGCGCTAGTGTTACTCGGTAATTATTTTATAAAAATAGCAACGGGATACGAGGATTATCTTAACGTAGCGACGCAATCGGAAGGGTTACAGGTATTAGCGGATCAAGGCAGTTACCTAGTATATTACGTAGTTACCGGAGTCAGAGCGTTAATAGTCGGACTTATATGGATTGCGTTAGAGGTTGCGCTTAAAGGCGTTAAGGATGACGAGGACGTAGACGTGGGGATAGCCGGAACGGTAGTTACAACCACGGATTTAAAAACATAGACACCGTTGATGTGTCGCATTTTCTTTTTTATAAATAGTGGAGGTTGATACATATTAATTCTAATGGGGAAAAATTATTAGGCGTTTTTGTCGCGGCAGTTATTGTATTAGTGATTGCGAGTTATGCGTTACCTGCTCTCACCGAGAGCCAAAAAGACAGAGAGGATAAACCAGTTATATATGCGACTTCGGAACCTGAGCCGGAGATAGTCGAGGTTGCAGAAAAAGTAGTAGATGTTGTTACTTATGTAGTAGGCGAGAGGGTTAAGTTCGGAGATTACGGAATTACTGTAGTGGACGTAACTGCGGTAATTAAGGACGAAGTACGTCATATTGATATTTTAATTGAGGTAGAAAACAAGGGGAAGGAGCCTATAAGAGTAGATAGTAGTTATTTTAAATTACTAGATACTAATGATAGAGAATTTGAGCCCTCTGATTCTTTTAGCTTCGAAGGTGACCCTGTTTTTATGTATGATTCAATAAATCCTGGCTTAAAATTAACGAAAAAAGTAAAGTTTGAGGTACCTACGGACGTCACATCCGCAACGCTCTCCATGAGGGACAACATGTTCGATTTTGGCGCAGAATATACGTTAATCAACTTAGGTGATTTTAAGTAAAAAGGCGCAGATTCGCGGGAATGATTCCGTTGAGTCTGCGCCTTTTTTGCGTTTACTTAATCCTCGTAATCTAATCGCTCCAACGGCGAAAATTTCCGATGCTGTTTAGCAATGTCTGTACTAAAAATTGATACGTATGTTTGCGCCATCTCTAACGTAGTGTGTCCGAGTATCTTCTGTAGTGTAAACGCGTCCCCGCCGTTCATGATATAAAGCTTTGCAAACGTGTGTCTCATCGTGTGAGGGCTTACTCTTACGCCTTTTATGTTCGCCGCAATCCCAAAACGTTGCATATTTTGCTGCATGGTACGTTTCTTCATCGGACTATTATCTATATTGACAAATAAGACATCGTGGTCAAGTAATCCGCGGTACTGTATATACTTCTTAAGTTCCTTCTCCAATTTAGATTGGAAAGGGACATACCGCTCTTTGCGTCCCTTTCCCATTACCTTGATGACGCGTTCTTTCCAAAGGATGTCGGTTACCTTTACGCCTTCAATCTCGGATATGCGGACCCCTGTTTCTAGCAATGTAATTAAAAATACATAATCGCGATATCCCGTAAACGTGGATAAGTCTGGCTGCGATAATAACAACTTGATTTGTTCGCGTGTAAATGTCGGAATAATGTGCCGTTCTGTTTTGAGTAATCGAACATGCTCCGCTGGATTATGGGGTATGTACCCTTCTTCGTGTAGGTGCCGAAGGAATGTCCGCCACCCCTTTAAATTCGTATTGACCGTCGAGTCCATTACTCCGGATTCTTGTTTTGCGAGTATACACGATTTGAAATTATCTTCCGTTATATCTAGCGGACGTTCCACGCCGACTTTGCGGAGAAATTTAACGAGCTCCTTCATCGCGTTTGAGTAGTACGTAATGGATGCGCGACTTAAATTCTTAACGCGACAATCTCGCAGGAACGTTTCGACCGCCGCGTCGTAGTCTAGCGCTTCTAACGGGTATTTACTTTCACCATCTAACATTACTTCTGCTTTAATCAAATTTGGACGTCTAGTCCGTTTAGCCTGCGTCAAGACAAAAACCCCTTCCATCACGATTATTACGCGTAAAAGAGGTGTATGTATTCCGATTATGTATACGTATAGGATAGCGTGAAGCGCACCGCAAGGCTCCGCTATTAAACGCTAATTTCAGCGCCAATTTATCGAAATTATGCGACTGTATTTAGCGGACGAAAACGCCGGAATCCCTTGGTGCGTATGGCTTCCGTAAGGAAACGTGGGAAACTTCGTCACCTGAACCGTGCGCGTCTGCCAATTCCGCCACGACCGCATATTGCGCTGGTTTGTAGCACTTACGTAAGAAATATAATACCACTTTACATTATTTCAAGTCAATGTTCCATGTTTGCAACTTAGGACTATGCACATAAGGATGAATCCACTTATTAATACGGGCATACATATTTACCTCCTCTTACTCAAACACTGACTGAACAAGATAAAAAAGGAGTGGTCTTTATGAAGATAGTGCTTGGTTTGAGGAGATCTCTTAAAATTTCACTATTATGTTGTAGTCTATGTGTGACTTGGAGTCATTCAGCATATGCATTTGAGCCTAATCGTACGCAGGAGCCAAATCCTTTACATCATAAAGTGGCTGTCATTATTGATGATTTTGGCAATGGGCAGAAAGGGACAGATGAAATGCTGTCCATGCCTGTGAAACTAACCGTGGCCGTCATGCCATTCTTAACGACAAGCCACCGTGATGCTGAATTAGCCTATAAGCGAGGATATGACGTGCTTGTGCATATGCCAATGGAACCTAAAAGTGGAAATGTAAGATGGCTCGGCCCTGGTGCAATTACCTCTAATTTAAGCGATGTAGAAATCCGCAAACGTATAGAAGATGCCATTGATGATATTCCACATGCGGTGGGGATGAATAATCATATGGGTTCGCGAATAACGGGAGATGAACGAATCATGACTATTGTGCTACAGATATGTAAGGAGAGAGGGTTAATTTTCGTGGATAGCCACACAAATTACAGATCAGTGGTCAGTAAGCTAGCCACTCAAATGGGCATGCCTGTCATAGAAAATAATATTTTCCTAGATGACGTTCATACCAGTAGTCATATCACCAAACAATTACAGGCAGTAGAAAATTGGGCTATGGAACATGAGATCTGTGTCACGATTGGACATGTTGGGACTCAAGGGGACAAAACAGCTGCCGCATTGAAAAGTCGCATCCCCGATATGAAGAAACGAGTTCAATTTGTTAGTGTTAGTGAGCTGGCTAAAACTAAGGGCTGGACTCCTGCTCCTATACTTCCATCAAATAACCAATAATGGCAGCGGTGATCGACTCTGCGATGACTAATTGTTTACGGGGATTGGTGAGCATGGCTCGATCTTCTGGATTGCTTAAGAAACCAGTCTCGACGATGACAGCTGGGTCTTTAATATAATTAAGGATGTAAAAAGGTTTACCAAGCTTGGGTTGCTGATTAGTCTCATAAAGCAGATTAAGTTGCTGTTGGATGGCATCAGCTAAAAGGTAGCTTCGACCTTCATTCTGGTGTAGGACAAGGGGCCCCCTTTTGCTAGGCGATTTACCCCAATTCACATGAAGGCTAACTACGAGTAACGTTGGAACCTGACGACTTAGCTCTTTGCGCTGTGCCAAATCACGTAGGTGACGTGAAGAACTATGTAGCCAGTGGTTATCATCGCTGAGAGCATAATCGTTGGAACGATTGAGTATGGCGTAATATCCTTTACTCTTTAGTAACATGAATACTTTTAGTGCGATTTTTAAATTGATATCTTTCTCTACAATTTTCTGGAAGGATGTGCCTCCGTCAATGCCTCCATGACCTACATCGATGAGTACAACTTCCTTGGGGAAGGCAGGGTGTACTGGATCTAAAGGGTCATCAGAGAATTTGGCAGCATATAGGGTTGTATTTGAAAGGTATAAGCTTGCTGTAGTCATGATCATGACCAGCAAGGCAACGGTTAAGTGAAATGTTTTTTTTAAATTCATGGTTATTAAATTCTCCTCGTGTATTTAGGTGTCTGATTCAGATAGTGCATTGCATTGTTATATTGTGCAAAAGAAGCTAAAAAATGCATATATGATCCGATAAATTTAAATCATTAAGCGTAATCATTAGTTTTGAGAGCGTAAGGAGGATTTATTTGCAACTCAAAGGTTTAAAAGAAACACGATATGCGCACCCTACGAGTAAGAGCTTCAGTACGGAATCTGAACGTTAAGGAGGGGTAGAGATGGCTGATGATTACAAATTGGTGAAATACATTACAGAGCAAGTTGTCATCTATATGGAGACACCGAAGCAACAAGCCAGTGTCAAAGAAACGTGGTCCACGAAATGGTTCGGTATGATTCCGATTAGTCTAGCGCTATTGAGAGATAAATCAGCAACTCGTTCTGAAAGTGAGCAACAAGCTGAGGAACTCGATGAGTATGTAGCAGAGAAAACAGAGGAACTTATAAGCCATAATGGCTAGTGGGGGAATATTCAAAAGAGCGTAGGCTTCCAATATGGAAGTCTGCGCTCTTTTGAAATGGTGGAAATGGAACTAGTTATTAGTGCGAGTTCAACAAGTCGACTTTTCAGCACCGAGAAGATTGGATGAAGCAAGGGAGTGAGGAGCGGAGCGTAGGCAGTACCTACGTGAGCACCGGAAAGACCGGCTGAATTCAATCTTCGACGTCGATTAGGCCTCTGGATATGCTTCGTGATCAAAAGATGACTTTTTGAACAACCTCTATTAGCCGTTTATCTCAGGCAAAGCCCTGAATTCGCCTTGCTTACGTAATAGGGATAAGGGGATGTAGCGATTCCCACTTAGTCCAGTGCCAACGTATAGAAAGTCCTGTGTATCTTGGTGCATCGAGGACCACTCCTGAAAGCCTGTAATATTAAAGGGACTTCCATAATCGTCGTTACGGTTAGGTGCAGTGAAGATAAGCGAGTTCTGTGATTTCATGTAAGAGGTGAATGCTTGGTTTGTAGGTAAAGGCACCTTAGGAGATGTAATCCATAATAGGTTGTTATAAGGATCCATCTCGGCTGAATAGGATACAGGTGTTGTAGAAGTATGGCTATAATCCGAGCTAGGGATACCATCCTTCGACCAGACCGCTTTATCCGATAAAGATTGGAAGTGGGTGTCTCCCCATGGCAACACATCCAGTGTGAGTGCATTAATATAGACAGCTTCTTTAGTATCAGAAGAGATTTTCCACAATGGTAAAAGAGGGACATATAACGCCTCTACTTTAATCGTGTTTGGAAAGCTAGTAGGAATGATTTCAAGTTGCACCAGAGTCTGGCGCAACATGGTTAAGTTATACGGGATAGAGGGGGCGGAGCCATATTCACTTAGAATATAGCTCTGATCAGGATTGCTCCCATTATCTTTGGCTGACAAGATCAGATAACCTAGGTCCTTCTTTTGGTTCTGGGATATGATCACGAGCCAGCTTCGCGTTCCAGGCCCTAGTGGAAAGTATTGAAGTTCAGCATCCTTCCAGGAAGCAAATGGCTTCTGTGCTGAGAGTTGCTGAATGACGGTTGTTGCAAAAGACTGTAGGGAAACAGGTGTTGATATAAGCGGTGTGGAGATGAACTCATCCGGTCGATTCTGCTCTGGTGCTGGTTTAGCTTGTGCGGTATTCGTTGCGCCAGCTTGAGACATACTGCCGGTTGCAGATAGGAGTTCAAAAGGTAGCATTAGGTTCATACATAGTAAGGCAAGAATAAACTTAGATGTGTAAGGCAAGGATTTCATATAATCCACCTTTCTATTATGGGAACTTCTTACATTGTAAGGGACAGGCTCTAAAAAGGTTGTTACAAGCTGTCATAGAAATAACATGAAGAGAGGGTCTATTTTTGCACTCTTTTAGCGATGAAGGTCAAACGCTCTCTTTTGTATAGAATGAGCTAAAATCTGCGGTGTCGAACTTTATGCTTATGGAGAATAGAAATAACCAGGGGAGGCATCGTTGAAGCCTCATCTTATCTTTAGTGCGCTCTTAGAGTCTCATTTCGGAGGTGAAATAGACCGTAGGTGATGGCAGATACATTGACTTTTGGTTCATATTGCCATGTCATTTCGCTACGTCTGCGCTCGTACTGCTCCTGAATATGGATCTGTTTCTCTTGATCCTGTTCTTTCAGTAAATCTTCATAATAGAAATCAACAACAGCTAATTCATCCTTTAGACGTTCTTTAGCTAGCTCAGCCCAATCATAGTCAAGCAAACTGAGCTTAGATGTTAGATGGGATCGCAACCTATCTGCTGCATTGGATAAGGTTACGGTAGCAGGTTCAATATGAATATTCTCAGGAAGTCGCGGACTTAGCGTAAGCCCTTCCAATAAATGAAAGAAGTTCTCCTTTATGGTTCCACTTAGCAAAGAGATCCCTAAGAAGTGCAATTGTTCTTTCTTAATATCGCAGGCCATTTCTACTTTATAGCAGACAGCTAGCCAAGGTTCATACGCTGCGGAGAATAACATTCGGCGCTGTAAATCGATGGGTTGTTCAAATAAATAGACCGAGCCGCCTTCTTGACGCGCTGCATCCCAAATCTGCTGTAGTCTTCGGCTGCCATAGGTTACATCTTCGCGCGGAATCCTTCCAGGACCGATTCTTGGTACAGCAGGAGCTACTCCGAAATATCTAGATAAAATTCCTTCTTGTTGCACACCGTTTAAAGGTGGGGATGGAATCTCATCAGGTATCTGATAGTGTTCAGGATCAAATACAAAGGTATAAGATAATGTCTCGGGTTCTACACCTACACGCTCAACAAATCCCCAATAATAGGGTCGATTCGTTAAAATTTTGTCAGCTCTAGGTGAAAGTTTAACGGTCACATGATAAGGCGATTTCTCAATAATAAGACATTCTGTCGCCTCCAAATAGGTCATGATCTGCTCCTGCACTTGTTCTTTCGACATACTCATATCAGGCGTCTTCCTCTCTTACCGATTCGAATTCGACTTGCTGCTTCAATTCATCAAGCTTATGACCAAGCGAGCTTACCTTTTGGCGTATTTCCTCATCCGTTTGTGATTCTAGGACGATTTTATATAAGCTTTTCTCAAGGGATTCCTTCTTCTCATAACGTTCCAGAATAACGTCGAGTCCACCAATAACCATCTCAAACATATTAATTTTTTCATGTAGTAAATTGAGAATATGTTCTTCAATGGTTCCTGTAGTGGATAAGTTGTAAATCTTCACATCATTCTTCTGTCCTAATCGATGTACCCTTCCGATCCGCTGTTCAACTCGCATAGGATTCCAAGGGAGGTCGAAGTTGATCATATGGTGACAGAACTGTAAATTGATGCCTTCCCCGCCTGCTTCTGTGGCAATCATAACTTGAACTTTGCCACGAAATAAATCCATCATCCAATCCTTTTTACCACGGTTCATTCCACCACGATAGGGTACACAGGTCAGCCCATGTGTTCGGAAATATTGTAGAAGGTATTCTTGCGTTGCTCGATATTCTGTAAATACGATGACCTTTTCATTCATACCACGGATAAGCTCGATTGTTTTCTCGGCTTTGGTATTGGATTTAATTTCTTTGATCGCGTATACAAGTTCCCATATTTTGGCGCGTAATGGGGAGTCTTCAGCCATTTTCTTGGATAGATTGACTAAAGTGAGGAACACTGCATCACGACTGCTACACACTTCACGTTGAAGTGTGACGAGTGATAACATACTGCTCAAATTACCACCGGCTGCTTGATATTGATCTTTGACAAAAGAAGTCACGCCGTCATACAACGCTTGTTCCTCAGGAGAGAGCTGGAGACTAACATTTTTCACTGTTCTTTTGGTGAAAATCGTGGGTCCCTCACCGCGTCGATTGCGGATCATGACCTTGGAAAGTTCGAGCTTCAGTTGCTCTTCATTCTTAGGAATGCGTTTATCTACAACGAAATTTGTAGAGAAATCACCAGCTCTGCCGAGTTGACCGGGCTTAAGTAATGTAATTAGATTAAATAGTTCACCCAGATTGTTCTGGACGGGTGTTGCTGTTAATAGAAGACAATATTTCTTGCGAAGTCTCTGGATGAACTGGTAATTTGTTGTTTTTTTATTTTTTAACTTGTGTGCTTCATCTATAATGAGCATGTCAAATTCTTGATTAAGGAGGATCTCTTTGTGAGGATCTCTTTTGGCAGTATCTATAGAAGCAACAACGACATCACATTCCCATGAATAGGCCTTCTTCTGGGCTACAGCAGAGATCCCAAATTTACTATTTAGCTCTCGAACCCACTGGAGGACAAGCGAAGCGGGAACCAGGATAAGCACTTTAGAGACGAGGCCTCGGATCATATATTCTTTCAGAATTAGACCTGCTTCAATCGTTTTACCTAGCCCAACTTCATCGGCAAGGATGGCCCGTCCTGACATATCAAAAAGCACTTTACGTGCCGTATCAATCTGGTGGGGTAACGGTGTTAAGTCTTGTAAATATTTCAGACACAATAACTCATCAAAGCTTGTTACTAAGCGGGATTCTTCACCTTGGACTGCAAGTTGAAATAACCTCCAATCGCCCCAAGGTCCTCCTTTATCTAGACGGTTCTCCATATTCTCAACCCAGCTATGATCTATGAATAGAGGGATAGGGAGACCTTGCATTGATGTCATGGGTTCAACATGTGGAATATCCATAGATGTAGCCTCCTTAACATGGTTAGTTTCAGTAGTATGCACGTAAGTATTCAAATTCATAACTTAAAAGAGGAAAAAAAGAGATTGCTCGGGTAGAGGGGTAATAGATTGGTTGATATGTATAGAAGTCATTCCTTATTTTTATTGAAGATAGTTCATTGATTTGGTAGTGCCTATAATTTTGCTCTATAATGGGTTAACATGCTTAGGATAGGGGAGTAGTAGAAATGATAGAGAAGGCAATGTTTGCAGGAGGTTGCTTCTGGTGCATGGTGTCACCGTTTGAAGAGTTGGCTGGGATTCATGGGATTGTATCAGGTTATACGGGGGGAACGAATGTGAACCCTACCTATGAGGATGTCAAAACAGGAACGACAGGACACTACGAAGTTGTACAGATCACGTTCGATCCAGCAATTTTCCCTTATGAGAAGCTACTTGAGTTATATTGGCCGCAAATTGATCCTACCGATGATGGAGGGCAGTTTCAGGATCGAGGAACGCAATATCGGACGGCGATATTTTATTATAATGAAGAACAGAAGGAAGCGGCATTCGCCTCTATGGAGGAAGTAGCTAAGAGTGGAAGGTTCACTGGTTCCATCGTTACTGAAATTATACCGGCACAGACATTCTACGTTGCAGAGGATTATCACCAGGATTTCCATAAAAAGAACCCCAAGCACTATAAGAAAGATCGTGAACAATCCGGGAGAGATGAGTTTATTGATACGTACTGGGATATTTGATAAGCAAGGGCTTCAAACCTATACTTGTGAATAGAGTAAAAAGACAGATGGCAAACGACGCTATTCTGTCTTTTTTAATTAGAATTGAAGATTAAACACCCTAAATCTTCATGTGTGAAAAAGAGGATTTCAAGTAGCATATGAAGAAGAACTGTTAGATACTGTCGGTTTTTGAAGAATATGCACGAGAGATAGTATTAATTTTCGACAGATATCATATTTTCAGTTTAAGGATGTGTACAAATGGATTTTATATTTCTGATGTATCTACTACTTCTTGTGGGCAGTATCGTTATTCCAATAGTTTGTTATAAGAAATATAGAGTGAGCTCGGTCATTTTTATTGTTATTCATGGTATGTTAATTGTGGGTGGTGTGCTTCTATGGATGTGGACCTCAGGGAATGCCTATGTGATACTAATCTTAATCTTATTATCTATTCCAATGTATGTTGCAGCTTATATCTCCTTGATTGTTGAATTTATCATTAAAAATAGAAGTGTGCAGGAGTAAGTTATCTTATCTTGTTTAATTCTTATCAATAATCTAGAAGAGAAATGAGTTGATGACATGATGAGGAAAGTTATTCTAGCAGGTGGAACGGGTTTTGTAGGAACTTATTTTGATGAACAATTTAAACGTCTCGGTTACGACGTAAAGATCATATCAAGACAAGTGGGAAATATTTCATGGGAGAGTCATGACGAAATCGCAGAAGCGCTAGAAAATTCCGAGATGTTAATCAATTTAGCGGGAAAATCAGTGGACTGTCGATATAATCATAAGAACAAAGAAGAAATACTTAAGTCAAGAACAGAGACAACTAGCTTACTAGGAAATGCAATATTAGAATGCAACAATCCACCTTCATTATGGATTAACTCTAGTACAGCTACGATTTATAGACATGCCGAAGATCGACCTATGTCCGAAGACCATGGAGAGATTGGATCAGGGTTCTCAGTTGACGTAGCGAAAGAATGGGAGCGAGCATTCTTTTCTTGTGAACTACCCCACACTCGGCAAGCCGCCTTAAGAATAGCGATTGTATTAGGCAAAAACGGTGGTGTTATGAAGCCGTTCACAAACTTAGTCAGATTTGGACTGGGGGGCGTTCAAGGTTCTGGAAACCAACGTTTTAGTTGGATTCATATCGAAGATTTATTTGATATTATTCTTTTCCTTAGGGAGAGAGAAGAGTTGGACGGCGTATTTAATTGTTCTTCACCTCATCCTGTGACCAATCGGGATCTAATGGAACAATTACGTAAAACGATGAATGTAAAGGTGGGACTTCCTTCTCCAAAATGGATGCTAGAAATGGGTGCGTTGTTAATTAAAACAGAGACTGAATTGATTTTAAAGAGTCGTTGGGTTATTCCAGAGCGGTTGGAGAGGGAAGGTTATACATTTAAGTTCGATACAATCAATACGGCACTTGAGCAGATCATAGTAGCGAACTAGAAAGCTAGATGAACTCACCTAGTGGTGTTAGAAACAATTTATGACGAGAACAAAGATCAAGAGTATGGAGGAATATATGCGGTTTATGGCACAACTTAAGAAGATTAGCTTGATAGATATTATTTTAATTCTACTGTGTCTGGGTTATTTGATTATGTTTGGGAATCAATTCGGGGTTAAGTTAGTATGGGGTGTAAGTTTGATCATTATGGTTCTAAGAAGAATTGATTTAAGAAAACATGTGATGTTAAGGAGAATGCTGATTGCATGTTCCTTGATCTTGGGTATTTCATTCATAATCATTGAATCATTCATCATATCAGAGCTTGGTAGTCATGATAGTGAGATTTCGGATGTGGATTATATAGTTATTTTAGGTGCAGGGATTAAAGGATCGGAATTGTCTCTCACATTGCAGCAAAGATTAGATATGAGTCTGACGTATGCAAATAAGGAGAAGGACATACCGATTATTGTATCAGGTGGTCAAGGTCCAGGGGAAAGTATTACTGAAGCTGAAGCGATGAGTAACTATTTAATAAGTAAAGGCATCTCTAAGGAGCGAATTATTCTAGAAAGTAAATCTACAAGTACGCAAGAAAATCTATTGTTCTCGCAGGCAATTATGAATGAAAAGGGATTAAAGGATCTTTCAATCATGATTGTTACAAGTGACTACCATATGCACCGCGCGAAATTAATAGCTAAAAAAACAGGTTTTGATGTCTACGGCATGTCTAGTAAGTCGCCTGGATATCTAAAGCCTATAAATATGATTAGAGAGTATCTCGCTACAATTAAAACATTCTTATAGTACACAAAAGGACTGCTTGTGCTTCATCTATTCGATGATGCACAAGCAGTCCTTTTTCAAAATACCTTAGTTAGTTCTTTAGTTTGTCCCAAGCTTCTTGCATACTTGTTTCCCACTGTTGTACGTCAGCTTGTCCGGCAACATATTTCTGAATAACGCTACCGAATTCTTGAGCTACACCATCAGGAAATTTAGAGGATTGAAGACCGATAATTTTGTCTGCATCGATGTATTTGTACAGCTCGGTACCAATATCGCCCATTTGTTCAGGAGTAGCTTTGATTGTAGACAATGCTGGAATAAATTTAAATTTATCCACGATATATTCTTTACCCATATCAGAAGTTACGAGCCAGTTCAGGAACGTTTTCGCTTCTTCTTTGGAATCGGATTCTTTGTTGATCACAAGGTTAGCCGGAACACCAATTGTTAGTTTGTCACTTTCATCTGCATTATCGCTAAGTGGCATTGGCAATACGCCGATGTTTAGATCAGGATTGATACCATCGATCATGGTTTGTGCCCAGTTACCTTCTTGCATCATGGCTGCTTCACCATTTGCGAACAACGTAACTTGTGTATTATAGTCTGTGGTTAACGGATTTTTGTTTCCGTAATCAACAGTAAGCTTCATCAATTTGGCAAAGTTATCAAATTTCTCATTACCTACGATGGAAGCCGAACCGTCGTTCAGACCTTGAATAAATGCGTCTGTATCTGGTTGCTGTGCAAAAGCTACGCTGATCCCTTGGTTACCCATCAGCCACCATTCTTGATAAGCGTTGGCAAAAGGAGTGATCCCAGCTGCTTGAAGTGTTTTCGCAGCAGCTTCTAGCTCAGTGTAAGTTTTTGGAGTTTCAGTAATACCTACTTTAGCAAACAAATCCTTATTATAGATGTATCCGTAGCCTTCAAGGTTCATTGGCATACCGTATACTTTACCATCTTTGGTCATAGGCTCAGCTGCCAAAGGAATTAGATCCTTAACCCATGGTTGATCACTTACATCTTCGAGTTTATCCAACCACATTTCCATTTCGTTATATCCGCCGTTAGAGAAAATATCAGGAGCGTCGCCAGAAGCGAATTTCGTTTTCAGGGATGCTGCGTAGTCCGCACCACCACCGACAGTTTGAATATCAAGTTTGATGTTAGGATATTCTTTTTCAAACTCTACTTTTAGCTCATTAAGACCTTGAACAATCTCGGTTTTAAATTGAAATATTGTTACCGTTTTCACTTTGTCGCTTGAAGTAGCGTTACTACTATTATCACTCTTCGTGTTATTGTTACCACCACAGGCTGCTAGAACCAGTGACATTACCAACAAAACAGATACTAATAATGTTGCAGACTTTTTGATCTTCATTTCTATTTCCCCCTTGACTGATTGTAAAATGATGTGACTTTATATTGGAACGGCCACCCGGTTGATGAGTACCGGATGAGCCGAAGTTCCTAGCATTAGAAAAACTAATGTTAACCTTTAACTGAACCAGCTGCAATTCCTTCTACAATATAACGCTGTAACAACAGGAAGAAGATGATGACAGGTGTAATACCAAGTACAAGTGCCGGAAGGGCGATATCCCATTGCTTCGTATATTGTCCGAAGAAAGCGTATGTTGCAAGTGGAATGGTACGCATCTCAGGTTTTTGTAGAATGAGTGAAGGTAGTAGGTAATCGTTCCATACCCATAGACAGTTCAGTATGATAACGGTCATGAGCATCGGTTTAAGCATCGGTAATACGACGCGGAAGAATACCGTAATCCTTGTACATCCGTCTACCGTTGCTGCTTCTTCAATCTCCAGCGGAATCGATTTCACGAAGCCGTGGAATAGAAATACCGACATTGGAGCCCCAAGCCCCAGATAGGTAAGAATCAGTCCGGTTCTACTATTGTTGACCCCAAGCACATTGATCACTTTCAGTAGCGGAATCATGATCGATTGAAAGGGAATAACCATAGCAGCTACGAACAGGAAGAATAGAACTTTATTAAAAGTCGTATCGGATCTCACCATTTGGTAGGCGCCCATTGCCGCAAATAATGCCATGAGTACTACACTTACTAAAGTAATGCCAAACGAGTTGGCGAAGGCTTCTGGAAAGCGGGTAAGTTCCCATGCTTTGGTGTAGTTCTCCCACTGGAATACGGCAGGCCAGCTAGCCGAGTTCGTCATAATATCTCCGAACGGCTTCACTGAGTTCGCGAATAGAAAGTAGAACGGTACAAGAAACAACAGAGCGACAAGGGCCATCAGTATTTCAGTGATGAATAAGCGTCCGCTATATTTTTTTTGCATACCCATTATGCCTCTACCTCCTTACTCTTGGTCAGGCGAACCTGAATCATGGTGATGACCGCTACTACGATGAAGAACAATAGTGATTTCGCCGTACCGAGTCCGTATCGGTTATTCTGGAACGCTTCAACGTAGACGTTCATAGCTACCGATTCTGTTGATTTGAAAGGTCCACCTTTGGTTAGTGACAAGTTGAGATCAAACATCTTGAACGCCCACGAAATGGCTAGGAAGAGGCAAATCGTTACAGCAGGCATGATTAGCGGAATAATAATACTGCGCAACATTTGCCAAGTGTTTGCTCCGTCAAGTTCAGCTGCTTCCATGACCTCAGTAGGTACGTTAGTCAGAGATGAGATATAGACAACCATTAGATAACCTGCGGACTGCCATACGAATACGATGGTGATGCCCCAGAATCCTGTTGTCGAATCACCTAACCATGGAAGGTTAAAGAATGACCAACCGGTTAGATCGCCTAGTGTTGAGAACCCTTTGATGAAAATAAACTGCCAGATAAAACCTAACAGCAGACCCCCAATGACATTCGGCATAAAGAAGACCGTACGCAACACGTTACGTAGCTTCAAACCTTTGGTCAGGAAGTAAGCTAGGAAGAAACCAACGACATTGGTTAGAATTACGCCTACAATGGTAAAGCGTACTGTGAATCCGAAGGATTTCCAGAAATCAGAATCATTCGTAAAGATTTGAGTAAAGTTCTTAAAACCTACCCAGTTAACTGTACCTGCTACCCCGTTCCAATCTGTGAACGAGTAGTACATGCCAAGCAGAAATGGAATAATCATAATTAAAGTGAAAAATATGAGAACCGGGCCTACAAATATAAGTTGCGGCACCCATTTCGACTTTTTGTGGTTGTTCATCCTGCACCCCTCTTTCTTTCTACTGGAGAACTGTTGTATTTTTATTATGCGACTTATGAAGAAGGTTAAACACCTACGCAGGTGAACTCAAAGGTGTAATTTATTGATCGGAAGAGGTGTATCCCTATGAAATGGAACAGAATACGTACGAAATTGATTGTATTTATGTTAATTGCTGTTACGATACCCATAGTAGCTACAATGCTTATTACCTATTCTTATACGACGAAATCCCTAATTTCACGGTCCATAGATGAGAATGCCAATCTGCTATATCAAGGACAAAGGAATCTCAGCGCTCTGCTGCAGGATTTGAACCGAACTTCGACCACGGTGTATTCCAA
Organism: Paenibacillus sp. DS2015; assembly: GCF_050433705.1. NCBI lineage: Bacteria > Bacillati > Bacillota > Bacilli > Caryophanales > Paenibacillaceae > Paenibacillus > Paenibacillus sp. DS2015. Next base: position 119,496 of record NZ_JBNPWS010000001.1, on the reverse strand, counting down.
TACGGAGTTCTTCCGACTATTGAAGAGTGGGTATGAAGACGCACAGAGCAGTGCGCGGATGTTCGCAGGATTATCCTATATTGCTACATCCATCCCTGATATTTATCAGGTCTATTTATATGAAACCAAGAGCCGTAAGGCAACGCTAGTCACCCTAAACACACCCAAAAGAAATATGGGTGTGGATGTTTTCCCAGAGGCAGCCGTTGAAGGTTCCAAGAGTACATCGATACAAAAGACTCATATGAGTAACACATACGGACTTGGTGAAATTCAGCCGTATTATCCAGCAGAACCGGTATTTACGCTACACCGCCGAATTGAGCAGATCCCCTCCACGGATGCCATAGGTTACTTATCTATTGACGTGAAGCTGTCTGCACTTAGCGATATTACAGAGCAGTTATACCAGAAAGAACGTGAGAATGTTTATATTGTTGATGCCAATGGAAGTATCGTCTATAGCGATGATACCGAACAACTAGGATCGACGATGAAGGAAAAGTGGTACACCGAACATATTGTGGGAGCAGAAGAGAGTGCTGGGAACTTCGAGAGTGACAATGCCATATTTGTCTATCAGCATCTGAACATGGCCGGGGCTGATTGGACACTTGTGAAACAGATCCCTGTACCCTATCTCATTCGTGAAGCAAACAAGGCTGTAGCCATCAATCTACTGTTGTTGGGGATTTCCTTAATCATAATAGCAGCCGCTTCAGTAGTTATTTCTATCAAAATAACCGCTCCCATCAAACAGCTTAGTCGTTACATTAATCAGGTGCAGACGGGTAAAATGGACATTAATATCAAAGATGTAAGTAACGATGAAATCGGGCTGGTTATGACGCAGTTTGGGAGTATGATGGATACGATCAACAACTTGATCCTAAGCGAGTACAAGCTGGAGTTGTCCAACAAAACAAATCAGTTGAGGGCCCTTCAGGCGCAGATTAATCCTCACTTTTTGAATAACACCTTACAAATTATCGGTACGCTCGCGCTTGAAATGAATGTTCCGCGAATATACGCACTGTTGTCTGCTCTTGGGAAAATGATGCATTACAGTATGCATAATAATGAAAAAACAGTGACGCTGAAGGATGAGCTGGAGCATGTCAAAGCTTATGTTGAGCTGCAAAAGGAACGGTTTGAAAACAAATTCAGTTTCAGTTACGATGTAGAGGAATCTTTATTACGGGCGCCGATGCCGAAAATGATATTACAACCCATTGTGGAGAATTACTTCAAGCACGGGATGGATCGTACACGATCGGATGGATTCCTCTTGCTCAAGGTTAAAGGATTAGCTGACGGATGGATACAAATCGACATTGAAAACAATGGAGCTCAGATATCTGAAACCCGTCTAGAAAGACTGAAATGGGAGCTGCACAGCACCGATAACATATACAGGTTTGTCCAAGGTGACGCGGTCAGAGAAGCTTCTGATACTTCAGGTATCGGACTTGTAAATGTTCTGACACGGTTACGCATGGTTTGCGGTAACGATACAGTCATGACAGTTGATAATATTGAACCTGTTGGGATTCGCGTTCGTTTGAGAATACAATCTGGATCGGAGCGTGAGGCATAAGTGAGAGCGTTAATAGTAGATGACGAAGCTAGGGTTAGAAAAGCCGTGCGCCTGCTGGTAGATTGGGAGCGGCATGGTATAGATGTAATAGAGGAAGCTGAAAGTGGTACGCAAGCGATTGAATGTATTCGTACCCTGAAACCTGCTATCGTTATCATGGATATGATGATGGAAAAGGGAAATGGTGTAGAGTTGATGACATGGGTCAGCGAATTTGCTGCTAGTGTTAAATTTATAGTTGTTAGTGGACATGATGACTTTGATTTCGTTAGACATACGGTTCGCCACGGCGGAATTGATTATATTCTGAAGCCGATAGATCCCGAAGCGATCAATACGGCGGTTTCTAAAGCGGTCACGGCTTGGAATCATGAGGAGCAGGAACGCCATACTCAGCAGAAACAGAATATCCAGCTGAACGAGTTCAAGCCGATTTACGGGGAGCGTCTGCTCTCCTCCTTGATAGACGAGCCTATGACTGCTGAGGCTTCACTCCGTAGATTACGTCTCGAAGGTGTTATACCAGATCGTGCCGTGTCTGCACGCCTATTACTACTGCAAATGGATGTTGGTGATAGCCCACTTTTACAGCGGTTTGGTAATGACAATGATCTACTATACTATGCCATTATGAACATTTGTAATGAGTTTCTGTTGATTAGGAAACGTGGCGTTGCATTTCGTTATTGGGGCGCTCCAACTGAGATTGCCATCATTTTGTGGGATCAGCCGGAGGCGGCTAAAGAACTCATCTCAGATATTAATCAAGGGCTATTCCATACCCTTCAACGTCGGATACATTTGGGCATGGGTAGTACGGGCGCACTGCCACAAAGCCTGCCTGCTCAGTACGCAGAAGCAGCTACTGCGCTACGACGTCGTAATCTACTGAATCCAGAAGAGTATGTGCACAGTAGTACTGACGATAATACTTCTGTAAAGGGCTTGTTCGCAAATATGAGCGATGATTGGCGAACGTCTGTTATGAGCGGTCAGCCGGCTCTGCTAGAGGGAACGTCTAAGCGCTGGATCGATGAGTTAACTCGCTGCGGGGTCGTGACTCCGGAGATACTCTCTTCTTGGAGAGCTGATGCTATATTATTCCGTTCGCAACTGCTACGTGAGCATATTGGTGATGATGCCGAAAGTGCTATTGCTACGCTCGAGAGCTCAGACTTGCTATACCCTGCGCCCTTTACGAATGGTTACTCCTTTTCTCTGTTCTCCTGGCGTGACTGGTCGTACTCCTTCATGCAGCGTCTATCACAGGAGCTACTCTCACGGCAAGGTAGTGAGTACAAGACGATGAATCAGATCGTCAAATATATTGAGCATCATTACCAATCTGAACTGTCACTACAAGAAGTCGCGCAACATTTCTCTGTTAGTCGGGAATATATTTCACGTAAATTCAAGCAGGAGCTGGGTATCAACTTCTCAGACTATATCGCAAAGTATAGGATTGATAAGGCCAAGCTACTCCTGCAGAATCCACATTTCAAAATTTCACAAATATCCGAGATGGTTGGTTTCCGGGACGTGAAATATTTCAGTAAGGTGTTCAAGAAACAAGAGGGAGTTACGCCGCAAGGATACCGTAGACTATTACTTATCTATAAATTATAAAAAGGGAAGCACCTAGACACGACATCTGTGTCAAAGGTGCTTCTATCTTTGTTAAAAGTAAGAATAATTCCGGATTCCTCATGGAATAGACTGAACTGCTGTTCGAATCGAAAGGATCATCGCTCATAGCTCCTGATCATTTTCTAATCTCGGAAGGGGACAGGTTCTTAATTTTCTTGAACACTCTGCCGAAGTATGCTGTACTGGAGAATCCAACCTGGAGCGCAATCTCCCAGATTGGATCATTCGTCTCCATAAGTAATCTTTCGGCCTCATTTATTCTTAATAGATGGATGTATTCAATTAAGGTTTTACTAGTCATTTGTTTAAATACTCGGCAGAAATGATTAGGGCTAAGGTTAACGATTTGTGCTGCTTCATCTACCGTGATTGACTCTCGGAAACGTTCACGGAGTAGGTGAAGAAGATGAGGGAAATCACGTTCATTAACTCGTCTGGAAACTCTAGGGGATTCATCATTCTGACTGGCGTAGCGGAAGAAAAGCCCGAAAATTCGCAGTAGTTCTGCTTTAATAATCAGCTCGTGAGCAGGTTGTTTACTTTCGAATTCTTCGACAAGTCGACTGAAAGAATGACTGATTTCTTCAAGGTAAGGATCGTTTTTTTGAATCTTAGTTGGCCATTTATCTTGGTTTGTTAGATACGGAAGGAAGTAATGATTCTCGGTCACATCAAGCTCACTCCCTCTAACCAATCCTTCATTAAAAACAATACTCACAAATTCAGTACCTTCTACCAAGGGCCAACCGCCATGTAATTGCTTGGAGTTAATAAAGGCAAGCTCCCCAGGCTCAAGCTCCTCTATATCTGCATCAATCTGAATGCGCAGTTTACCTTTTTTCATGAAGACCCATTCAATATGATCGTGCCAATGGAGAGGGAACGAAGTCGAGAAGAAAATATTAATGGGAAATGTCTGATCGGGAAGCCAAGTTTTCTCTTTTAACATATTGACGGTCATGTGTAAAACACCTTCTTATGGGAGAAAATATCATGAAATAGAAACATCATGAACGATATTATCATATATAATCATGATTTTATAGATGAAAACGCTACGACTCTTGAAATATCATAAGATTGTACTATATTATCATAAATTTATGTCTATCAAACAATGGATTAATTGATTACATTATAGCAAGACCAACATCATGTTAGTATTACTCAATTCAAGGTCCACGTCGAAGGGAGAACAAATGATGAAACAATTACGTATAGGCACATTAGTAGGTGGCCCTGACGCTGTAAAGGTACTTCCACAAATTATTCCTCATGGATTCGAATCTGTTGCGCTCACATTCTGGCAGTCGACGCAACAGGTGGATTTATCTGAATTAGCTAAACAAGTGAAAGAAATTATAAATGAGAAGGATATAATCATATCCAGTGTTGGCGTATTCGGTAATCCTTTAACAGGTGAGGGAGATAATGCGGATACCTTGGCAAGTTGGGAGCGTCTGATTGATCATGCCCATGAATTTGGCACGGATTTAGTGACAGGATTTACGGGGCGTTTGCCAGGACCTATTGATGGATCGATGAAACGTTTCGCAGAAGTGTTCGGAGAGTTAAGTAAACGAGCTGAAGATCGTGGCGTACGCTTAGCGTTTGAGAACTGTGCTATGCATGGTAACTGGCAGGAGGGGGATTGGAATATTGCCCACAATCCTATGGCATGGGAAATGATGTTCAATGCCGTTCCAGCGGATAATATAGGGTTACAATGGGAACCTTGCCATCAAATGCTCGCATTGATTGATCCCATTCCGCAGCTTCGGAAATGGATGGGAAAAATATTCAATGTTCATGGTAAAGATGCTACGATTGCCTGGGATCTTATCCGTGAGTATGGGATTCATAGCTCGAAGGAATACGTATGGCACCGGACTCCAGGCTTTGGAGATACCAACTGGAGTGATATCATCTCCATTCTTCGTCAAGGTGGATATAGCGGAACGATCGACATCGAAGGCTTCCATGATCCGGTCTATCGCGATGATTGGGAAATGACAGGACAGGTTCATGCGCTGAATTATTTGAAACAATGTCGTGGGGGTCATTTTGTTCCTAATCCTTCTTATTAGAGGGTGATTGCACCGGCAGTTCGGGAACGGTGCGTTGGGACGGCACTCATCGACCTGAAAGTGAAGGGGTAGACCCGTATAAACCTGCTAATTTCTCTTCACCTGTTCAGAAGATTGAAGTACCCCTCTCTTGTCAGGGATGAGAAGGACATCAAGGGTGTCTAGATGAAATGTTTACGGCGCAGTCGAAAGTTCGAAGAAAGGTCAGAGAGTAAAGTTGGTTGAATTCAATTATAATAATGTTGGCCCCAATTCATAGGGAGATCTAACACTAATTAGGGAGAGAATAGGGATATGAAAAAATTTAAAGTAGGCATTATCGGTTGTGGTAACATTTTTCCAATGCATGCAAGTTCTATTCAATTATCAGATGTAGCAGAGTTAACAGCAGTCTGTGATGTGAAGGAGGATCGCGCGAAGCAAGCTGCTGAGAAGTATAACTGTAATTTTTATACGAGTTATGAAGAGATGATCGATCAAGAGGAATTAGACGTTGTACATATCTGTACTCCTCATTATTTACATGCTCCGATGACATTATATGCAGCGCGTAAAGGAACGCATATTCTTACTGAGAAACCGATGAGTATTAGTACGGAAGAAGCTAGACAAATGGTTGAGGTATGTGAGGAGAATGGCGTCACCTTAGGGGTTATTTTTCAGAATCGATATAATCCTGGATCGCAACTCATTAAGAACGCTATTGTTGATGGTAGTCTTGGACAAGTACTGGGAGCCAAATGTTCAGTTACCTGGAACCGCTCGGATGAGTACTATAGCTTAAGTGATTGGAAAGGTACATGGAATATGGAAGGCGGCGGGGTGCTCATTGACCAAGCGATTCATACGATGGACTTAATGCGTTGGTTTGTAGGCGAAGAAATTGAGTATGTCGATGCTCAGATTGGTAACCGAGCGCATGAGAAAATTGAAGTGGAAGATAGTGTGGAAGGCGTAATGAAATTTAAGAATGGCATCTTTGGGGGATTCTTTGCTGTGAATTACTACAGTTATGATGCGCCAGTTGAGATTGAGGTCCATTGTGTAAAGGGAATTGCCAAGATGGTTGCAGAGAGAGCGACGATTAAATATAACGATGGTACGGAGATAACGAAGGACACTAATCCAAATGAAGTTATTGATTATGGTGAAGGTGTGAAAATTTACTGGGGTGTTAGCCATATGAAGCAAATTCGTGAATATTATGAAACACTCGAGAGAGGCGAAACGCCTTTTATTGATGGCAAAGAAGCACTCAAGACACAAGAAATGATTGCAAGTATATATCAATCAGGCAAAGAAAATAAAAGAATATATTTATAAAAATTAGTCTGGAATCGAATCTTAGAGTCATATATTATTTATAATAACAAAAGCACGACGTTCCTAAGGTTCAAGGAGCGTCGTGCTTTTTACTGCCTTCTGATTTGGGTGCTAGGGTCTTTTACTTAGTCACTTCTTACTTTCAATCGAGACAGCATGAGCAATACATGGAATGCTTTCACCTTGTTGAAAGGTGAGGGGTGACAGAAGTGCGCCGGTAGCAACAATGAGAACACGGTTCAATTCCCCTCGGCGAATCCTGTTAATAATATGTCCGTAGGTAACGACTGCGGAACATCCACATCCACTAGCTCCAGATTGGACATTCTGCTTATCATAATTGTAGATCAACATACCGCAATCGGAGTAGGTTGTCTTATGCATAGGAATTTTGTGTTTCTCGAATAGGTCACAAGCAATATCATAGCCAACTTTAGAGAGGTCTCCAGTGACAATTAAATCGTAATACTCCGGCCCAATGTTCAAATCTCGAAAATGGGCTTCTATGGTATCTACTGCCGCAGGAGCCATAGCTGCACCCATATTAAATGGATCTTTCATCCCCATATCAACAATTCGCCCCATGGTCGCTGAAGTCACATAAGGCCCTTCACCTTTCAAAGAAAGTACAGCTGCCCCTGCTCCTGTGACCGTAAATTGAGCAGTTGGAGGCTTTTGAGATCCATATTCTGTTGGATAACGGAATTGCTTCTCTACACTAGCATTATGGCTGCAGGTTCCAGAGAGTACGTAATTGGCTCCATTTGTATTGACAATATAAGCAGAGAGAGCTAGGCTTTCCATCGATGTGGAGCAGGCTCCGAACAATCCGATGAAGGGAATAGTTAAGGTTCGAGCAGTAAAGGTACTACTGATAATCTGATTCATTAGATCCCCAGCAAGATAGAACTGAACTTGTCCTTCTTTTAGATTGGCATGCTGCAAGGCTAACTGTGCTGCTTCTTCCATAATGGCTCTCTCTGCCTTCTCCCAGCTATCTTGTCCCACATATAATTCCCCATGAATGACATCGAAGTCCTCAGCAAGAGGACCCTGGCCTTCGAATGGACCTACTACGGTCGCAGTGGAGATGATAGAGGGTTTATTCTCAAATATCCAACTTTGATGACCTTTTAGCATGTTAATCAACCTCCAGTCATTTTAATATCAAATATGAAATAAACAATAGCAATAATAAAAGCAGCTACTGTACCAAATACGATAACGGGCCCGGCCACTTTAAAAATACTACTACCTAGGCCGAGAACCAGTCCTTCCCTACGATGCTCAATCGCTGATGATGCCATTGCATTAGCAAATCCAGTAACGGGGACTGCTGTTCCAGCTCCAGCCCACTGGGCTAACTTGTCATATACTCCAAGACTGGTAAGTATGATGGAGATCATAACAAGCACAGCTACGGTAGGGTTGGAAGCTTTTTTCTCATCAAAACCACCCCAATGGATAAACATCTGCTGAATCGCCTGTCCTATGACACAAATTAAGCCACCAACGACAAAAGCACGTGCCAAATTTATGAAAGTAAATCTTCTGGGTTCACGGTGGGCGGCGAGATCTTGATATTGTTGTTGGACAGGCGTTAATTTCTCTTTGTCGCTTTTGCTGGCCATTTTGTATCATCTCCCTATGTAGATAGATTGAACTAAAATATGCGCTCCCAAGTACAATCAATTCTAAATAAAATCATGAATATGGGGGTACGTCTTTAGTTCAATCTATGTAGTTAATAACGGTTTGACATCTGCGATGACTTGCTCTAGTTGATCTGAGCATAGTCCAAACATTTGCTTGATCTCTGAGTTATCGACGGACAATGAGAATAACTCCAGATCAGCCTGACATTTCTTGAGATCAGCCATTAGCACAGCTCGCTTTTGTGGCTCTGGAACTATAATCTTGTCATCATATAAATCAACATGAAGCTCTCCATAGGTATCCACTTGGCCCAAAAAGACATTATCAAGAGACACACCGATTTTCTCCAGTTCGGTATTTAACCATTTGCGGTTATAGCCTGCGGAAGCAAGTGCTTCATCCATAATCTTTCCATCCAATATGGTAGCCTGCGGTTCAGTCTCAGGAGAGACTTTAATACCTAAATGAGAAGGGGTTATCGGTTGAAATTCCTTTTTCAACAGAACGTTGACTTCTCCGTTAGGCTCCATGATGGCAAATTCCACCTCAGCCACTTTAAAGGCATCCCTTTTACGAATTAGTTCAAGTAAATCTTCATTCGTTAAGCGTTCCTTTTTCAGGTTATCTTCCAATATTTTTCCATCCTTGATAAGGATTCTACTTGTACTGTCGATTAAATCACGTGCTTTTTTGCTCTTCAGCTGTAAGAATTCAATCCCTAATGAGGCTAATGTCCATACGACTACGGAGATTATTCCCAGATACCAATCACTATTGAGATCTAATGAAATATAGGCAGTTAAGCTACCAATAGTGATACCGGTAATGTACTCAAAAAAAGATAACTGAGAAATCTGCCTTTTTCCCAACAGTCGAGTTAAAACAAAGAGTACAATTACGGACACAAGTGTCCGAAGAACAACCTCAACCCAATTCTGCATGTTGTAAGCTTCCTCCATTCCAGTGATCTTTAACATTTAAATTATTTGCGAAAAATAGATTAATTATGTATTTTTTTTCACTCCGAAGGTTAGATTATAATTCGTACTCTCATTACAAGGAGGTGAAAACAACAATGACTGTTTCTTCCGATGTTAAAACATGCCTTTCTTCGTTAAAGAGTGCGCAAGCGAGCTTAGAGTCATTTGCCCTTGGTACGGAAAATCAAGAAGCAAAAACAATGTTCACAAGTGCTGCAGAGCAAACACAAACAATCGTGGATCAAGTACAGACTAGAGTTCAACAATTGGAAAACGAAGAGCCGCAATATAAAGGCTTCTAAAAACTAACGTCTTGTACATACAAGGCATGACAAGTAACCTTGATCAGCGTTATAGCTGACTCAAGGTTATTTGTTTAGTTATGAGAACCTGCTGGAAATGAAATTGTTAATGATTATTATGCATGTTTAATATCTCTACTCCGTAAGGTTCAAGTGTCAATGTGTTTGGATGTTTGATTCCAGGATAGAGCACACTCTCGTAGGAAGAATCTAAAGGAATACGCTGGAATTCCCTGCTCAAATTCAGAATGAACAAGAAGGATTGTGAATCACGCACGCGTACGGAGACTTGTACGCCCTCTGGAAGCTCAGGAAATATCATTAGGTCGTGAGCTTCCACTAGTTCCTCTATCAAGACCTTCATATAGGATTCATCTACATGAGTTCCTAAGTAGTAAACTTTACCTCTTCCGTGACTATTCACCGTAACCGCTGATTTTCCAGCGTAAAAATCATCCGCGTACCAAGCCAAGGTCTCGGCCGTAGTTGGTTTCAGAATGTCACACCACTGTGAACAGGAGTAGGAGATATCATCTGCCGTCACCATGTGATGAGGATCGTTACCAATGGGATCGTATTCTTCCACTTCCACTCCAGCACATGCGGATAGTAACCCAGGTAAGGGCTCCATGAGGCATACATTATTCATATTTTTAACACCTGTTCGGTGTGTGAAGATAATTGTTCCGCCAGCTTCAGCGAATGATGCTAAATTTGTAGCTACGGCAGGGTCCATTAAATATAGGCTTGGAGCAATGATAATCTTATAGTCTGACAAATGTTCCATCCAATTCAGGACATCTACACCGAGGCCAAGCTTCGTTACTGTACGATGCCAACATTTGATATTCTCATAATAGTCCAACCCTTCTGACTGTGGCTGAATATCTAAGGCTACAAGCTGATCATGGGAATGTAGTATGGCAATGTCATTGCGTAAGACCGTACCTGCAAGTGTTGATGAAAGAGCATTAACCTCTGCGCATACTTTAGTGAATTCTTCAAATCTACGACCGGGTATATTACTATGATCTATCAGACCATGCCAGAATTGTTCTGCTCCGATGTTGGCACTTCTCCAGCGAAATTGGACCACGGTATCTGCGCCTCTTGAAATCGCCTGCCAGATGTATGCGCGGATAAATCCTGGATAGGGTGTACGCCACATAGGCATCCAGCATCCAGGAGGTCCACTTAGTTGCTCCATAATCCAGAAGTTGCGTCTTTTAATTCCACGGGTAATATCTAATGATAAAGCCCCGCTATAAGGTCCTGTCGTTGTTTTATTAGGAGACGTGTTCGGATAATAGTCAAAAGCGGCCACATCCAAATTCTCTCCAAGTGGGTAGAGATCAAGCTTTTGCGGATAACTGTGGAAATTATGCGTGATGAAATGTTGAGGGCAGTTATGACGAATAATATCAATCTGGCGTTGTTGAAAAATATTGGCTGAGTGCGATTGGAATCGATAATAATCGAGTTGATAGGATGGATTCTGGAAAGGTGAGCCGCCTATAGGCGTGGTCACTTGTGACCAGCTGTTATATTCTCCACTCCATACAACTGTTCCCCACTCTTGGTTCACTTGTTCTAGACTACTGTATTTGTTCTGAAGCCATTCGCGAAAACGTGCGTTACATGACTCACAATGACAATAGGTTAAGCTAAACTCATTATCAGTCTGCCATCCAATGACAGCCGGATGGTCTTTGTAGTGTTGTGTAAGCTGCGCAACGATCCGTGATCCGTAGGAATCCATGGATTCACTATTAAAGCAGCGATGTCCACGGACCCCTGCATGATTAGGTTGTCCATTCGCTTGAATAGGCAAAATATCGGGACATTTCTCCGTGAGCCAACGGGGTGGCGTATGGGTAGGTGTACCTATAACAACTTGGATCCCTTGATCGTGAAAAAGAGCAATTGCATCATCAAGCCACTTGAAATCAAATAGGCCTTCTTTAGGCTCAAATCGACTCCAAGCAAATTCTCCGACACGGATGACTTTAACGCCGACCTCTTTCATTTTTTGTGCATCTTCTACCCACAAAGAACGGTCCCAATGCTCAGGGTAATAATCAACGCCCATTTGTACGTGTGAGAAATTATTCATTCGCGTTATTTCCTTTCATGATTACAATGATATAGTATTATTGCAGAATTGATTGTATTGTAATCTCATTGTATATCAATGAAATATGAGATAATATACTATCATTTTGTCAACTATGTCGTAATCTTGCGCTCAATTGAGGTGAAATAGTAATGAGAACACAGTACTTTCTTCCGAATGCAGGATATAAAGGTTATACATGTTATCCTGAGGCATTTGGACATTATATGGATCCACTGCATATGGAGAATAGAACAGCGGGGAGCTTCACAGCATTTAATCTACATATGGTTTTCAAAGGAAAGGGTTATATCTTTATTCATGAGAAGCAGAGCTGGGTGGAGTTGAGTGAGGGAAGTGGGTTTCTGTATGGTCCAGGACAAGTGCAGCAATATCGTGCTGATCCCAGTGATCCGTGGGATATTCGTTGGATTCATTTCAGTGGTCATGATCTGCATCAATTATTGAACGGAAGAGGTATAGGTGAGGTTTGGGTATTTTCATTTGGTCGCCAAGATCGCTTCTTGGAGCTAACAGATGAGTTGTTGCGGTATGGGCAATCTTTTGAAAGTGCGAATGAACCTAGATTATCTTCAATCTTGTACGAAATATTAGCCGAGTTAGCTCTCAATGCAGTGAATGTACAAGGTCAATCTTTACTGAATCATCATGAAAAAATACGGACTACCGCAGATTATATTCAAAATCATTGCATTGAACCGCTCACACTCACAGAGATGGCAGCTATTTCAGGGTACAGCACATGGTATTTCAATCGTATGTTCCGTCAAATTATGGGCAAGACTCCTGTGCAGTATGTGATGGAATCAAGAATTACATTGGCTAAACAGTTACTTGCTGCAAGTACCCTTACGGTTAAACAGATTGGACTGCAATGTGGATTTGCGAATTCGAGTTATTTTATTTATGTTTTTCGGAAATATGAAGATGTTACTCCTAATCAATTTCGCTTGTCGTATCCGTTCGGCTAATGAGCAAAAGAGCCGCCACTATCTCAGTGGCAGCTTGATTGATTTCTTATAGAATGGATAAAACCACTTCACACCTTGAGGTGTCAAAGTATCCGCAAGTAAATGAGAAAGATAACCTGTGGTAGCGACGGCCATGATGCCCTCAATATGTAGATTTCGCTCCATTTCTAAGCTTATGGCTGCCCAATAGAAGAGTGCCCATATCGTGTGTGTCATGCCACGATGATTGAGCCAAGGAGCCCAGGCCACAAATATTCCGAGCCCAATGAGTCCACTCATTCCGAGTAACCACCCACCGTATATCAGGCATCCTCCAACGATACTGACAAGAGCATTTCGAATGACCCCTTGTTTGGTCATGAATCCGATGAGTAAAGAGACCACGCAGACTACGGAATACTCAGGGTAGAAAGCTCCCCTAGATAAATACATATACGTAAGGAAGGTAATAAGGATGAAACTAAGCCAGACTAATAAAGTTTGGAGCTGTTTAGAGAACTTTCCGATTCTGGAACTCAGAATGCTTGGACCATCAAGGTCTGCACTGAGAGCCGAGAAGCCTGATACAGCCACATAAATAGCAGCATTCTCAATAGTAAACGGGTAGTAGAAAGTAGCAGCGACGCCGATAGCGACACCTATGCCGAGATGTGTGGTACCTTTCATGTGACCTCCTATGACTGACAAAGTTGATTGGACAAGCAGCAACGGCTTCGCCGCCTTAAAGGGAGGTTAACCGTTGCTCGTAGAAACATAAGTAAAGTAAGTAAAAATGTATACTTTCTTATATTTTTAAAAAACCAAACGTATGTTTGTTAATTATACACGTATGTGTGTAGTTCAGACAAGTTACCTTGTGAAGAATGGAATGCGGCAGGAAATAAGAATACAAGTGCAACCTTCCATGGATTTCCAACGTTTAGTGAATAAGGGTTACCTTCCAATATACATGACCATGGATGATAATGCTTTAATCTTAGTAGCTGGGGGTTATAAGAATGCGTAAACGGGGGTTTAATTGCTTTCTAATTGTATTCATGGTTTGTATATTGTTCATCGGCGGATGTGGTTCCTCAAGTAATAACGACAGTGCGGCTAATTCAAAGGTAAGTATGTCGGAAGAGACACCTATGGCCGATAAAGCGATGAGCGAACAGAAGAGTGAGACTACGGAAGCAGAGGCTGATAAGGAAAGTAGTTCTGTCGACAAAATGAAGTTAGATCAGAGCAATGTTTCTGGTTCGGAAGTACCTGTAAGTGGTGAAGGTTTTACCCGTGGTGATACTGCGGCAGGTCTGAATAAGAAGCTAATCTATAGAGCAGATATAGTGATGGAAGTAGAAGATTACGGTAAATCTCAATCAGAAATACGTAACATGGTGACACTTGCAGGCGGATACATTGTGGGATTTACAGAAAATCAGTCTAAGCAAGAGCAGGGTGGCACTTTTACTCTGAAAGTACCTGCCTCGGGATTCTCGCCATTCCTTGATAATTTGGAAAAGCTGGAGCATGAATCACTACAACGAAGTATAAATGGACAGGATGTTACCGAAGAATACATGGATCTAGAAGCGCGTCTCAAAACCAAAGAGCTAATGGAAATTCAATATACGGAATTTATGAAGAAGGCAACGAAGCCTACAGAATTAGTAACTTTCGCCAAAGAATTAGGCAAGATTCAAGAAGAGATTGAACAGACAAAAGGACGTATGAGATACATTGATAACAATGTTTCTTATTCAACGATTGAGATTCGTCTGTATCAACCGATAGTAGATAATATCGCAAACAATACAGTGAAGAAGCCAGCTCCACTTTTCGAACGGGCAAATGATGCATTAAAAGGTGCCATCAATATCATGTCACTCTTATTCCAATGGTTGGTTGTTATTGTATTCGCGTTACTCCCTTTCTTGCTGGTAGGTGGAGTTATAGGATGGTTGATATGGATTATTCGCAGAAATAATACACGTAAGCGTGCAGATCGTAGAGATCTCAATAGACAACATAATCATAAAATGTTCGATCCAGCTCATGATGAAAAGGACATGGATCATACCGCTCAGGTTGATGTAGATGAAGATAATCAAGCTAAGAGCTAGATTGTTATATCTTATTAAACGCTAGACAGATGAAAGGGGCTGTCCCATAAGTCATGAAAATGGCTAGGGACCCCCCTTTTTCTGTAGGAGCAAAATAGATGGTGTGAGAGGACGCTCCGCGAACGGATCGTTTCTCCAATCGCTGTGGTCTCCAAATTTCTGGATTGAAACCGCTAGCGGTTGAAATTCGGAGACCAAGGCGAACGCTATCGCTTTTACGAAATCGTTTCGTCCTCTGCGCTACCTTAAGCATATTTTTGCAACTTTTCAACCGAAAACAACACAAAAAAATCGCTCTTTTTGGTAAAATGGAAGTACGACCAACCATTCCAAAGGAGCGATTTCTTTTTACATTCAATATACCATGGACCAACTTTTCTTGCCAATGGATTTAGAAGAAGACATTCCACAAAATCACCTCGTTCGTCTTGTCAATGCTGCCGTAAATCGGCTGGACAAACGTTACATTTCCGAAAAACTAGCAAAGAAACTCAACCTAGTGGATATGAAATTCAAAAACGTCATTACCGAAGCCAAAACTGCGAGGGCTGTCCGCTAAAGGAACGTTGCACGAAGGCAGTAGGAAATCGGGAAGTTGTTGTCAGTTTGGAACGACTGCGGTACCAGAATCAGGCTCGGGAAATTCTGCGAAGCGAGGAAGGTTACGCCTTGGTACGCCGAATGACGGAACCAGAAAGTGTATTTGGACAACTGAAAAACAACCGGGATTCCGGAGATTTCTGCTTCGCGGCATGAAAAAAGTGACGCTTGAGGTCGGTTGGCTTTCACTTGCCCATAATCTACTGAAGCAAGCCGCAAATGACCAAAAACGCAGAGCAGCGATCCTCCAATAACCGGAGAATCGCTGCTCTATTGATTTTTACTATTTTGAGAATGAATAGTGTTTGTCTCCGCTCGTAGAAAATCTACTTTTGAAACAGCCCCTTTAGTTTATTATGTTATTTCTTTAATTCGATAATGATGTCCTGTAATACAAAATCTTCTTTCCCAATACCAGGCTTTGTTGGGATTAGAATTTCCCTCGGCCCACTCCTCGTTATTTCTACGGAACCATGATTATCAGGATTGTAACTTCTTAAGGTGATATGAGGAGTTACTATAAGTTTCGTTGCATTCTGTTCCAACTTTTCGATTGTTTTACTCAAGCTCATCGTATAAGAATCTTTACCTGATCCTCCATTACCTTCTCCTGAGTAGATATTCCCTAAATCATCTTTAATAGCTAATTCAACATATACCTCGTGCCATTTGTTACTTACCTTCTCGGAAACCTCTTGGTCGTAATAAATGATGACGGACATGGGATTGATGGAAATTTTATTTACACTTACTTTTACCCCATCTTGTTCAGCACTTTGGCCAATGAATTGTGATTTGCTTTCCGTAGCCTTTAAAGTAAAAGCAAATTCCCAGTTTCCTTTTATCTCTTGCTGTTTATCTTGATTGATGATACTGTCTAAATCCCACTTTATCTCTACGGTATCTTCTTTATTATTGGACAAATACGTAGCATTAAATATGCCTACATAATGATGTTTATCCACTTTCGAAATTTTTGAGCTGCCAGCCATGCCTTTTGACCCTTTTAGCATTGGATTGCCATGGATCATGAGATTCTCTCCTAAATCTTGTTCACTCTCTATAGAGTAAGTTAGTGTTACCGTATTTCCATCGTAAATCGCATCATTAATCGTTACTGTGATGCCCTCACTTTCTGTGGTCGTATTCATTGCGGTGGAATACTCCTTATAATTATCATAAAGACCTGTGCTTTCATTATTCAAAAAGCTAAAAATATCACCTATTACAGGGATGCTGCTGGCATATGCAGGAAACGTTATACCCAACGTTGTAAATGATAAGCCAACGATAATGGAAGCTACCGTCACGTACCTTTTACAACTTGTCACTTTTTTGTTCTTATTTATTGACTTTTTTAGCGTGCTTTTGATTCTAGATTTTTCGAGTTCGTTTACTTGCAATTCCTCAAATTCCTCTTCGACTAGGTTTATATCATTCAATAATTCATAAATATCCTTCATATTCCACTCTCTCCTAACATAGGGGTTATCGCATTTTTATTAAGTTTTTTCTTCCCTCTATAAATTCGATTATCAATTGCAGCTTTGGTCAAACCGAGTTTAAGTGAAATATCCTTAGTATTTAAGCCTAGAAAGAACTTCATGATAAAAATATCTCTTTCAACAGGCTCAAGATGATTGATTAACCTGATTAGTTCGGTTCTGTCTTCTTGGAGAATGAGTTCATCCTCTGCTGATTTTCCTGTGTTCAAATCCATATAATCTGAGCTGAATTCTATTTCCTTACTAGCTTTTCTGTAATAGTCAATTGATTTAAACTTAGCAATAGCGCATATCCACTTTCTGAAATCATGGGTGTCTCCGTTGAACTTTTTTGAATGGTTCCAAATGGCAAGGAAAACATCGTTAATACATTCTTCTATGACACCGCAGTTGTTAAGGGGAGCGAGAACTTTGTGAGTTATCCCTTTGATTAATGGCAAATATTTATCAACTATAAATTCCAATGCGTCTTCTTCTTGTCGCTGTAACCGTCGTATAAAATTTGTATCATTAGACTTCATGTGTCGATTCCCCTTATTTTTTGTAAAAGCGCTTCTACACCTTATACAACGTATTGAATGAGATTTTCTCTCACATTAGAATGAAACATTTAGGATGGTAAGCATAATTATAAAAAACACAATACAGTTACGAGGGAATTGCATAGGGATATTGAGCACATAAAGAAAAATGGATAGAGTCATCAGAGGGTTTCTGATGACTCTATCCATTTGATATCTAACCAGTACCCGCAGATAACGGTAGCATATAGAAATCGTAGCGTTTGTAGATCGGCATGGGTTTCGGTTTAAGCTAAAATTTCAAAATATGTATTGTCTTTTGTAACTGAAATACAGAAGCGTTCATGGCTTCAGCTTCTCTAGCTACAGCTTGAATGGTTTCAATTTGTGAATTCATAGATGCAGATACTTCTTGTGTGCCAGCAGCAGACTCTTCTGTGATTGCTGATATATTCTGAATCGCGCTTGAAATTTTCTGAGCACTCTCTAGCATAATATCACTTTCTTTAGAGAAGGCAGAAATTTGATCGGAAATGTACTGAACACTTTGGACGATTTGTTTAAAGATTTGCTCTGATTCGCCAATCATTTCATTCTGCTGACGTACCACTTCTTCGTTAACATGGATATGTTCAATCGCTTGCTTAACACCTTGTTCAATACTTTGTACTAAGCTAAATACGCCATGTGTAGATGCAGTAGATTCTTCAGCTAACTTACGAACTTCTTGAGCGACCACTGCAAATCCCTTGCCATGTTCACCAGCACGTGCTGCTTCAATGGATGCATTAAGCGACAACAGGTTGGTTTGTTGAGCAATCTCCGAGATGGACTTGGTTATTTTTGTAATATGTGAAGCGTTTTTAGAAAGATCTTCAATAGTATCAGCTACTTTTTCAGTTGCACTAATATTTAGGCGCATTCCCTCGGCTTGTTTCTCAACAGATTGTCTGCCCTTTTCAACGAGTGAGATCATTTCTATTGAGCGTTGATTCATTAATTTAGTAGATGCGGTATAATTACTAACCTTTTGCTCAATATCCTGAATAGAGTCAGTCATGCCGGAAATATCTTGGGATATTTCACTAGCACCTATGGCAAGTTCATTAGAAGAGTGGGCAACTTGAGCCATGACCAATCTTAGTTCTTCATTTCTGTCGACAATACCCCGACTTGTGCCCATAACTTGCTTGGTAATACCTGAAGCATCGCTAAGAATTTTAGTTAATTTATCAATCATGTTATTAAAAGAACGACTCAGAGTACTCATTGATCCTGTTTCACTTACTCTTAATGTGAAATCTCCTTTGGAAATATGATGGGTGACGGTAGAAATATCATCGAATGATGATGTAAGCGCTTTCTCAATGAAAAGAGAAATAGGAAAGGTTAGGGCTAATAGGACTACAATCAAACTGATGCCTATAATAACTTTACCCAAAACTATAAAAGCGATAACGATGGGAATAGCAAAAAGGGCGGCAACGACGTAGCATCCAGCTATAATCTTCTTTGAAAGAGGTAGATTGTTGAACCATGCCATAGTAAATAAATCCTCCTAGATAAAACCATATTTTATACCATATTGTAACATGTAATAGGGCAAATAGTCTATGTAATAGAGACTAGGAATAAATGTACATGAGTTGAAAGACCTAATAAAATCCGACTGTTTACATTAATGGAATATATAGCTAAATTGACATTGGTAGATTGTATTGTTAAGTTGAAATAGTCATACTATTTCAACATAATCGTGAGGAGATGGATAAGAATGGACAATATTCACAGATGGAAAGATGGTTTCCCAAAGATTGGAATAAGACCAACAATTGATGGTAGAAGAAGAGGCGTTCGTGAATCGTTGGAAGAACAGACGATGAATCTTGCCAAAGCTGTAGCAAAAATGCTCTCTGACGAGCTACGATATCCGAACGGTGATCCAGTAGAATGCGTTATATCAGATACCTGTATCGGGGGAGTTGCAGAAGCTGCAGCCTCTGCCAAAAAGTTCAAAAATGCAGAAGTGGGATTAACCATTACAGTAACCCCTTGTTGGTGTTATGGGACGGAAACGATGGATACCGATCCGACGATTCCTAAAGCGGTATGGGGATTTAACGGTACGGGCAGACCTGGAGCAGTATATCTTGCCGCAGTATTGGCAGCGCATGCACAGAAGGGATTACCTGCATTCGGTATATACGGGGAAGACGTACAAGATGAAGGAGATCAACGGATACCTGATGATATCCAGCAGAAATTACTCAGATTCGCTAAGAGTGGGCTTGCGGCAGCATATATTCGTGGTAAATCCTATCTTTCTCTAGGTTCAGTTTCTATGGGTATAGCAGGTTCCATTGTAGATGATTCCTTCTTTCAGGAATATTTAGGAATGCGTAATGAGTACGTGGATATGAGTGAATTCACCCGTAGGTTAGAAGAGGGAATCTATGATCCTGAGGAATTTTTGAATGCGCTTTCTTGGGTAAAAGAGAACTGCAATGAGGGTCCTGACCATAATCCACTAGAGCTTCAGTCCACTCGGGAACGTAAAGATTGGGAGTGGGAGACGGTTGTCAAGATGACACTTATTACTAGAGATTTGATGATTGGTAACCCTCGCTTAGCGGAACTTGGTTTTCTGGAAGAAGCAGAGGGACATCATGCGATCGTCAGTGGTTTTCAAGGACAACGTCAATGGACGGATCATAGTCCCAATGCTGACTTTTTAGAGACGATGCTTAATTCGTCATTCGATTGGAATGGATTACGTTCTCCCTTTTTGGTAGCTACAGAGAATGATAGTTTGAATGGTGTAGGGATGTTGTTCGGATACCTCTTAAGTAATACAGCACAAATTTTTGCGGATGTGAGAACGTATTGGAGCCCAGATTCAGTTCAACGTGTGACAGGACATACCCTAGAAGGTCGCGCAGCCAATGGCATTCTTCATCTCATTAATTCGGGTTCTGCTGCGCTTGATGGTACAGGAGAACAACAAATTAATGGGCAACCCGCGATGAAGCCTTTCTGGGAAATAACAGATGAGGAAGTTAAGAATACGTTAGAGGCAACACAATGGAGACCTGCATCGTTAGAGTATTTCAGAGGTGGAGGTTTCTCTACAGATTTCTTGACTCATGGTGGTATACCGATGACAATGACTCGCTTGAATCTTGTAAAGGGTCTTGGGCCTGTTCTTCAGATTGCTGAGGGTTACTCTATTGAACTACCGGAAAATGTGCACGACATTCTAGATCAGAGAACGGACCCTACATGGCCAACGACATGGTTCGTACCTAATCTTACAGGAGACGGTGCATTTACAAGTGTGTATGAAGTGATGAATCAATGGGGTGCTAATCATGGTGTTATTAGCTATGGGCATATCGGAGCTGATTTATTGACCTTAGCATCCATTCTTCGTATTCCCGTGAATATGCATAATGTACCTAGCGATCAAATATTCCGCCCTCGGGTATGGGGTATGTTCGGAACTGAGAATACAGAAAGTGCGGATTTCCGGGCATGTAGTGCTTTTGGACCGCTATATAAATAATTAGGGGGTATACGATGAGTAGTTTAGATATTCGAAATGAGCTATGTAAATATGCACGTAAAATTGTCGATCACGGACTTGTAGTAGGACCAGGAGGGAATATCAGCGCTAGGCTAGAGAATAGCATGTTTTTATCACCTAGTGGCTTCGCACTGGAGGAAATTGAACCAGAGCAATGGATTGAAGTGGATATTCCATCGGGTGAGATAAGTGACACTAAGCTACGCCCTTCCTCAGAAGTGCTGATGCATCTATATGGATACCGGCAGAAACCTGATATGGGGGCTATGATCCATACCCATCCACCCTATTGTATTGCCTTTACTTTGGTAGAACAGAATCTTCCGATCATGTTTCCAGATCAAGCAGCGCTGGTAGGTAAGACATTGTACATCCCTTATTTAATTCCAACGACAGACTTACTGGCGAATGCTGTTGCGGATAAGGTAACTGAAGCAAGTTCTATATTGTTGGGGAATCATGGATTGGTTACGACGGGAAGAAATTTACGCGAAGCTTTTTACCGTACTCAGGTTGTTGAGGAAAGTGCCAAGATTTACTTATCAGCGCGAGCTGTGGGTAATCCAGTGGTTCTAACAGATCAGGAATTTGCTGATATTGCTGCGCTTGAGAGCGAAGATTATCGGATTAAATTGTTGCAGCAGATGAAGTAAATATAATCATTTTCCTTCTACGGTATAGGGTTTCGGTGAAAGTTAGATGAGGATGTTTATGAATTAAAGGTGGTGTATCTGTTGAGCAATCAAGGTGCTGTACTTGCGTTTGATCTAGGAGCAAGTAGTGGTCGAGCGATTGTAGGCGAGTTGGTAACGGGAGTAGAGGATCAATGTTCGGATAAATGTATATTAAAAATGACCGAAGTTCATCGTTTTCCCAATGTACCGGTAGTTATTAATAATCATTTACATTGGGATATTGCATTACTATTGCAGGAAGTAAAGACAGGCATTCGCAAAGCTTCACAGGCAGGGTACACGCTGGAGAGCTGTGGTATTGATACTTGGGGTGTTGATTTCGGGCTACTGGATAGCAATGGCGAGTTAATTGGACTTCCTTATCATTACCGAGACCCCCAAACCAAGGGATTAGTTGAAGAACTGTGTGATCTATTCGGTCGGGAAAGGTTATTCATGGAAAGTGGATTGCAGTTAATGCCCTTCAACACGATTTATCAATTGTACGCTATGAAGAAGGCGAATTCTCCGAAGTTGGAGATGGCTCAGACGCTACTGTTAACACCGGACTTATTATCTTATTTTCTTACTGGAGTCAAGGTATGCGAGTTCACAATGGCGACTACAACACAGCTATACAATCCGACAACACGTTCATGGAACACAGCGCTTATGGAACAATTGGGAATCCCTAGTGATCTTATGATAGACCCTATACCACCTGGTACGTATACGGGAGATTTGACCGAGGAGGTATGTCGAGAGTTAGGTATTCCTGGACTTCGTATGGTTGCTGTGGGTTCACATGATACGGAGTCTGCGGCAGCAGCAGTACCTGCAACCTCTGCAACTTACGCTTATCTTGTATGTGGTACATGGTCTTTGCTTGGAACAGAGATTCAAGAACCCTTGGTTCATAAGGGTGTCATGGAGCGAGACTTCTCTAACGAAGGTGGCGTTGGGGGGACTTATCAGCTACTCAAGAATATTATGGGTCTGTGGATTGTACAGGAGTGTAAACGCAAATGGGAAAACGACGGGATTGCCTTATCTTTTCAAGAATTAGTTGAACTAGCTGATAAGGCTGTTTCTTTTCGTAGCTTGATAGATCCTGATCATCTTAGATTCATGAATCCAAAGGATATGCCAAATGAGATTAGAAGTTACTGTAGAGAGTCTGGACAGCCGGAGCCAGTAACGGAAGGTGAAGTCATTCGTTGTGTTCTAGAAAGTTTGGCTCTTCGGTATCGTCAAGTTCTAGAGCAGGCAGAAGAATTGTGTGAGGTTAACTTTGAGGGATTGCACATGGTAGGTGGAGGAATTCAGAATAGGTTGCTTTGTCAATTTACCTCTAATGCTATCCAGCGTCCTCTTTGGGCAGGTCCGATCGAGGCTAGTGCCATTGGCAATATCATGGTACAACTCGTAGCAAGTGGGCAACTCGAGGATATGGCGGCAGGAAAGGATTTAATTCGTAATTCTTTTCCTGTGGAGAGCTATGGCCCTCAAGACTCCAAGGCGTGGACTGATGCTTATGAGAAGTACAGTCAAATTACGAAATCAACACAAATGATGACAACGTAACAAGTTGTAACAAGTAGACAAAGCGTGCAAAGTGATAGAGGAGGCGTGCATGATGTTGAAGGGGATTTCCACATTAATCTCTCCGGAACTACTGAAAGTATTAATGGAAATGGGTCACTCTGATGAAATTGTGCTTGCAGATGGTAATTTTCCGGCAGCGAGCCATGCTCAAAGACTCATTCGATGTGATGGGCACGGTATTCCTGAATTGCTAGAAGCTGTACTGCAACTTGTTCCACTAGATGAATATGTTGAACATCCTATATCTTTAATGCAGGTTACCCCAGGAGATCAAGTAAAGACGCCTATTTGGGATACTTATCGTGGGATTGTTGCTACATATCAGGACGGAGAGAATCTTTTTGAAGAAGTAGAGCGGTTTGCTTTCTATGAACGTGCTAAGAAAGCCTACGCGATTATCTCTACGGGTGAAAAGGCACTTTATGCTAATGTGATTCTTAAAAAAGGGGTTATTAATTAAAGGCTGATATCATCTATTGGAGGTGCAGGCGCTGCTCTTCTGAAGATATAGACGGATCTAAACAAAATGGCAGTCGAGGGTTATCCTTGAACCGCCATTTTGTTATTTCCGGTCACTTGGAGGTGTCAATAAACAAAAGGGACATATTCAAGTGGTCAGTATTTTAACCTTGGGGCGCCTATTAATTTTTGTTTATTTTTGAATTGTGTCTATTCAAACACAAACAAATGTAATACAATAATAAAAACAACAACAATAAACTACAAAACGGAGGAATATTATTTATGGTACAGAGCTTATGGGATTCTTTGAAAGCGGTTCAATTACAGGATGGACTTGATGAGTTAGTCTATCGTTCTAATATCATTGGTGAAGATCGTCGGGTATGTAATTGGGGTGGTGGTAATACGTCTACAAAAACAACGATTAAAGATTTCCGTGGTCAGGACGTTGAAGTAATGTGGGTAAAGGGAAGTGGTTCTGACCTTGCCTCTATGAAGTCAAGTAATTTTACAGCACTACGCTTAGAAGATATTCGCCCTCTATTCGAGAAAGCTGAAATGCCGGATGAGGAAATGGTCAATTACCTCACTCATTGTATGATCGACTCTAAGCATCCAAGAGCATCCATAGAAACATTGTTACATGCTTTTTTACCTTTTAAACACGTGGATCATACGCATCCTGATGCGATTATAAGTCTTTGCTGTGCAGACAATGGTAAGGAGATTGCTCGCGAAATTTATGGGGATAGATTTGTATGGGTTCCTTATATTAGACCTGGATTTACACTATCTAAAATGATTGCTGAAGGTGTGCTAGCTAATCCTAAAGCAGAATTGGTACTGATGGAGAAGCATGGTCTTGTCACTTGGGGTGAAACGTCAGAAGCATGT
Organism: Paenibacillus sp. DS2015; assembly: GCF_050433705.1. Classification (NCBI taxonomy): domain Bacteria; kingdom Bacillati; phylum Bacillota; class Bacilli; order Caryophanales; family Paenibacillaceae; genus Paenibacillus; species Paenibacillus sp. DS2015. The sequence goes on along the minus strand of NZ_JBNPWS010000001.1, from coordinate 94,850 downwards.
TACGCTAAGACGGTTGAGATCATTACGGAAGCTGAGAATTATATTGAGAACCGTGTGAACGAGGATACAATTTTTGGTGGCGCTATTGTAGAAACACTACCTGAACAAGATCGTAGAAATATTGCTGCTAGCGTGTTACCACTCATTCGAGGTGCTGTAAGCGATGCTAAGAAAATGATTCTTACATTCGATGACGCGGAAGATGTACTGCAATTTGTAGGTGGGCGTGAATCTGCTCAACTATCTCAAGTGGGTGCAGCCTGTCCGGATCATTTGGTACATACAAAGGTTGTCCCACTCTTTATTGATTGGACACCGAATGTAAACGATATAGAGGGCTTGAAAGCGAAGCTAAAAGATGGGGTTGCTACTTACAAAAAGAAATATCAAGCTTACTTTGAGCGCAATAAGCACGAGGATGATGTGATGTTCGAAGCAGCGCCAAGAGTTATTCTAATTCCAGGGGTTGGGATGATCAATACAGGGAAGAGCTGGTCCAATTCTAAAGTCAGTGGTGCATTGTTTCATCGAGCTATCGCGGCTATGAGAGGGGCTACGGCTCTGGGGAATTTCGTTTCTCTTAGCGAGAATGAGTCCTACAATGTAGAATATTGGCCACTAGAGCTATACAAATTATCACTCGCACCAGCGGAGGCGGAATTCTCACGTAAGGTAGCCTTTATCACAGGCGGAGCAGGCGGAATCGGTAGCGAAACTGCACGGAGACTCGTATCTGAAGGAGCACATCTGGTACTTGCAGATTTGAATTTAGAAGGTGCACAGAAGGTAGCGGCGGAGATTAATGCGCAGTATGGTGAGAACCGAGCCATAGCTGTCAAAATGGATGTTACGAGCGAGGAAGATGTTGTGAATGCTTATGCAGAGACAGCGCTTGCTTTTGGTGGCGTAGATATTATTGTGAACAATGCGGGTCTTGCGACTTCCAGTCCTTTTGAGGAGACATCATTGAAGGAATGGAATCTTAATATAGCGGTGCTGGGAACAGGTTATTTCCTAGTGGCACGCGAAGCATTCAAATTAATGAAGGAACAATCTGTAGGAGGCAGCATGGTCTTCATCGGATCCAAGAATTCGATATATGCAGGTAAAAGTGTATCAGCTTATAGCTCAGCTAAGGCTCTTGAAGCACACTTAGCGCGCTGTATCGCGACTGAAGGCGGAGAATACGGAATACGTGTGAATACAATTCTACCTGATGCTATCCTACAAGGATCTGCGATCTGGAATTCGAACTGGCGTAATGAACGTGCAGCCGCTTATGGCATTGAGCCTGACCAATTAGAAGAACATTACCGCAAACGTACAACTTTGCTAGTTAATATTTATCCGAGAGATATCGCTGAAGGAATTGCCTTCTTTGCATCTTCCAAATCAGAGAAGACAACGGGATGTATGCTAACCATTGACGGCGGCGTACCTGCAGCCTTCACAAGATAAATCTTTTGATAATAACCAATGATTATATGATGAGAGGGTGTTGAATGTGACTGATCGTGCATATTCGTTATTTGAGGAACAACAGCAAGCTAGAGGTATCGACCTCAATCAAGTGAAGAAGAAACTTAAAGGACTCCAAATTGAGACTCCTTCTTGGGGGTATGGCGATTCGGGTACTAGATTTAAAGTCTATCAAAAAGTAGGTGTCCCTCGTAATCCGTTTGAGAAGTTTGAAGATGCGGCTCAGGTTCATGCCTTGACCGGACTTGCTCCTTCGGTAGCTATTCATATTCCTTGGGATAAAGTGGAGGATTACAGTAAGCTTAGAAGTCATGCTGAGAACTTAGGGCTCAGCGTAGGTGCTGTGAATCCGAATTTATTTCAAGAGGATGACTATATGCTAGGCAGTGTTACGAATATCGATCCCAAGGTTCGCCGTAAAGCCACAGATCATTTGTTAGAATGTGTAGATATTGCTAAGGCAACGGGATCCCGAGATATCAGTCTATGGTTTGCAGATGGAACGAACTATCCTGGACAGGGCAACATTCGTAAACGTAAAGCGTGGATGCACGAAGCACTAGCAGAGGTGTATAAAGCTCTGACACCACAGATGAGATTGCTTATTGAATATAAGTCTTTCGAGCCCGCATTCTATCATACAGATTTAGCGGATTGGGGGATGGCCTATAACTTGGCTATGAAGCTGGGGCCTCAAGCCGAAGTGCTTGTGGACACAGGCCATCATGCGCAAGGAACGAATGTGGAGCATATCGTTGCTTATCTAATAGATGAGAAAAGATTGGGAGGATTCCACTTCAACAGTCGTAAATATGCAGATGATGATCTTATTGTCGGTACAATGAATCCGTATGAACTATTCCTTATATTCTATCAAATTTTACATGCCTCACAGGATTCTGATGCAGGTGTCGTCGACACGGTGAATAATATCGCTTATATGATTGATCAATGTCACAATATCGAACAGAAAATACCTGCGATGATTCGTTCTGTACTGAATGTACAGACGCAATTTGCAAAGGCGCTGCTGGTTAATCATGCTGAAGTTGAGGAAGCACAGCTTCGTGGCGATGTATTAGGGGCAGAGGATGCGGTTCGTAAAGCATATGAGTTCGATGTAGCACCGCTGATTCAAGCCATTCGTGAAGAACGGAACCTACCACAAGACCCTATGAAAGCTTTTCTGAATAGTAGTTATACGCAAGATATTGCAGTGAGAGGCAAGGGTGGTGCAAGCTGGTGAGTGTGCTCGCATTCGATCTTGGAGCTAGTAGTGGGAGATTAGTGCGTGGCCGTTTGAACGATAAGAAGATGGAAGTGGAAGAGGTTCACAGATTTGCAAATGACCCCGTGCAGGTAGGTAATCGCTTGCAATGGGACATTCTTCGCTTATTTCATGAAATGAAACAAGGCTTATTGAAGGTGAAGCATCAGAATATTGAGGCTAAAAGTTTAGCCATTGATTCCTGGGCTGTAGATTTCGGTATGATTGGGAGTCATGGAGAACTCCTCAGCAATCCGTATCATTATCGTGATCGGCATACGGATGGTGCTATGGAAGCCGTGTTGGATGAAATGTCATCAGCGGAGCTGTTCGGACGTACAGGCATTCAATTTTTACCGTTTAATACGATTTATCAACTATATGCCCTTAGACAAGCGAATTCGCCTTTAGTTAGAGAAGGCAAGCATTTTCTCATGATTCCTGATCTTCTTCGTTATTTCTTAAGCGGTGAGATGCATAATGAATTTACGAATGCAACGACTACGCAGCTATATAATCCGCTAGAGGGCAAATGGGATCAATCCCTTATGCGGCGGCTAGGCATCGAGAGCTCATGGTTTGGGAACGTGGCTCAACCAGGAACTCATGTAGGTAGAATTACTTCTTCTCTAAGTGATGAGTTAGGCATTAAGCCGATGTCCATCTTTACGACAGCAGAGCATGATACAGGTTCCGCAGTGATTGCGGTGCCGGCCATGGAGAAGTCATTTGCTTACTTAATCTGTGGAACATGGTCACTGCTCGGAACAGAGGTACAGCAACCAGTTATTAATGATATGGCTCTTAAACTTAACTTCACGAATGAGGGAGGTGCTTATGGCACCTTCAGATTATTGAAGAACATTATGGGACTATGGATTCTACAGGAGAGCAGGAGGGCATGGGAGCGGGAAGGGAATTCGTATTCTTTTCCAGAGCTTGTCCAACTGGCACACCAAGCGCCTGCCTTGACAACCTTTATTGATCCAGATGACCCACTATTTCTACATCCAGGAGATATGCCAGGGCATATACGGAAGTACTGTGTGCAGACCGGTCAGCAACCGCCAGAACAACCCGGTGCCATTGTAAGATGCATTTTGGAAAGTCTTGCTTTAAAATATCGTTATGTACTGGAACTGACCGAACGTCTTTCAGCTCAATCCTTTAATGGATTGCATATGGTGGGCGGAGGGATTCATAATACCTTACTTTGCCAATGGACGGCTAATGCTATTGGTAAACCGGTATGGGCAGGGCCTGCGGAAGGAAGTGCCATCGGCAATTTAACTACGCAATGGATCGCCCAAGGTGATTTGTCAGATGTATGGGAGGCTCGGCAGGTCATAAGAGATTCCTTCCCAATAGTCATCTATGAACCTGAACAGTCGGACGTCTGGGAAGAAGCTCACGGGCGATTCTGTCAAGTGACGGGTCTGGCCCAAATATAGCGTTAGAAAGAGGGAAGTTATGCTGGTTGCAGAGCGATACGAGAAAATTGTTGCGTTGGTGAATGAAAGAGGAAGTATAAGGGTATCCGTGCTTAGCGATTTGTGTCAGGTGACAGAAGAAACGATTCGCCGCGATTTGGACCGGTTGGAGAAGTTGGGACGTCTTCGGCGCTCTCATGGAGGCGCGGTTAACATAAAGGATCATCATCCTGAGACGCCTTATATGGAACGTGAGATTATGCATGCGGAAGAGAAGAGAAGAATTGCCCAAGAGGCCATTAAGCGAATTCAGCCAAAGGACAGAATTCTTCTGGACGCAAGTACAACGGCATGGTATATGGCTGCGGATTTGCCTGATATTCCACTCACCGTACTCACCAATTCAATTAAGGTCGCGATGGAACTTAGCAGTAAAGAGAAGATTGAAGTTATATCTACGGGTGGTTTACTAGCGGCAAAGTCAATGTCCTATGTAGGTCCGCTTGCAGAACGTTCATTAGACTCCTATCATGTCGATAAATTATTCTTTTCGTGTAAGGGAGTTCATTTGGAGCGAGGTATAAGTGAATCTAATGAACTACAAGCGCAAGTGAAACAAAAAATGATCAGTATTTCGGATGAGGTTTTTCTACTAGCCGATTCTAGTAAATTCGGATTACAGTCTTTCACTCATGTGACAGATATTACGGGTGTTCATGAGATCATTACCGATCAGCGTATTGCCCAAGAGCAAATGAATATGTTGAAGGAACGTCTAATATCGGTCACAACGGTGTAATATCAACTTAAATATAAGCGTAGGCCACCTTGATCGTGTCGTACGTTTACCAAGAACATTAGAACGTATAAATTAAAACTTATACGTTCTAATGTTACAAAAAGGTGTGAAAGAGGGGTACGGCGATGAAAGTATCTTTGTTTATCACCTGTATTAGTGATGCTGTATACCCCAAAATTGGGGAAGCCATGGCTAGATTACTTGCTAGATACGGTGTTGTATTGGATTTTCCTAGGGTGCAGACTTGCTGTGGTCAGCCTGCTTTTAACAGTGGCTATTGGAACGAAGCTAGAGAATCTGCTAAGACGATCCTTGAAGCATTTGAGGATAGTGATTTTGTCATTTCACCTGCAGGTTCATGCATTGGAATGATACATCATTATCCAAAGTTGTTCGAGAATGACCCGATGATGCTTATGAAGGCTGAGAAGCTCCAGAAAAAGTCATATGAATTCACTCAATTTTTGGTGCACGTGCTAGGTGTTACCGATGTTGGGGCATCGTTCCCGCATAAAGTAACCTATCATCCGTCTTGCCATGGAAGTCGTCTGCTCGGGATTAAGGAAGAGCCGATGGCGTTGATGCGTAATGTCAAGGGAATGGAATTGGTGCCGCTTCCTTTTGCAGAAGATTGCTGTGGATTCGGGGGGACTTTCGCTATCAAAATGTCCGATATATCAGGGGCTATGGTAACGGAGAAAAGTGATCACGTGCTGGAGACTGAAGCTGAAGTACTCGTTGGATTGGATATGGCCTGTCTGATGAACATTGGGGGCAACTTACGCTATCGCAACAAGCCCGTTCGTGTCATGCATTTAGCAGAACTGTTATATGAAGGGGTGAAGTAAGCATGAGTGCAGCAGATGGAGCGACAGTCAAACAACGTGCCGAGCTTGCTTTGAATAACGAATTTCTTCGAAAAGCAGTTAAGTTTACGACGGAACGATTACGTGATGGTAAGCAGAAGGCAGCAGACCAACAAGGGAATTGGGAGGATTGGCGTGAGCGTGGTCGCCAAATTAGGCTACATACGATTGCGCACCTCGATTATTACTTGAATCAATTTGCCGATAATGCTAGAGCCAATGGGGTTCATGTCCATTTTGCAGATACTGCCGAAGAAGCCGTGAAGATCACACTTGCCATCGCGGAGCAGAAAAAGGCACGATCAGTCGTGAAGTCTAAGTCGATGGTTACCGAAGAACTACATTTGAATCATGCATTAGAGTCCATAGGTGTAGAGGCGGTAGAGACTGACCTTGGGGAGTATATTATTCAACTAGCAGGCGAGACACCCTCTCATATTATTATTCCAGCAATACACAAGAATCGATATCAAATTGCTGATTTACTATCTAAGGAAGCAGGCGAGACCTTACCTCCTGAGACGTCAGTGCTTGCTGGTTTCGTGCGTAAAAAGCTAAGAGAGAAGTTTCTTGAAGCAGATATAGGCATGACGGGTTGCAACTTCGCGATCGCAGAGACGGGTTCCATGGTACTGTTCGAGAATGAGGGTAATGCTCGGATGGTTACGACGGTTCCATCAACGCAAATCACTTTAATGGGCATGGAACGTATTATTCCTTCATGGAGTGATTTAGAAGTCATGGCTACGTTATTGCCACGTTCTGCTACGGGGCAGAAGTTAACGGTATATATGTCTGGTATTACAGGTCCACGCAGAGAAGTAGACGCGGATGGTCCAGATGAGATGCATATCATTATTCTGGATAATGGTCGTTCTTTACAACTTGGTGATCCAGAATTCCAAGAGTTATTGAATTGTATTCGTTGCGGGGCTTGCTTGAATGCCTGTCCAGTATATCGTCATATCGGTGGGCATGCGTATGGCGGGACCTATAGTGGTCCTATCGGAGCTGTATTAACACCAGCATTAAATAAGAATATTGAACAATGGGATGATATCGCTAGTGCTTCAAGTCTATGTGGTGCTTGTTACGAGGCTTGTCCAGTCAAGATTCCGTTACACGAAATGCTCATTTATTTGCGCAGGCGGAAGGTTGAAAGAGGGCATGGTGATAAAGTAGAAGCGGCGGGTATGCGTGGTTTTGCTGCGATCATGTCAAATTCTAAACGGTATGAAGGCGTTCTAAAAGTGGGTAGATTAGCTCAAAAGATCGTTGTACGTAAAGGTGAGATTCACGCTAAGATAGGTCCACTAAAGGGCTGGAACAGCTACAGAGTTACGCCAAGTCTTCCTAAACAATCGTTTCGTAATCAGTGGAAAACGCTGGATGAAGAGATTAGAAGTGGAATACAGGACATGGATCCGAAGGCAAAGAGTCGTATGGAAGCGCTCATCAGAGACCGGGAAAAAGGAGGGAATGGCCATGCCTAAATCACATCAGGATTGGTTAGCGCAATTGGAGATAGAATCTCGTTCGAAGCAAGAACGATTTATGTCTGGCATTGCAGAGCGTCTGGGACGATCTCGGGTTATTGAGCCACCACCTCATCCCTTTCAGGGGGCTCCAGATTTCTGGAATACCTACGAGCTGTCACTGGAAGAACGTATTGAGGAATTCACAGTCAACTTCAACAGCGCTGGAGGAAGTGTACAACGCCTCTCCCATATGGGAGAAGTTACAACCTTTATAGCGAACAAAGCGGAAGAGATGTCAGCACAATATATCATTCGGCAGAATCAAGATGAATTAAATGCGTTAGGGTTAGAGGCGTCTATTAAGAATGCCAAAGTTTCTCTATGGAACAGTGATTCACAAGAGCACTGGAAAGCCAGAGCAGCAGAAGCAGATATTGGTGTCGTCATAGCTGATTATGCTGTTGCGCATACAGGTTCAATTACGGTGCTGTCCTCCAAGGATAAGGGGAGATCAGTTAGCCTATTACCTACGGCACTTATTGCTATTATTCCTCTTGAACGATTGAAGACGCGGCTTGGTGAAGTATTGATAAACTTTGATCAAGCAGGACGTGAGAATTTACCAGCAGGCATCCATTTCATCTCGGGTCCTAGTCGTTCGGCAGACATTGAGAATGATCTTACCATTGGGGTACATGGACCTGGTATTGTGTTCGCTTTACTTGTGGGATAACGTTAGTATCGATATAAGAGATACCTTCTTTGAGAGACAAGGAAGGTATCTTTTCGTTAGAAAGAATAAACTTGCGCTCAGATTTTATCGATAGTCGGAAGTTGGTTTCTAAGGCAATGTAGTTGTATATTCCTGTGCCATTAATAGATAACTTCAACGTTATGTTTAGCTAATAGTTCTAACCATGGATCGGATGGCTTCTGGTCAGTAATTAAATAATGGATACGTGCAAGATCAACCAATTTTACAAAGGCAATCTTATCAAACTTCATATGATCAGCTAAAAGAATAATTCGATCAGCCTGACGTATCATATGCTGTTTTAAGACACATTCAGGTTCGTTGGAGTCCATTACACCTTTATCAAGAGAGAGGCCTTTGCAGCTCATGATGACCGTATCAACATTATATTTCTGCACCGTTTCTTGAGAGATAGGTCCAACTAATGAAAGTGAACGATATCGGAGTGAACCCCCCGTCGAAATAATGTTGAGATTCGTATTGGCGAACTCGTGCAGAATGTTAATTGAATTGGTAATTAGGGTCAGATTGCTCTTGTTACCTAGTGTCTTTACGAATTCAAAAGAAGTCGAGCTTGGATCGACCATTAATGTATCCCCGTCGTTAATAAGCATCAGGGCCTTCAGCGCGATGTCTCGCTTCATGTCCATATTAATCGTATTTCTAGTTGTATAGGGAAGGTCCTCATTAGTATGTCTGTTAAGCATGGCACCCCCGTATGTACGGCTCACGATACCTTCTTTCTCCAACTTCTCCAGATCGCGTCGAATCGTTTCTTCTGTAACATCAAACATTTTACTAAGATCGGCAACAAGTACACGCTTATCTTGATGAATTAAGTCTATCGTTTTTTGTCTTCGTTCAGCTGCTAACATAGAAGGATCACCTTTCTTCAGTCACACTATTACTTTTGTATATCATAGCTACAATGTGATTGTTATAGCAAGTACTTGATTTATTGATAAGCTGATCTGGAGATCATCAAGGTTAATGTTAAATATGTCATGAAAAATACACAAAACAAATTAATACAACATTTATTCTGTTAGTTATGTTGACAATAAAGATGTGTGAGCGTAGGATGAAAGTATAAAAGATGAATCTTTTCAAAAAAAGAAGTTAAAGGGGAGAGTTACTGTGACTACAACTTCAATGACTATAAATACTAAAAATAATGTTGCTGCAATGGATGTACCTTTTGTACGCGAAATGGCAGATATCACTTATCATATGTGGAACCTTGGGTGGGACGAACGTAACGGAGGAAACATCAGTTATATATTAGATGAGTCTGAAGTATGCAAATATATGGATACACAGAACGTGATTAGAACGATTCCTTTATCATTTCCTGTTAATGAATTAGCAGGCATGTATTTTATCGTGACGGGATCGGGTAAATATTTCAAAAATGTGATCTCTGATCCAGAGTCCAACATCGGTGTTATTCGAGTATCTACTTCAGGTGAAAGTGTTGAAGTACTATGGGGACTAAGTAATAATGCTGTACCGACGAGCGAACTTGCATCCCATTTCATGAGTCATATTGAACGTTTGAAGGTGGATAAGGATCATCGGATTGTTATGCATACACATTCCACGAACACCCTGGCTATGACCTTCATTCATGATTTAGATGAACGTCTATTTACGAGAACATTATGGGAAATGTGTACGGAATGTATCGTTGTATTCCCTGACGGAGTCAGTGTTATCCCTTGGATGGTACCGGGAAGTAGTGAGATCGGACGTGAGACAGCGAAGAAGATGAAGTCGCATCGGGTTGTTATTTGGCCACAACATGGAATATTTGGTACAGGTACCACGATGGATGAGGCCTTTGGATTAATTGAAACTGTTGAGAAGGCTGCACAAATCTATATGTTAGTTGCTCATCATGAGATCAAACAAAGAATCACAGATCAACAATTAATTGAACTAGCTAAGGCTTTTGGAGTGACTCCAGTTGCGGGCATTCTTCGAGAAAAATAATAATTCATTTCAATCACACATTAAAAAAAGGATTCTAACGTAACTCATTACGTAAGAATCCTTTTTTTTTCTATTTATATCTGTGGTGGTGAGGTGGAGGAACGAACGACAAGCTCAGGCTCTAAATTTACAGAAGGTACAGGCCCCTTGTCATTCATCAATCTTAATAAGGTTTCGACAGTGGTGTCGACAATTTCATCTAGCGATACACCTACCGCAGTCATAGGCACTTCGAGTTCTTCCATTTGCTGTATATTATCATAACTAACAAGAGATAAATGTTCTGGAATGCGAATCCTCAATTCATTTACTGCACGCAGAATTCCCTTGGTAAGGTCATAGCTACCACTAATAATCGCCGTTGGGCGTTGAGTGGAAATGAGTAGCTGTTTAGCCGTCATATATCCTTCATGCGTATCTAGACTATTAATAGGAAGAATAGATTCACTAGTTATAGGTAAGTTGTATTTATTCATTAGGTCAGTGAAAGCTACAACCTTCTCATATTGCAGTGGGTCTTTGGACTTCACATGACCGATATATGCAATGCGTTGATGACCCAATTCAACTAAATGATGCACGGCTAATTCAATGGCTTTACTACGAACGGTATCAATAGTTGTGTAAGGTGTAAGTCCATCGATTCCATAATAAAGAATGGGAATGTTAATTGGAGTTGGGAAGCTACGGATATTTCCACCTTCACGTCTTTCTTGATCATAGAATACGAGAATGGCATCACACTGAAGACGAATGAAGGTTTCTATAGCTAAATTTGTTTCGTTAATGGATAGCAATGTAGTATACGAATGTTTGGCTAATTCATGATTGATTCTCGTAATCAAAGTTGAGGGGGTAACCCGTTCAACTGAAGGCCACACGACACCAATCGTCCAACTTTTGTTCGACACAAGTCTACGGGCGGCTATATTGGGCTGGTATCCTAATTCCTTAGAGATCTCCAGTATTTTATGTTTTGTTATATCTTGTACAAGTGGGCTGTTTCTTAGTGCTTTACTAACCGTTGAGAAACTTACACCGGCGCGTTCGGCAATATCTTTAATTGTAACGGACACTTTTGATTCCTCCCAATCACAGTAACAACGTTGTTATTATATCATATTTTTTTCGGAAAAGAGGTAAGTTATTTAGTTTAGACTTAATCTTAAGAGCTAGACAGTCCGTATAAATTACGTTATTATAACAATAACAACGTTGTTATTTGTTTGAATATGGAGTCTATCAAGGGGGATAATAATGAATTTATTCGACTTAAAAGGTACAACTTCTGTAGTTATAGGTGGAAATGGTGTGCTTGGAGGCGCGATGTCGGAAGGACTAGCATCTCAAGGATCGCGAGTAGCTATCGTTGGACGTAATTTAGATAAGGCCAATGAAGTTAAGCAACGTATAGAATTAGCGGGTGGAGAAGCGATGGTCATTCAGGCTGATGTTACGGTTGAAGATGATCTCAAAAATGTACTGGATCAAGTTCTCTCTTGGACAGGAAGTGTTGATATCGTTGTGAACAGCTCGGGTATCAATAGTTCGACACCATTTATGGAAATTAAGATGGACGAATGGGATAACATCATGGATGTGAACTTGAAGAGTGTTGTCCTATCAAGTCAAATTTTTGGACAGCAAATGATTGAGCAGGGTAAGGGTGGCTCCATTATTAATATATCTTCGGTATCGTCAGATCCACCGTTATCTAAAGTGTTCACTTATTCGGCATCCAAGGCTGGCGTAAATAGCGTAACTAAGTTTCTAGCACGAGAGTTTGCACCCCATCAAATTCGTGTTAACGCCATTATTCCAGGATTCTTTCCAGCTGAACAGAATCGTAAGATCTTATCGCCGGAACGTACGGAATCTATCATGACGCACACGCCGATGAATCGGTTTGGGAACCCAGATGAGCTTCAAGGAACCGTGATTTATTTAGCCTCAGTGAAAGCGTCATCATTTATTACTGGAGCGCTTATTCGTGTAGATGGTGGTTTCGGAGCGATGACGATATGAGTGATACATTAAGCCAACTGTTGCAAGATATCCCAGTACCCCGGATGGTGAGGATTCGTCAGAAGTTTGACGAGACAAGATTGGAAGATCCGATCTCTGAACTGAAGTTGAAGTTAGATGCTTCGGGATGTATTCCAAAGATTGCAAAAGGCAGCAAAGTAGCTGTTGCTGTTGGGAGTAGAGGAATATATAAGGTGGATGAGTTTACTAAGCTAGTCATTGATGAACTCAAAAAGGCAGGAACAGAGCCATTCATCGTACCTTGTATGGGTAGTCATGGTGGTGCTACAGCGGAGGGACAGGTTGAGGTACTTGCACATCTAGGGATTGATGAAGCCAGAATGGGAGCTCCCATTCGTTCGTCAATGGATGTTGTTCTCATTGATAAGCTACCTAATGGATTGCCGGTATATGTTGATAGAATTTCTGCTACAGAGGCGGATGCGATCGTAGTGATTAACCGAGTTAAGCCACATACCGCATTCCGTGGTCCGATTGAGAGTGGACTCTTAAAGATGATTGCTATAGGCCTAGGCAAGCAAAAGGGTGCAGAAGCGACACATCAACTAGGCTTCAAATATATGGCGGAAAACGTGCCGGCTATGGCTAGAAGGATGATTGATAAGCTTCCGATCGTGTTCGGCGTGGCACTCATTGAGAACGCTTATGATCAGACTTGTAGAATAGAAGTTGTTCCCGCAGCCGAGATGGAGGATTTCGAACCTGAACTGCTACGTGAAGCGAAGGAACGTCTGCCCAAAATACTTTTTTCAAATCTGGACGTACTTGTTATTGATTATATTGGAAAAAATATTAGTGGCGATGGAATGGACCCTAACGTTACTGGAAGATACCCGACTCCTTATGCTCATGGAGGTCCAGAAGTGAATAAAATGGTGGTGCTTGATCTTACGCCTGAATCGAAGGGGAACGCTAATGGAGTAGGTACAGCAGATTTCACCACGGCACGTTTAGTTAGCAAGGCCGATTGGCCTGCTACTTATGCTAATGGACTAACATCGACGGTGTGTGCTCCAACGAAGCAAGCGACCACGTTATCTAACGATCTAGATGCAATTCGTGCCGGTATTAAGACATGTAATATTCTTGATTTTCATGAGTGCAGATTAGCTAGGATTCGCGATACGTTACACCTAGGAGAGATCGAAATTTCCGAAACACTGCTCGCTGAAGCCATGCGTCATCCACAAATTGAAATTGTGAGTGAACCTTACGAGTGGCAGTTTGATCAGAAAGGATATCTCAGCAAATGAGTAAAATACAAGATTATGTGTTAGCAGTCGATATTGGAACGACGAGTGTTAAGACACTAATGATTCATCAGACAGGAAAAGTGAAGGCTATCCATTCGATTGGTTATCCTCTGAACGTGCCACAATCAGATAGAGCGGAGCAAGATCCTGATCAAATTTTTCAAGCAACCTTAGAAGCGATGAAGGTTGTGATAACGAAATCAGGAGTTCAATCAGATGATATCTTATGTGTATCTTTTAGTAGTGCGATGCACAGTGTCATCGTGGTAGACGAGAATCATCAACCGCTAACACCCAGTATTATTTGGGCAGATCAACGTAGCGTGGATGCGGCAGAAGAGCTTATTAATAGTGGAAAAGGTAAACAAATTTATCTGAATACAGGTACGCCTATCCACCCTATGTCACCTTTGACGAAGCTCATCTGGATGAAAGACAACCAAGTAGACTTATTCAACCAAGCCTATAAATTTATAGGTATTAAAGAATACGTATTCTATCAGTTGTTCAGACAATACAAGGTCGATTATTCTATTGCAAGCGCGACAGGTATGTTTAACATCCATGAGTTGAAATGGGACGAAGAAGCGCTTCAATTGGCAGGTGTCACACAAGAACAGCTCTCCGAGCCGGTACCTTCCACCTATCGAATGTCTGGAATGGAACCTGAACATGCATCGGCAATAGGTTTACATGTGGATACGCCTTTCGTTATTGGGGCATCAGACGGAGTTCTAGCTAATCTCGGCATTGGCGTTATGAACTCCGACGAGGTGGCTGTAACGATTGGAACAAGTAGTGCGGTACGCACGGTTGTCCGGAAGCCGACCTTGGACCCGGAAGGACGTTTGTTCTGTTATGCATTGGCAGATGACTACTGGGTTATTGGTGGAGCTTCCAACAATGGTGGAGTGGTACTGAAGTGGACGGTAGACCAATTATTCTCCGAAGGTACCGCACCGCTGTCACAACATGAATTGCAGCAATATACATCCTATTTGGATATTGCTAAGGAGGCGCCTCCAGGTGCAGATGGTCTATTATTCCTCCCACTGTTAACAGGGGAACGTGCACCTTTCTGGGATGCGAAGGCAAGAGGTGTATTCTTCGGATTATCTATGGCGCATGGGAAATCTCATATGATGAGAGCGGCTATGGAGGGAATGATTTTTCAAATCGGGGCGATGGTTTCCTTGCTAGAGAATCTATCGGTGACCCCCATTAGGATCCGGGCATCTGGTGGAGTTGTAAGATCGGAGCTCTGTTGCCAGATCATGGCGGATGTACTTGGGATTCCAGTTGATGTACCAGAAGTCATCGAAAGTTCAGGACTGGGTGCTGCAAAATTAGCTTTATATGCTATGGGTGTCACTGACAATTTATTAGATCCTGCTTCGTCGGAGTATGTTTCTCAAGCACTTTACACACCGAATGAAGTTAATCACGAGCTTTATAAACAATTACTCCCATTATATCAGCAGATTTATGTTCAATTGAAAGATAGCTTTAGGCAAATAGCTAAATTTCAAACATCCAATGCAGCAAACATTAAAGAAATGATGAACTGATCATACGAAGATTCGAAAATTCAAATATAAGGTGTGATTCTCTATGCCGGGACTTCAGCAAAAATACGAAGAACTTAAATCTCATTTAACAGAAATGCAACGTGTTGTTGTGGCGTTCTCAGGCGGTGTGGACAGTACACTTTTATTGAAAGTAGCTATAGATACACTAGGTCCGGCGAATGTACTGGCGATCACGGCCGATTCGGAAACTTATCCATCGCGCGAATTAGAAGAGTCGAAACAGATTGCCGAAGCGCTTGGAGTTCCTCACAAAGTTGTATATACCTCTGAGTTAGCTATACCGGGGTATGTTGAGAACACAGAGAACCGCTGTTATTTTTGCAAAAAAAACCTGTTCGAAGAGTTGCTACCCTTCATCAATGTTAGTGACGAGGGATATAACTACATTCTGTTTGGTCTTATTGCAGACGATATGAATGAACATCGGCCAGGTGTAAAAGCAGCTCAGGAATATGGCGTTCGTGGACCCCTGCAAGAGGTAGGAATGTTCAAACATGAAATTAGAGAACTTGCGCAGCAGTTAGGTCTGTCTAACTGGGATAAACCATCATTCGCCTGTTTATCATCACGTATTGCCTATGGTGAAACGATTACACTTCAGAAGTTAACTAAAGTTGATCAGGCGGAAGAGTATCTTCGATCTCTAGGCATTCGTCAGGTACGTGTTCGGACGCATAATAATATCGCTAGAGTAGAGGTCGAACAGTCTGATATGGTTCGGGTCGTAGAAATGGGTAGTGAAATTACTGAAAGGTTACGAACTATCGGTTATGAATTTGTAACGATGGATCTTGCAGGTTATAAGAGCGGAAGCATGAACCGCGTGTTACAACAAGGGGGCGTATCATGAGCTCTTTTGAAGATATGGGTTTCTGTAAGCTGGATACAGATCGAGAACAACGAACAGGATTTCCGGAGGTTGTCTTTGGCGCTGGGAAGACTACGGAACAGATTATAGAAATTGTAGCAAGACTTATCGAAAGACATGGTCGAGCGATGGTCACTCGTGTTACTTCGGAAGTAGGCGCGGAACTCATGTCTCATTTTCCGGATGCCATATATCGAGACATTTCACAAATTTTTACTTATGGTACCGCAGAGCGGGTATTTCCCGGGAAAGTAACAGTACTTAGCGGGGGAACTTCGGATATGAGAGTCGCTGAAGAGGCAGCTATTACTGCAGAGTGGATGGGATGTGAAGTTGAACGAATCTATGATGTTGGTGTTGCTGGAATTGATCGTTTACTTGCGTATCGTGAGAATATTCAAGCCGCAAATGTAGTTATTGTTGTAGCAGGAATGGAAGGTGCGCTAGTCAGCGTGGTAGGCGGGCTTGTGAGACGCCCTGTGATTGCGGTGCCGACCTCAGTGGGTTATGGTTGCCATTTCCAGGGTCTAACGCCATTGTTAGCGATGATGACATCCTGTGCTGCAGGTATTTCAGTCGTTAACATTGATAACGGATTTGGAGCTGGATATAATGCGGCAATCATTCAACAATTAGTGGCGGAGGCGAAAGATAGATGAACAGAGTATTATATTTTGATTGTTTTGCCGGTATTTCGGGGGATATGGCTCTGTCATCACTGATTGATCTTGGGGCGGACATCAATTACATCAAAGATCAATTAAGACGTTTGCCTTTTGATCCTTTTCATATGCATGTTGAACCTGTTGTAAAACAAGGAATGTCAGCGAAAAGATTGGTACTTCGTTTCGGAGATGAATCTCATATGGCCGAGAGTGTAGACTCAAGTCATGAACACAGTCATGATCATAGTGATGGTCATAGTGATGATCACAGTCATGATCACAGTCATGATCACAGTCATGATCACAGTCATGATCACAGTCACGATCACAGCCATGATCACAGTCATGATCATAGTCATGATCATAGTCATGATCATAGTCATGATCATAGTCATGATCACAGTCACGATCACAGCCATGATCACAGTCACGATCACAGTCATGACCATGCTCATAGAAAAGCCTCGGGTATTATCAAGGATATCGAGGATTCAACGTTACCTGAGAGGGTGAAGAGTCGAAGTGTTCAGATCTTTAGAGCCATTGCTGTAGCCGAAGGTAAAATTCATGGCATGAGCCCAGACGATGTCCATTTCCATGAAGTAGGCGCAATGGATTCAATTATCGATATTGTGGGAGTATGTCTAGCACTAGAAAGTCTGGACATCGATGTAATCGAATCTTCCCCGGTTCCGACAGGTCGGGGAAGAATGCGGATGGCTCATGGGTTGTATCCTATTCCTGCCCCGGCCACATTAGAATTGCTTAAGGGGATACCATTGGATGATTTTGTGGTCGAAGGAGAATTGACAACACCAACGGGAGCGGGAATATTGAAGGCATTAGCAACAAGGTTCGGTACCTTTCCGGCTGAATCAATAGAACGAATGGGTTATGGAGCAGGAACCAAAGACTTTGCTCATCCTAATGTGCTACGCGTATGTTTGATTCAAAGAGTGGAGGAAGAATCCAGAGAGCCCATTCAAGTTCTAGAAACTCAACTAGACGATTGTACGGGTGAGATCATGGCTTACGCTATGGAAAAGTTATTAGCTGCAGGGGCTTTGGATGTATTTTTCACCCCAATTTATATGAAGAAGAATAGACCCGGCGTATTAGTTACCGTGCTAGCGAAACCGGATGATGCAGATCGATGTGAGGACACTCTTTTGAAGGAAACATCGACCTTGGGCGTGCGAAAAAGTACCTGGTCTCGAAAAATACTGGATCGTCGTTGGGTGCAAGTCTCTACCAAATATGGAACGATATCCGTGAAACAAGCTATACAAGATGATAGCGTCATTCATCAGTCTCCAGAATATGAAGATGTAGCCAAGGCAGCGAGAGCCAATCATGTACCTATCAAACATATTTACGATGAAGTTACAGAAGTCATGTCACAGCATACATCAAATCAATCTAAATCAATCTAAATCTAAATCTATCTAAATCAAATCATGGGGGCTAACTAATATGAACGCAATTATCCAATCTTTACGTGAAGGTAAGGTAGTAACTGATTCCAATGCTAATGTGAAGGTGTATCCGAATTCCTTACATTCTCATGGGAATGTGAATCTTCTAATGATCCAAGCCGATCGTAAGAAACAGATTATAGCTGTAGGTGAAGGTGAACTCTTTCAATCACTGGTTGGCCAAGAAGAGGATGGGGTTAAACGTTGCGAGCTTAGTCACGAGAACAGTCAGGTACTTGGACGCTTTTTTGAATATTTGAAACCGCAGTCATTTGGGAAGCAATCGATAACCGTCGGTTTGGGTGATCGTTTAGGTCTAGCAGGTCCAGGTCATCTTGCTACAGTAAAGGGACATCCTGTTCGTCCAGTTCTTGCTCAACAAAGTATTCGTGAATTAGCATTGACAGGTCGTACGTACAAGGATGTATTGGATGCTGCTTGTTATGCTGCGTTTCAACAAGGTTACAAAGAGGGTTATGGCGCAGATGGCGACCATTTGAAAGAAGAATCAGACATTAAGATGTCTATTGATCTTGGTTTCACGATGTTAACGTTGGATTGTTCTGAGAAAATACCAAGTGATATTCAAGATTTAAGTGAATCACAGCTAAAAGAAAGATATGAACAAGTTTCACAGGAGCAACGTCAGAGTTATGAAGCGCGTTATTTGAACAAAAGCTTTCAAATAGGTGGAGAGACGATTACGTTCGATGAATCAGAGTTTATGAAGTGTGTTCTTATCTATGGAAATGCTATTCCATATATGGTGTACATTTATGAGCAATATATTAAACCTGCCGATCGTGCGATAGATTTCGAGATTTCAATAGATGAGACGGTGACACCAACTTCGCCTGAGGCGCATTATTTCGTAGCAGCAGAACTAGATTTACAACAAGTAGATTTGTTCAGTATGGCTCCAAGATTTTGTGGAGAGTTTCAAAAAGGGATTGATTATATTGGTGATTTAGAGCAATTTGAGCAAGAATTGCGCATTCATGCTGCAGTTGCGGATCACTTCGGATATAAACTCAGTATTCACTCCGGTAGCGACAAATTCAGCGTATTTCCACTTGTAGCTAAGTATACGAAGGGGCGCTTTCATCTCAAAACAGCAGGAACAAACTGGTTGGAAGCTGTAAGAACCATTGCAAGACTTAATCCTACTTTGTACCGTGCAATGCATCAATATGCACTAGAACACTTTGAAGAAGCAACAGCTTATTATCACGTGACAACCGACATCTCCAAGATTAAGCCATTGAAGGAAGTCTCTGATGCTGACCTTCCGCAATACATGGAGGATGATAATGCGCGTCAACTCATTCATATTACTTATGGTATACTTTTAAAAGCCCAAGATAAATCAGGTAGTTCTCTATTTAAAGATGAATTCTTTGACACATTGATTGATCATGAGGAAGAATATGAACAATCTCTACTCCGTCATATCGGCAAACATTTGGATTTGTTGGGAGTATAGAGACGGGTATTACTTAGTATTTAAGGAGAAGATTGGATGAAGTTTTGGAAACACAAGATCAAGCTAGGCATCGTAGCGAGCCTACTTGTAGCATCAATGGGAGTGGTCTCGCCTAGTACGGTGAAGGCAGCGACTCCGCTAGCAGTATATGTGAATGGGGACCTTATCGAATATAGTCATGAACCATTTGTTACGAATGGAACGACATATGTGTCTCTGAGGGATACAGCCAAGAGCATAGGTGCCACTGTAGAATGGGATAAGGTCAAGAGAGCTTCTATCATTCGTTCCAATGGAGATACGATTGTACATCGATCAGGAACTAGGCAGTTTGAAGTGAATGGCAACATCATGGTGGATACCATGGCTTCTTCCAAATTAATAAAGGGAACGATAATGGTACCCTTGCGTGGTCTAACTGAGGCATTGAAGGTTTCAATGAGCACTAAAACGATTTCTGGTGCGCGTATTCTCCAATTGACTCCTGATCAGGTGACTTATGTTGCTAAGCAGTCCGCAGGGATAGATAAGTATTTAATTGACCAATCTTACTCGGGTATAGCGCTTGTTGCTCAGGATGGCAATGTACTTCTTAAGAAAGGTTACGGCAATGCAGGAAAAGGTAAATTAAATCGTCCGGACATGAAGTCAAGGATTGCATCGATTACGAAATCCTTCACTGCTAGTGCGATCATGAAATTGGTGGAACAAGGGAAGCTTAGTCTTGACGATCCACTCAGTCTCTATATACCAGATTTTCCTCGCGGGAATGAGATAACGATACATATGCTTCTATCTCATACTTCGGGTATACCTGCCAACTTCACGAGAGAAGAAGGTATGACTATAGAACAGACTCTCGCAGAAATTAAGGCTAAGAAGCTTGATTTTGAACCCGGTACCTCTTTTAAATACAGTAATGGTGGGTATGTGTTACTTGCGAGTATTGTAGAACAAGTATCTGGAATGATCTATGGTGATTATTTACAGCAAATCGTGTTCGATCCGCTTGGTATGAAGGAGACAGGCGTAGCATCTCCTAAGCTTAAGGTTATTCAGGGATATGTCCTCAAGGATAATCAATGGAATGAAGCTGGTTATTATGTTTCGCAGTCAGGGACAGGGACGTTGTATTCAACCGTTGATGATTTATTGAAGTGGGATCGTGCTCTTTATACAGATGAAATCCTCAGCCAATCGTCACTAAATAAGATGTTCACACCTTATTCAGTCAAAAACTATGGTTATGGATGGATGATTAAGGAAACCGATGCGGGAGCAACAGTATTCCATAATGGCAGTGGGACCGGGTATTCAACGGGTATTTCTCGAGATCTTACAAGTGGAACGGTGGTTATTCTATTAGGTAATCAATCGGGAATAGATGTGCTTACCATGCTGAGTGATATACAAGAACTAGAACAGCAATAATACTCTATATCTAAGAACCCAATGGAGCTATAGCTTCATTGGGTTCTTTATCTTCCAATGTATTGAAAGGATATCATAAATAAATATATTGATTCCGAGTGCGTGCGTTTAAGTATTGACTACGAAGGGTTCATTTGCTACATTATATTAAGTAATGAAATTACTTATATTTAATAAAAACATTAACGATATGTTGAGAAGAAAGGATGTTAACAATGACAACGAGTAACAAGGCTAAAATGATTGTAGACAAGTCTTTTCGAATAGCAGAGGTCGACAATAGAATTTATGGATCATTTATTGAACATATGGGTCGGGCCGTTTATGGAGGGATTTATGAGCCGGAACATCCGAGTGCCGATTCCCAGGGCTATAGAAACGATGTAAAAGATCTTATTAAGGAATTGAATGTTCCTATTATTCGTTATCCTGGAGGTAATTTTGTATCCGGTTACAATTGGGAAGACGGTGTAGGTCCAGTGGAGGAACGTCCAAAACGGATGGAACTCGCATGGAGAACAATCGAGCCTAACTATATTGGTACAAATGAATTTGCGCAGTGGGCGAAAGATCTCGGGACTGAAGTAATGATGGCGGTTAACTTGGGTACCAGAGGAATTGACGCTGCGAGAAATTTATTGGAGTATTGTAATCATCCTAGTGGTACTTATTGGAGTGATCTTCGCCGCAAGCACGGTTATGAACAACCACATAAGATAAAGACATGGTGTCTGGGTAATGAGATGGATGGTCCTTGGCAGATTGGGCACAAGACAGCCGAAGAATACGGCCGATTAGCTCTAGAGACGGCAAAAGCAATGCGTCAAGTCGATCCTGATATTGAGCTTGTCACTTGTGGAAGTTCAAGTTCTCAGATGGCGACCTTCCCTGAATGGGAAGCATCAACGTTAGAGCATACCTATGAAGCAGTAGATTATATCTCTTTACACCAATATTATGGTAATAGGGATAATGATTCAGCTAACTTCCTAGCGAGAACCATGGATATGGACCACTTTATTCATACAGTATCTTCTACCTGTGACTATATTATGGCTAAGAAGCGCAGCAAGAAGAAGATGAATCTTAGCTTTGATGAATGGAATGTCTGGTATCATTCTAATGATCAAGATAGTAAACTTGATCCTTGGACCATTGCACCGCCGCAATTAGAGGATGTGTACAATTTAGAAGATGCATTGTTAGTGGGGAGTATGTTAATCACATTTTTGAGACATGCGGATCGAGTTAAGATGGCCTGTCTTGCACAATTGGTTAATGTTATTGCTCCTATAATGACTGAGAATGGGGGTAGAGCTTGGAAGCAAACTATATTCTATCCTTATTTACATGCCTCCAAGTTCGGACGAGGTGTATCGTTGATGCCGGTGGTCGATTCTCCGAAATACGATTCTAAGGATTTCACTGATGTACCGTATCTGGACAGTGCAATTGTATTTAATGAAGAAAATGAAGAGCTAACCATCTTTGCTGTTAATAGAAATTTAGAGAGTTCATTAATTCTTGAATGCGATGTTCGAAGTTTTACTGGATACCGCCTTATAGAGCATATTGTACTTGAACATGACGATCTCAAGGCAGTGAATACTGCTGGGGAAGAGAAGGTTAAACCACATTCTCAAGGAAAGTCTGAAAGTAAGGACGGATGGGTAACAGCCAGCTTAACGAAAGCTTCATGGAATGTGATCCGTTTAAGTAAGATCAAATAAAAAACAAGGCGATTCAACACATGAGGATGTGTAGGATCGCCTTGTTTTTTCCATAATCAGTCTTTGTTGAAAATAGCATTCTAAGCTGATTGTAGTGGTCATTTATCAACATTATTCATTAACAAGATCCGATTTCGATATTGATTCTGCAAGTAGAGGCTTATCATAGTAAAGCCGAAGAACGATATCCTGCTTGTAATTGCCGAATCCGTTGCCAAATAACGTGACTCCGCCAACATTTTCAGATTCTTTCTCTACAGCAATTCGTAAGGTCCATTGCTTATCACGCACATGAACTTGTTTGAGTGATACATCTGATAACTTAATACCATCCATATACGTAGCAGACTGTGATATGGTTAAATGTTTAAGCAATCCGTATTGGTTAATGGCATCAGGCCACCATGCAGGGTTATATTTACCTCGTCTTTCACCGTAGTCTCCAGGACTAGTCCAAGTACCTAGCTTAACATTGTTCAAATAGAACGAGATATCAGATGGCCAGTTGTTATTTGTCATAGGAGCCTCAGAGGCAATTTCCATCGAAATCACAAGTTCAAGAGGATTCTGTGTCGATAGAAGAAAATTAGGGAGCTTATATTCAATATACCCTTCGCTGAACCAAAGGATTTGCGCTTGAAATCGTTCAGAATCTAGGAAATAGCGCGGATCATCAACCTCGCCTATAAACCTCTCGATTGTAGCTAGTCCACAAGTAGGCTCAACTTTTACATCTGTATAATGTCCTAATGAGATATTACTTTGATGATATTCTCGTAGAGGATCAACTTGATTCGGGAAAGTAATATCAGCATGTTCGACTTGTAGTGAACAAATTTTCTGAACGCCACCCTTGCCTGGTCGCATTTCAGTTCGAACGATGCCAGCCTTCACCAGTTTGCGGATATGCATAGTCATAATTGCACTACTGAGATTTACAGCTTCGGCTAGCTCACGAATATTCATAGGCTGTTTAGCAAGTAATTGAATCACATGAAGCCTAACGGTACTTGCTAATGCCTCATATACAGGCAAAGACTTGTCAGTGATATCAAGTTTCATATAGGAAAAACCTCCGGCACGGTCATTAAATAATATTTATATAAATAATATCATGTATATTATTTTAATGGCAATCTACATGATGATATTATATGTCAACATAGAGAAAACCGCGTGAAGGTTCTCACGCGGTAGAAGTAATGAAGGTTAGTTACTTCGCTGTATCTTCTGCAGGTTCAGTAGTTTCAGCTGCAGGTTCTTCAAGTGTATTCTTGATGGTTGCTTTTTCTTTGAGTTCTGCAAGCCAAGTTGTGGACATTTCAGAAATTTTAGTCGTAACAAGCTCTTCACGAATATCAGCTGATTTTTCTTCCAAAGTTGCTGTATGAGCTTCTTTACGATCAGTAAGCTTAATGATATGGAAACCGTTTGTTGTAGAAACAATTCCGCTTAATTCATCTTTCTTCAATGCGAAGGCAGTTTCTTCAAATTCTGGGACCATTACACCCCGTGCAAAGAAACCTAAATCTCCTCCAGCATCTTTTGATCCTGGATCAATTGATTTTTCCTTAGCGATGGTAGCGAGATCACCACCAGCTTTGATCTCTTTCAGTATTGCCTCTGCTTCTGCTTTGGTAGCAACCAAAATGTGGGAAGCACGAACTTCTTCAGCAGTGTCGTAGGATGCTTTATTCTCATCAAATTGTTTTTTAATATCAGCATCTGTAACGGTTACTTTAGGTTCTAGTAGTTTGCGCATTTTGACTTGTAGTTCCATGTTTTCCTTTAGATCAGCAAGTGTCATACCTGATTGTGCCAAAGCATTCGTGAAATCATCTTCTGAAGGAAAGCCCTTCTTGATGGATTCAACTTCTTTATCTAAATCAGCGTCAGTCACCGTTACTTTTCCTTTAGCGGCTTCCTGATCAACTAGTTTCTCTACAATTAGAGACTCAATTGTTTGAGCACCACCAGCTTTTACTAGAGTATCGTATAGCTCGTCCTTAGTAATGTTGTCATTGTTTACAGTAGCGACAACCTCATCTTGGTTACTTCCATTGAATGGAGGTCTAATAAGCACGACGACCAATATGATGGCAAGTACGAGTGAAACGCCTATCCAAATCCGTGTTGAGCGGTTAGCATTGTCTGGCTCACTTGGAGTAGGACTTGGATTTGATGGATTAGATGGGCTTGATGGTTCAACATATGTGACTGGTTGTGTTGGAGTTACTGGGTTTTCTGAAGTGACGGAGGACGATGGGTCAATTGTACCGCTCAGTTCCTCCGCTGTTGGGTGAATCTCAGAATTTGTCTGTTCTTGAAGTGACTCAGAGGTATTCTCCAGAGACTTTTCTTCCTTATTATCCGTGTTCTCGTTCCATGTTTCTTTGTCCGACATTGAATAATATCCTCCTTTTAATTAACAACAACAATAGCTATCCTTCTATTTCTAACACTTTACCAGAAGAGTTACAATCATTCCTTAAGAAAAAATAAAAAATATTCTCCAGGATTTAATAAATCTTTAATGCTATCAACCGTTGAGTATGATTTGAGAAAGTGAAATGAGTGATTTATTAATCTCTATATATATTAATGATTAATTTATATATTATTAAAAATATCGGATTAAACACTGACAATTGAAACTAATGATGTTATAATATTCCCACTATATATGAATTATATTCATAATTATTGACTTGAAAGGGTGACTTATGTGACAACTAGTATTCATATTAACGTAGATCAAAGTAAGGGTATCATTAACAAAAACATTTACGGTCATTTTGCAGAACATCTTGGACGCTGTATTTATGAGGGAATATGGGTCGGAGAAGATTCACCGATTGCTAATACCAATGGAATTAGGACAGATGTTTTGGAAGCGCTTAAAGATCTTCAAATTCCAGTGCTTCGCTGGCCAGGAGGCTGTTTCGCAGATGAATATCATTGGAAAGATGGTATAGGTCCAAGTGAACAGCGGAAACGAATGATTAATACGCACTGGGGCGGCATGGTGGAGAACAATCATTTTGGTACGCATGAATTTCTTATGCTCTGTGAAATGTTAGAATGTGAACCTTACGTTAATGGTAACGTAGGAAGTGGTACGGTTCAGGAAATGCAGGAATGGGTCGAATATATGACCTTTGATGGTGAATCGCCAATGGCAAATCTGCGTAAGGAGAACGGACGCGATAAGCCCTGGAAAGTAACTTATTTCGGTGTTGGTAATGAAAGCTGGGGTTGTGGTGGAAATATGCGTCCGGAATATTATGCAGATTTATATCGTAGATACCAGACTTATGTCCGTAACTATGGCGAGAACCAAATTTACAAAATTGCTTGTGGAGCTAACGTATCAGATTATCATTGGACCGAGACATTGATGAAGAACGCAGGGCAGTGGATGGATGGGCTTAGCCTACATAACTATACCTTTGCTCATTCTTGGGAGGAAAAAGGGAATGCAACTTCTTTTCCAGAAAATGAATGGTTCTTAATATTAAAAAATGCTCTAATTATGGACGATTTAATAACAAGACATTCTGCGATCATGGATCAATATGATCCGAATAAGCGCATAGGACTTATTGTTGATGAATGGGGAACTTGGTTTAATGTTGAGCCGGGAACCAATCCTGGATTTCTGTATCAGCAAAATACGATTCGTGATGCAATGGTGGCGGGATTAATTCTTAACATCTTTCATAATCACTCTGATCGAGTTCAGATGGCGAATATAGCTCAAACGGTTAATGTATTACAGGCGATGATCCTGACTGAAGGCGATCGGATGCTACTTACTCCGACTTACCATGTATTTAATATGTTCAAAGTACATCAAGACGCAACTTCACTTCCGCTGTTTATTGACTCCGATACTTATCAATATAATGGAGAGTCTATAGCACAGGTAAGCGCTTCAGCCTCACGTGCTACAGATGGTAAGTTGCATATAAGTTTATGTAATGTAAGTCATAATGAGGAAGCGGATCTATGTATCTCCTTATCTGGACTTGTGGACTCTACGCACATTCGGACCATACAGGGCACTATTCTGAGTGGCAATCAGATTGACGCGCATAATACATTTGATCAACCTGAGACGTTAGCGCCTGCATCCTTTGATGGCGCAAGCTTACACGAAGATCAGTTGAAGGTTAAGATCCCACCGATGTCTGTTGTTGTCATTGCAATACATTAGATGGAGTGAGGGGATGGGGTGTTATGGGGATGAAGAATATATGTAAGGGTTGCACTGAAGATGTGCATATATCAGAAGTACAGTTGAAACGTATTCTTGATTCCTTATCATTGAAGTCAGAGCATATGGTGACAGACGAGTATTATAATGAACGAGTCTCTATATGCATGGCCTGTCCTTCTCTTCAATATGGTACAACCTGTGCACATTGTGGATGTATTGTACAAATTAGGGCTAAGATGAAGGACAAGGGTTGTCCATTCCCTGGGCTTACGAAATGGTCCATCACATAGTATAGGACTCTGAGGGTTGAAGTCTGATTATGTACCCAAGCTTCTTTCAACCAACTCCATGATTCCATAGATGACATGTTGAATATTCTCTAAAAGAGTTCGATAAAACAGTAGGCAAGGTAAAACCTTGTCTACTGTTTTTTATGTATAGTTGACAGTCTAGTGGTTTTCAAGACAAAAAGATAAATTTTATATTGAATTATGGATAAATAATTGTGGTTGGTGCTATACTATTTTAGTTCAAATACTCGGAGGAATAGACATCTATGAAATTAAAAAGCCATTCAAAATTGACTTATATGATCATGATGCTGTGTCTTTTGTTGTTTGTAGGCGTAGCTTATACTATTGGAGGAAATCGTGTTACTTTCTTTGATGACCCTATAATTTCTTATATTCAAGCGGCAGAAAGTCCAGCATGGACAAGGGTGATGAAATGGTTCACAGCGATAGGTTCAGGCAAGGTTATGACCATCATAGCGATGGGTACCTTGGTAATTTTGTTTGTTATTTTCAAACATCGTCAGGAGTTAATCCTATTCTGTGGAGTCGTTCTGGGTTCTGAATTCATGAATATAATGTTGAAAAACATATTTAGAAGGGCAAGACCGGACTTACATAGGCTCATTGAAATTGAAGGTTATAGTTTCCCAAGTGGACATTCTATGGTAGCATTCTCATTCTATGGAATACTGACCTATTTACTGTGGAGGCACACAAGGCCAAGAATAGCTAGAATTATACTACTTATTAGCAGTGCGTGTATGATTCTTCTTATTGGCGTAAGTCGGATATATTTAGGTGTCCATTACCCTAGTGATGTGATCGGAGGCTACCTTGCCAGTAGTATGTGGCTTTTGATCTGTGTAATAGGTTTTGAAAGATATAAGAAACGTTAAAGCGATGAACCTTACTTGGTGGTATACTTATTCTAAAATATATCGTTAGAGGGAGTCTTACTGTTCGTGATGACATCATTCAAAAATACACTGCAAATTCCATTGATACGAAGACTAATAGTATTATTAATTGCAGTCATGGTTCTTTATTTATTCCGGAGTATGATGAACCTGATCTTAATTACGTTTATCATTACGTATATGGTCAATCGAGTCCATTCTTTCTTAACGCGGAGGATAAGTACTAATCTTCGAATGAGTGGGAAATTAATAATTATTGTAATGTATCTGGTTGCCATTGGTCTTATGATTGTTGGTGCCGTTAAATATGCCCCGAAGCTTATTTGGCAGCTTAATGAACTTGTTCAGCAAGTGATTGTATTCTATAGTAAACCATTCGAGCCTACGGAATACAAGCTAGTAAATTATATTATGGAAACACTGCGTGAAATTGATGTCGTTAGCTATGTAGATCAAGGGTTGAACTTGTTGGTCAAGACCATCTCAGATATTGGTCAGTGGGGGTTTGATATAGGAATTGCGATTATCATGAGCTTATTCTTTATGTTAGAAAAAGAGAAGGTAACTCATTTTACTGCTAATTTCAAGGAAAGCAAAATCGCTTATTTTTATGATGAGTTAGCTTATTTTTCTAGAAAGTTCGTGTTTTCATTCGGAAAAGTGATTGAAGTTCAGTTCTTAATATCTTTAATTAATTGTTTGATTTCAACATTCTTCTTATGGATGATGGGTTTCACTAATTTATTCGGTTTAGCTATTATGATTTTTCTATTTGGATTAGTGCCTGTAGTAGGAGTATTTGTATCTCTTCTTCCCTTATGTGCGATTGCTTTTAAAATCGGTGGTATTATAAAAATAGTCTATGTGCTTATTATGGTGGCGGGGTTACATGCATTTGAAGCTTATTTTATGAATCCTAAATTCATGTCCTCTAAGACGCACCTTCCCATCTTTTATACATTCGCGGTATTGATTGTGGCTGAGCATTTCTTTGGAGTATGGGGTCTGATTCTTGGTGTACCTATCTTCATGTTTTTATTAGATATACTTGAAGTTCCAATATTGTTGCCGTTTACTAAGAAGTCTAAAAAGTTGAAGAAATCTGAATAAAACATAACAAAATCCTAACCGTGAAGTTAGGATTTTAATGTTCAATAGATGTTAAATATGAGAGAAGGAGCCCTTTTGCCGTTCATGGTGATTTTTATGAGTGTATTGCAAGGCTTTCTTCAAATATTTAGGTAAGTTACTCTTCATACGATTTCCCTCTTCTAATGTGATCTTGCCGGATGCAACCTCTTGATCAATATTTCTTATTTGTATATCACTTAGTTTTTGTGTGAACGTCTGTTCATCCCATCCTTTCGTTGCGACTGCAATCTGTGCAAGTGTTTTGCCGGTCTTCCATTCACGAATCAAATCTTGACGCTCCAATCCTAATAACGTAGCAGCATCCTTCAGAATGCCATAATGTCTTCCATGGTGGTGTTGCTCTGGTTTGATTATGGGCATAGACTGAGACAGTTCTGATGTAGATTGTTTAGCATGGACAGTGGAAGATGTCATTCCTATGCTACTTGCAACTAGGCAAGCTATTGAACAGGACAATATTAAGCTTATCTTTGATTTCATGTTTAGATTACCCTCTTATATTTGATATTTTCTATATTTTGTATTTCATAAGTTGTAGTATGAGCAGTATTGTAAATTTCATGCATGTATCATAAGGCTCATTAAAGGGTAATATATTTTAATTTTAATTGTAGAGGAGAGGGGTTAACGGTGACTTTTGGTGCACGTATGCTTAAAACGGGGATTGCGGTTACCCTCGCCCTGTATATTAGTTCTTGGCTTGAATTGACGCCACATGTTATCTCTGCAGTAGCAGCCATTTTTGCTATGCAGCCTTCGATTTATCGCTCATGGCGTTATTTCTTAGATCAACTTCAGACTAATACGCTTGGAGCGGTCATAGCGATGTTAGCGGGTTACTTCTTCTCTAATTCACCTATTGCTATTGGACTCGTATGTATTCTAGTGATTATGGTCTGTCTAAAGCTCAAAATGGGGGATACGATTGGGCTGACACTTGTAACGGTCATCTCTGTTATGGAAGCCTCGGGTCAATGGGAATTCGCACTGAATCGCTTCTCACTAAGTCTAGTTGGAATCGTATCAGCCTTCTTGATCAATATATTAGTAATTCCACCCAAACCTAAAATTCAAATGGGTGAACAAATTCAAACGATCTTCGATCATATGTCTTTGTTACTGCGAACTTCGATTACGAATGAAATCAAGGAAAATGTATTTCGTGAGGAAAAGAATACGCTAAGAGCAGATATTCGAGCTTTAGCTGATAAATATTCATTGTTCGAGGAAGAACATAAGAAGATGAGAAAGGCAACGTTTAGTGAAAGTAGACGTTTAGTAGTATATAAGCAAATGCTAAATACATTATATAAAGGGCGAGAAGTGCTTGATGCCGTAGATGAACACTATTTTCAATGTGAAAGGTTCTCAGAAACTGATCAAGATTTCCATGAACAAATTGTGAACTTAACTAAATTTCACGAACACATTCTACTCAAATTTGGAGATAAACTGAAGGAAAATACCACAGATGCGCTTTTATCAGAAGAGCATAGTGATGAATTTATGAAACGCACCATTCAGCGATATAAAGACAGTGATATTAATGGTTCGTTTAGGCTGTCTATTGTAGCAGCCTCGTTGTATGATTATGGGTATCAATTGGATCGGCTGAATCGTTTAGTGGATCATCACCATGGTTGTGATGAAGAGAAAAAGGATGATAATGGATGGCGTTCTTGGTTTAGAAAGTAAGGGAGGGGTTGAATTCATGGAACAACCATTGTTGCATCCTAAGACTAAACCTGATGAGCACGTGATAGAACGGAGAAAGTTGGGGAGATCCCCCCTAGAGATCTCCCCTTTGGGACTTGGATGCTGGCAATTTAGTAAAGGGACGGGATTGGTCGGAAGGTACTGGCCTGTGTTGTCAGATGAGGACATCGTAGCCATTGTTCGTATGAGTCTTGAAGGGGGGATGAACTGGTTAGATACAGCTGAGTCCTATGGTAGAGGACAGTCCGAACGAGCACTTGATCGAGCTTTACGAATCATTGAGAATCAAGGTATGGAACTGTCAGATGTCCATATTGCAACAAAGTGGTGGCCTATCGGGCGGAGTGCGAATTCATTAACAACAACAATTGAAGATAGAATAGCAGCACTGGGTGGCCGAACCATCGATTTGTATCAGATTCATCAGCCTTTCTCCTTATCCTCCATTGAGAAAGAAATGAAGGCGATGTCCGCATTAATCTCTAACGGAAAAATTCGTTATGCAGGTGTGAGTAATTACTCAGCCTCTCAGATGGTCAAAGCGCATACGATTCTTAAGGAATATGGATATGAGCTAGTCTCTAATCAAGTGAAATATAATTTACTTGACCGCAGAATTGAACACAATGGCGTGTTGGCCGCAGCCAAAGAACTAGGTATAACCATTATTGCTTATTCGCCATTACAACAGGGAGTCCTTACAGGTAAATTTCATGGAGATCCAACGCTGGTTGGGGGAATTCGTCGTTATCATTCATCATTTAAGCCAAAGGGTCTGGCTATAAGCAAGCCTTTAATTGATTTGTTAGAGCAATTGGGGATTAAATATCAGAGAACGGCAAGCCAAGTGGCGTTGAACTGGTTGATTCATTATCATGGTGACACAGTGGTGGCTATCCCAGGTGCATCTAAGGTTAAGCATGCAGTGGAGAATATCGGCGCGATGAGGTTCGCGTTGACCGGGGATGAATTAACAGAAATAAGTGAGGTATCTAATGCTGTCTTGTCCTAAGCAATAATTTAAAATAATATATGGATTGGAAGGCTACCCTAACCCTAGGGTAGCCTTCCTTGCGAAGTTATTCGTAAGAAAATCTAACATTTAAGTGGTGATCCGAAAATAATGTACAATGGAATGGATTTGATTCCTTCATATAACATACATTGATGAAGTGTTTATTTACATATAAGTGACATCGCATTATAATACTAGCAAGCATTTAGGAAGCGGGGGATTCAAATGACGAGTCAACAGAAGTGGGAAAGAGCAACTTTAGCAGATTGGGTACCTGACTTAGTGGCTACCGCACGTGGTGATCTAAAGGCCACGCTAGCTGTGATTAACGCTACTTTGGTGAATGTGGTATCAGGTGAAATAATTCCGAACATGTGTATAGCAGTTCAAGGCTCAAGGATTGCATATGTGGGTAAAGATATAAATCATACGTTAGACGAGAATACGGTTGTGATCGATGCCAAAGGAAAGTATGCTGCACCAGGACTCTTAGATGGCCACTGTCATATCGAAAGCACACAATTAACGGTGACCGAGTTTGCGCGAGCTGTGTTACCCCTGGGAACGACAGGAGGTTTCTTTGATGCTCATGAAATATCGAATGTATTGGGGCTCACTGGTTTACGGTTCATGCTAGAGGAAGCAAGAACTACGCCATTAGCAGCCTACATGCAGGTAGCCTCATGTGTTCCTTCTACACATCCAGGATTAGAAACGACAGGAGCATTCATTGGACCTGATGAAGTAGCAGAGGCACTGAATTGGGGACCGGATATGATTGGACTTGGGGAAGTTATGAACTTTCCTGGTGTGGTATACGGGGATGACAAAATGATTCGAGAAATTCAAGCAACGTTACGAGCGGGTAAATATGCGGATGGTCACTTTACATGGAAATCAGATGATTGGAGATTGCCAGCATACGCCGCTAGTGGAGTGAGTGGAGATCACGAATGTGTCACGAAAGAAGATGTAATTGAACGTATTCGTCTTGGGATGTACGCTAAGATGCGTCAAGGCTCGGCATGGCATGATGTTGCAGAGACCATCAAAGCACATACCGAAGGGGGAATAGATACCCGCCGGATGATGTTGGTTACAGATGATAGAAGTTCGGAATCGTTGCTAAGAGAAGGACACATGAACTTCGTTGTGCGACATGCTATTGCTCAAGGTGTGAAGCCGGTGACAGCCTTCCAAATGGCAACGATAAATACAGCGGAGCGATTTGGAGTGTCGCAAGATATCGGTTCTATTATCCCGGGTTCTTGCGCGGACATTATTTTGCTGGATGGTAGACTGGCTGATGTGAATGTGGTGATGACGATTGCGGCAGGGATTGTTGTTGCAGTGAATGGTCAGATGACAACGACATGGGAAGGCTATAGTATTCCAGAAGAGGCATTCGAAACGGTTCATATGGGACGCCAATTAGTTGCGCAAGATTTCGAGATTGTAGCTCCTGTAGAATCTGGATTCCTATACGCACGAGCCATTGAAGTGGTGGAGAATCATGTCGAGACAAAGGAAAGAAAAGTGCCTGTTAAAGTAGAAGGCAATCGTGTGCAGCTTGATTCAGTAGATGATTTATGCAAAATGGCCGTATTTGAGCGTCATGGTAAAAATGGAGGAAGTGCGCTTGGGATCCTTATGGGTGTTGGGCTACGTATTCCAGCAGCTATCGCTATGACCGTAGCACATGATAGCCATAATCTTACGGTGATTGGCAATGATGACCACCTTATGGCTAAAGCGGCGAATTTAACGGCTGAGATGCAGGGTGGCGTCGTAATGGTTACTGAAACGGAAACGACGGTGTTTCCTTTACCTATAGGGGGCTTGATGTCGCCGGAGCCTTTCGAGACGGTGGCTCATCAATCTGAAGCGATAAGTCAGGCGCTACTGCGAGCTGGCTGTAGTCTGAATAATGCCTTCATGACGCTATCGCTTTTGGCACTAGTTGTTATTCCTGAGATACGGCTGTCAGATAAAGGTCTGGTAACCATTTCTGCTGAGGGTATTGAAATTGTTTCCTTATTCGATCAAGAGGGTGAAATCAAATAGATGAGTAGAAGCTTTTAGTTCAAGCTATCTATATTATAGTATAAATAAACTACAAACGGATATCCTCCCATAAGGGAGAATATCCGTTTGTTTGTCACTAATGGACAATATTTGAACGATCATCATATAAAGTAGATAACTGATTTGATTTCTATTCTGTGGATTGTTACAATAGAAAGATGTCATGTAATGACAAAAAAATATAAAAAAACAAAATAATTCCAATATAATAATAACATACTAAATTGATACTGTCAAACCACGGGTAAGGGGATGGATTATATATGAGCACGAACGATCAGGAATGGCGCGAGGAGCAGGAACGTGTAGACGAGGTGACTGACAAAGTCGCACGTCGAATCGAGAAGCTGCAAAAGGAAGTAGGAACCGTTCGAGGCGATGTAGTTGATTTACGTAAAGAATTCTGGGATGAAGTTAGAGTGAATTTCAGTAGTTCGGATGACTTGGGCGAGACCTCAACCAGTTTGCGGCAGCAATCGCAAGTATTGTCGGAACGGGAAAGAAGTCATTTACAGGTCTCAGAAGCTCTGAAAAAAATGAAACTACTCGTAAAGTCACCCTATTTTGGAAGAATTGATTTTGAAGAAGAAGGTACGAGTCAGAGTGATATCATCTATCTTGGCATCTCTTCATTTCTAGATAATGACGATGAGACATTCCTTGTTTATGATTGGCGGGCACCGGTATCTAGCCTCTACTATGATGGTGCTCCAGGGCCTACGAGTTATGAGACGCCCGCAGGTGAGATGAATGGCGTGATGAAACTTAAGCGACAGTTCGTCATTCGAAATGCCAAAATTGATGTGCTCTTTGATACAGGTGTGACGATTGGTGATGAGTTACTTCAACAAGTACTAAGTCATAGTGCTGATAATCAAATGAAGAGTATCGTAGCAACGATACAGAAAGAACAGAATGCGGTGATTCGAAATGATAAGAGTCGAATGCTCGTCGTTCAGGGCTCTGCGGGTAGCGGCAAGACATCTGCCGCCCTGCAGCGAGTTGCGTATCTTCTATATAAATATCGCTCTACGCTGAAAGCGGATCAAGTGCTTCTTTTCTCGCCCAACCCTCTATTCAATAGTTATGTATCAACAGTGCTGCCAGAGTTGGGTGAAGAGAATATGCAGCAGACGACCTTTCAGGCTTATCTAGATTATCGTTTGGCCAAAGATTTCGAACTGGAAGATATCTTCTCACAGATGGAGTCCATGCTTAATGCAGATGAAGGGCAGCCGCTTGAAGTGAAACGAGCTAGCATTGCTTATAAATCTTCACAAGCCTATCTAGAAGCCATCACGAAGTATAGAGAAAATCTGGAGATCTCCGGAATGAAATTTAAGCCTATTCGCTTCCAAGGGCGCCTTATTATAGCGGCTGAAGATATGGTGAAGAAATTCTACAGTTTCGATAAAGGTGTAAAGCTTGCTAATCGTATTGAATTGATGCGGGAGTGGATGATCAAAGAGTTGGCTACATTTGCGAGGTCGGAACGCTCAGCATCGTGGGTAGATAGTCAGATTGAGCTGCTAGGTCCCGATGAGTATCAGAAGGCATACACCCATATAAGACGTAAGCAGCATGCCCGCAAAGATACCTTCAATGATGTGGACCGGGAACGGAATTTGCTAGCAAGAATGATCGTGAATGAATGGTTGAAGCCGGTTCGGAAATGGATTAAACGGAAGCGCTTCGTGGATGTCAGAGGTTTGTACCGTGAGCTGTACCAGAATGAGGAACTTATACGCTTAGTAAGTGGTGAAGAGACGTTACCTTCGTCTTGGAATGAGATTTGCACTTTAACGATTGCAGATCTGAATCAAGGCAAGCTTGCCTATGAGGATGCAACACCTTACTTATATCTACAAGAGCTTGTAAAAGGATTCCAGAGTAATAATATGATTCGGCATGTGTTTGTGGATGAGGTACAGGATTATTCACCATTCCAATTGCAATATTTGAAGAAAATGTTCCCAAGAGCTCGCATGACGGCATTAGGAGATCTTAATCAAGGCATTTATTCACATGCGTCGGTACTTGGTAATTTAGAATCGCTACAAGAGTTATACGGTCCAAGTGAAACGGAAGTCATCAACTTGATTCGAAGTTATCGTTCTACGTATGAGATTGTTGATTTTACGCGTAGTATGATGCCCGGTGGAGAGAACATTGTCCCCTTTAACCGGCAAGGTGAGAAGCCACTTGTTACTGTATTGACAGACCGAGAGCAGCTTCATCGCCATATTATTGCTGATATTGAAATCCTGAATGAACAAGGTTATGAACATACAGCGATCATTTGTAAGACGTTAGAAGAGAGTGAGCGTGTATACGATGAATTGAAGGATTTGTTAACTTTGAAAAAAGTGACGAAGACGACGCCGTCTTTTGCCAAAGGAACATTGGTTATCCCTTCATATCTAGCCAAAGGAGTCGAGTTCGACGCCGTCCTCATCTATGATGCTTCTAGTAGTGTATACATGAGAGAAAGTGAACGGAAATTGTTCTACACTGTCTGCACGAGAGCGATGCATCTGTTACATCTATATAGCCTTGGTGAACCGAGTCGCTTTATTACGGATGTATCTCCAGATAAATATGTTCTAATCTAGTCAAAGAGAAGTAGGAATCCCCTGTTGCAGATCATTAGATAATTCGGTTATGATATTCACCCCTCCATAGAATTGTTTTCGGTACTGAGAAGGGGTGCAGCCTTGATATTGTTTGAACACGGTGATGAAATAACTGAGGTTCTCAAATCCAACATCCATGGCAATATCAACGATTTTCTTGTCACTATTCTCTAATTGCTTACATGCCTTCTGTGTTCGATAATGATTCAAGTAGTCCACGGGCGTTTTCTGGACCATTTGCTTGAAAAAACGACAAAAATGTCCTTCGCTCATATTGATCTCTGAAGCTAGGTCTTTGAGTCTTAGAGGTTCGGAATAGTGTTGGTGAATATAATTCAATACACTTTTTAGACGTTCTATTTTATCATGACTGCCCGTGGGTCTAAGATCTGTTTTGATGTTGGCTTGCATATGGGCATTCATTTTGGCAAAAATAAGATAAAGTTGCGCTTTAGTGGTTAACTCACATGTCGGCGTCTGAGCATCATTCTCAGCGAGGATGTTATCTAAATAATTCAGAATATCAATTTCCCACCCGCTATTTCTTTGAATATGCTGCGGTGGGATCATTTGTTTCTTGAGCAGTGGGTCAATGAACTTCTCCTGTACAACGTCGAAAGCTTGACTAAGTAGGAGGTCAAGATTGAATACCACAGCTGAGAAAATGCAAGGTAAATTATCGGCAGCCAAATATCCAGCATGAATTTCTCCGCTATTCACGAAGATGGCTTCACCTGCATTGACTTCGAAATAAGTCATGTCGATCTGGAATATGGCACGCCCATCTCTAACAACAATGAATTCCATCTCGTCATGCCAGTGGCAATCTAGGATGCTCTGATCATTTATTTGCTCTACATTGGGATAGATACTAACGGGATACATAGGGTTACCATGAATGCGGTTTTCTTTTAATATGTCTCTATTCACTGTAATCGTTTCCACCTTTAGGATATTTTTATATGAAATTAACTATAAATATCAATATATTAATACTTTTGGTTAAAATATCGTGAGAAAACTCTGATTAATATCAATATTATTATAGTATAAACCATAGGAGGTTAGATATATGAAATTTACGGATGGATATTGGCAAATCCGCGAAGGTTATGAAATTCAGAATCCAGCAGATATACGTGACATTAAACAAAACGGTGATTCTATGACCGTATATGCAGCAACTAAAGTTATTGAAACAAAAGGTGATACGCTAAATGGTACTTTGTTGAAGGCTACTTTCAGCTCTCCAATCCCAGATGTTATCCGCGTACAACTTAATCATCATAAAGGCCAAGTGAAGAAAAACCCTGAATTCGAATTGTA
Source organism: Paenibacillus sp. DS2015 (assembly GCF_050433705.1). Classification (NCBI taxonomy): domain Bacteria; kingdom Bacillati; phylum Bacillota; class Bacilli; order Caryophanales; family Paenibacillaceae; genus Paenibacillus; species Paenibacillus sp. DS2015. Next base: position 56,889 of record NZ_JBNPWS010000001.1, on the reverse strand, counting down.
TACGGAAGAAACCGATGTACAAATCGCAATTGACGAAGGAGTGGCTGAGCTTACAAGCGGACAGCTTAGCGTCAAAGTGAATAGACAAGAAGGCTGGAATATCGATTTCAACTTCGCAGGCAAACGTATGACAGGTAGTGGTTGGAGAGCGCCAGCCTACATTAAAGATACTAACAAGACAGCTTATTTCCGTGAGCAGCTAGATTTAGGTGTAGGTGAATATATCTACGGTCTGGGTGAGCGCTTCACACCGTTTGTGAAGAATGGTCAAATCGTTGATATGTGGAATGAAGATGGGGGTACAAGCTCTGAGCAATCGTATAAGAATATTCCATTCTATCTGTCTAACAAAGGTTATGGTGTGTTCGTAAATCATCCTGAGAAAGTATCCTATGAGATTGCTTCTGAGAATGTATCGCGTGTACAGTTCAGCGTCGAAGGTGAGTCTCTTGATTATTTCATCATTGGTGGAGCTAACCCTAAAGAAGTATTGAATAATTACACTAAATTAACAGGTAAACCTGCACTTCCGCCAGCATGGACATTTGGTCTATGGCTTACAACGTCGTTTACAACCGATTATGATGAAGCTACAGTGAACCATTTCATTGATGGAATGGCAGAACGCGATATTCCGTTGTCTGTTTTCCACTTTGACTGTTTCTGGATGAAAGAATACCAATGGTGTGACTTCGAGTGGGATAAAGATATGTTCCCTGACCCAGAAGGTATGCTTAGACGATTGAAAGATAAGGGTCTGAAGATTTGCGCATGGATTAATCCTTATATCGCTGAGAAGTCTCACTTGTTTGACGAAGGTATGGAGCAAGGATACTTGGTTAAAACAGCTGATGGTAGTGTATGGCAATGGGATAAATGGCAAGCAGGTATGGCTCTTGTCGATTTCACCAATCCAGATGCAGTTAAATGGTACCAAGGTAAGCTGAAGACGCTTATTGGTCAAGGTGTGGATAGTTTCAAAACAGACTTTGGTGAAAGAATTCCAACGGATGTGGTCTACTATGATGGATCTGATCCAGTCAAAATGCACAACTACTATACTTTCTTATATAACAAAGCTGTATTTGAAGTATTGGAAGAGAACTTGGGTAAAGGTGAAGCTGCACTGTTTGCACGTTCTGCAACAGTGGGTGGACAACAATTCCCTGTACACTGGGGTGGTGACTGTTCCGCAAGTTACGAATCTATGGCAGAAACCGTTCGTGGTGGGTTGTCCCTAGGTTTATCAGGTTTCGGATTCTGGAGTCATGATATCAGTGGTTTTGAAATGACAGCTGCACCAGATGTATACAAACGTTGGGTACAATTCGGTCTATTATCTTCACATAGCCGCCTACACGGTAGTACATCATATCGGGTGCCTTGGTTGTTCGGTGATGAAGCGGTTGACGTGGTTCGTGAATTCACGAAGCTGAAATGTAGACTTATGCCTTACCTATTTAACTCCGCAGTTGAATCGACTGTGAAGGGTCTACCCATGATGAGAGCAATGATGCTTGAATATCCAGAAGATCCAACTTGTGCGCCATTGGATACACAATATATGTTCGGTGATTCCATCTTGGTTGCTCCAATCTTCAATAAAGAAGGCGATGTGAAGTATTACCTTCCTGAAGGTACTTGGACGAACTATCTAACAGGATCTGTTCTTGAAGGTGGACGTTGGTACAGTGAGAACCATGACTTCATGACATTGCCGATGATGGTTAGATCAAACACAATCCTTGCAGTAGGTCAACAAGATAACAAAACAGATTATGACTTTGCTGATGGCGTTAGCCTTCACCTGTTCCAATTGGCTGATGGTGCTACAGCGCAAGCTGAGGTCGTTAACTTACAGGCGGAGAAAGAACTTGAAGTTGCAGCTACACGTTCTGGTTCTGTTATCGAGGTAACAACAAGCGGCGTGGGTAAAGCTTGGTCCGTTGTACTTCGTGGTATTCATGAAGTAGGTTCTGTTGAAGGTGGACAAGTAGGAGCAAGTGCAGATGGTGTAGTGATTACACCAGTAGCAGGTGCGGCTTCATTGAAGATTAGCTTGGCATAATCAAGTCAAGAAGAAACCTCATTCATGGATGCAATTTGTAACATGAACAGGGGTGTATGATAATTTTGAACCGAGTCACGATGACATTTACATGGAATGAAACCTCTTTTAGAGCGTTCTCATTCTATGCATGTCGGAGGGGCTCGGTTTTTTTCTAATGATAAGGGTTCCTAAAGCTTTACCCATATATCCACGAAAGTAATGCATACTAAACCTTCAAATATCCCATAATAGGTTGAAAGAAACTCAAAGGTGGTTTAGTAATGAAGAATAAGAAATGGGATCTGCTTGCTCTTGCCTCGATCCCACTCATTATGACATTGGGTAACTCCATGCTGATTCCAATCTTACCTTTAATTTCTCGTAAATTACATATTAGTTCTTTTAAAGTAAGTATGCTGATTACAGTATATGGCATAGTAGCCATTCTACTGATCCCTATTGCAGGCTATCTTTCCGATCGATTCGGCCGTAAAAAGGTCATTATTCCAAGCCTTATTATTGCTGCAGCAGGTGGAGCAGTTTCTGCCGTTGCTGCTTGGCTTACTGATGGTATGGTGGCCTACTGGATTATTTTAGTGGGTAGATTATTGCAGGGAGTTGGCGCTTCAGGCGCCTTTCCTATTGTCATACCTTTGGTGGGAGATATGTTCAATGAAGAAAAAGAAGTTAGCAAAGGGCTCGGAATCATTGAGACCTCGAATACCTTTGGGAAGGTGATTAGCCCTGTACTTGGAGCGGCACTTGGAACGGTTCTATGGTATCTCCCCTTCATCACTATTCCTATTCTGTGTGTTATTTCTCTATTATTAGTGATTTTCCTAGTGGAATCACCTAACAAAAGTAATAATGATACGTCCTTGGCCTCCTTTTTGGTCAATACGAAAGATATATTGAAGGAGAAAGGGCGCTGGATTTATGCTATCTTTGCTATCGGTGGGATTTGTATGTTTATTTTATTTGGTGTGCTTTTTTATTTATCCGACACGTTAGAATCACAATATCATCTGGATGGCATCGTCAAAGGACTTGTGCTTGCCATTCCGTTGGTTTTGTTGTGTTTGTGCTCTTATCTCAGTGGAAAAATTATTGGTGAAAACAAGACAAGAATGAAATGGATCGGTTTTGCAGGCATGGTGCTTTTATGCGTGTGTCTCATTATTATCGGCTTTAGTAGCCAGATCGTTTTTGTGATTTCATTCTTCTCTCTATCTGGAGCGGGAATAGGCCTTGCACTTCCTTGTATGGATGCACTTATTACGGTTGGTATAGAGAAAGAACAGCGTGGGACAATAACCTCCTTATACAGTAGCATGAGATTTATTGGGGTCTCGTTAGGCCCCCCTATTGTCGCGCTATTAGTGAACGCGAATCATTGGGTCTTATTCGGTGTTATGGCTGGAGTTGGGGCGATAGGTGGACTGCTTACATTATTTGCTGTGAAGCCAGAAGAAGCAGATAAAACAGATAAAGCAGGAAAAGCAGGAAAAGCAGGAAAAGCAGGAAAAGCAGGAAAAGCAGATGTAAATCAAAAGTCTATTTTAGAAAAATGGACGTAAAACCATACTTAATATGGCTCAATCTAAAAATTAGTGGTTGACAGAGAGAAGACCTCAGAGGAGTTTTGGAGGAATGTGGACAAGCGGAGCGTTCACCTTTAAAGGAAGATTTCTACCTTATTCAATCCAGTTCAAGAAATCCTCCTTTAACAGTGAGGGTAACATCCTCCAAAACGGAACGCTGTTTCCACTACATTTTATTGTCTACCGCTGATTTTGGTTTTGAGCCCTTAATATATCTGATTTTTTAATAGAATCTAGTAAAATTCAATAATTTGTCATATAAGTTGAGTGATGTGAGACATAATTCGTAGTCATCGTTTAATTAAACCCTATACAATCGTCAGAGAGACAACGATCTGAAGTTAGTAGGGGGGAGTATATAAGATGAAAAGTAAGAATAAGCGTCTACTCTGGGTATTAGCTATTGTAGTTATTGCGGCGGCCGCAATCATTACTACTGTAGTGTATAATACAGCCAATAAGACAGAAGTTGTGGATATGATGCTCTATCCCGATCTTAATCAAGTTCAAGTAGATCAAATACCGGAAGACTTCGATGTGGACAACCAGCCAATGCTAGGAGATAAGAATGCACCCGTTCAAATTGTTGAATTTGCAGATTATAAGTGTCCGTATTGTAAGCTCTGGACAGAGACTGTTTTTCCATTAGTCAAGCAACAATATATTGATACAGGTAAAGCATCATTTGTATATTTAGATTTCTCATTTCTAGGTCCTGATTCTAATCTTGCGGCTTTGGCAGGAGAGACGTTATATCAGCAGAACCCGGAATATTTCTGGAAGTATCATGCACTGATGACGGCTAGGCAAGGGGATGAATCCACAGAATGGGCAACTTATGAATTTATCGTTAACTTAGTTGCTACAGAAATCCCGGAAGTGGATATGGCATTGTTCAAACAAGAGCTTAAAGAACAGAAGTATATCGTTAATGTGAAAAGGGATTTCGAAATCGGCCGCAAACACGATGTTGGAGGTACACCCACGATTTTTATTAATGGGAAGTTATATGAAGAGCCTACGATTGAGCAGATTCAGTCTATTATTGATGGGTTTTAGTGGAAATGGTAACGATGAATTAAATGAACTCGTGTTGAAGGCATAAGGGCAACAGTTTAAATAAACTGTTGTCTTTTTTGCTGTGAAAGGAGGGTTTTTGTTAATGGTTATCGAATGTCGTAAAAGAATAATAATCGTATCAATCGTGGAGGAAAACACATGAGAGCGATATACCCAGGGTCTTTTGACCCGTTTACTTTAGGTCACTTAAATATATTAGAGAGAGCATCAAGACTTTTTGATCACATTGATATTGTCATTGCTAATAATAATTCAAAAGATAATATGTTCACATCTGAGCAAAGGCATGAAATTGTGGCACGGTCAGTAGCTCATTTGAATAGTTCCGTGAGTATTATATCTTGTTCAGGATTAATTGCTGATTACATCAATGATCAGAAGATTGAAGCTATTATTCGTGGGATTAGAGGATCAACAGATTTAGATTACGAACTAAAATTAGAACAATATAATAGCAAAGCTAGTCATGCAGAGACTATTTATTTAACACCACAAACGGAACATTTAAATACAAGTAGTACCTTAGTCAGGATGTTTTTAGAAACGCAAAGAATTAACCTAGCAGCCGAGTATATGAGTTCAGAAGCGCTACAGTATATAGATTCCATTCGTTTAAAGTAGAAGAATCGCTGGTTAAGTGGTTATCAAATTGTAGATGAACAGGACAACGACCTCCGTAGAGATCGTTGTCCTGTTTGTTATGAGGTATGATGGTGAGTTTCGGCGTACTTTCAGATTGTCATGGTTTAATAGAATTTTGATGGAATAAGTTGTATGGCCTATATTTAATGATGAGTTTGTAGGAGGGTTTTGGAAATGAGATGGGAGAAAGTACGCAAGAAGTTCACAGTTGTAGCACTCTCAATTACGATGGTAGCCTCCATAGGAGTTCTAATGGGAATGGATTCTAAGACATTTGCTGCAGGTAGGATCAGTCTATAAAATGAAGAAGTAGAACTCAGCTTTTGAGTGCTACTTCTCTTTTACATGCTTAAATGTATGGGATATTATGGTAGGTATGTTGACCTTTAACATTCTTACATGTAAAATTATAACCGATAATGATTATCATTGTCATAATGGAAAGGGAGTGATCATCTTGTCAAAAATATCTCTGTATGATGAACATGTGGATGTTTCTTCTCTAGATGATTTGTTATTCAAAATTAGAAGTATTGAATACCTACGTGACGCTCAAATGGAGCAACAGCTCATTAATATGCATGTTCTGATCATCGTAAAGAACGGCTTGGGCCGGTTAACGGTTGATCTTCAAGAGTATCAATTGAAACAAGATACCATACATATCGCTCGGCCTGGACAAACGATCGGGGTATCCTTAGAAGATGGGAATGGGCTGGATCTGTATGTGATCAAGTTCGGGGTATTTCGATATGCTGAGCCAATGGATACATGTCCATTGAAGGGGGAGATTAAGATTTATCCTCAGACTCAGCCGATCATATTATGCGATTTGATGTACACCTATTGTCGCAGTGAACAATCACTGGAACGATTTCGTGGGCAGTTTGTTTTTCAGGAGTTACTCTATTGGATCATGACAAATATTCGACACTTACCTGAGTTAGACTCACGAACAGCGTTGGAACGCACGAAAACGTACATCGAATGCCATTATAAGGAGAACTTGACGATTGAACAGTTGGCTCGTATGGCGAAGGTTAGCCCTAAATATTATGTAGACTTATTTAAGAAAACGTATGGTAAAAGCACTATAGACTATGTTACTGAAGTGAGAGTGAATTGTGCGAAGCAGATTATGGTGCAATCTGACGCTCGATTACAGGATATCGCTCATCAGGTTGGTTATAATGACGAATTTTACTTCAGCCGCAAGTTCAAGCAAGAGGTTGGCGTATCACCTAAAGCCTACATGAAGAAGCGTAGGCGTAAAATTGTGGCTTATTCAACGCCCATTCTCGGTCAGTTACTTGCGCTTAAGATGATTCCATATGCGGCACCACTTCATCCCAAATGGTCAGCTTACTACTATAAAATGTATCGTAGGGACATCCCACTACACCTTAGTGGGTACCGATTTAACGAGGATTGGGAAACCAATATAGAATCGATTACCGATGCTGGACCGGATATGATCATATGTTTAGATAATTTAGATGTTCATGAACAGGAGAAACTGAAGGAAATCGCACCAGTTTCCTTCATTCCTTGGATGGATACTAATTGGCGAGAGCAATTGCAACTGACCGCACAATTACTAGAAGCAACGCAAGAAGCAGATTCATGGCTATATAGCTATGATCGGAAGGTGAATGCTACCCGGGAACACTTGAGCCGGGAATTGAAGGGCGAGACGATTCTTGTTATGAGTATTCATAAGAAGTGTTATTATCTGTGCCCTACTCGCGGGATGAGAGATGTACTCTATGATGATTTACAACTCAATCCGCCGTCTGGATTCGATCCTGCTATGTATAATCAGATGATTACTGCGGATCAGCTCGTAGTATTCGATGCAGATCGAATTCTATTAAATATTTGTCAGGAGCCAGAATCATTGAGCCATTGGGAGTGGTTCCAGTCCTCTTCATTGTGGCAGGATTTGAAGGCAGTTCGTAAAAACCATGTGTATTTGATTTCCTCAGATCCTTGGCGGGAATATTCCGCCTATGCCTGTGAACGTATCTTGGATGATCTATTGAAGCTGTTAGATTAGATGGAGATCGTCCATGATGATTCTGGAAATTGTCCATGTTCGTTGGAGATGACGTAGTCTATAATTCAATTGAGAATAATTATCAGTAGTGAGAGGGGATTTATAGACAATGAGTAAGAATGCGTTAGCAATGGTAGTAGTTTCGATAATGATGTTGGTGTTAGTAGCTTGCGGGGATAACAAGGATGCCCAGCCGATTAATGGTGCAGTGGCTCCAAGTTCAAATAGCGAGAAAGTCGTTAGCAACAATTCCACAGAGAATCAGACAACCGATTCAACAGAAGACAGAACGATCACGTATTTAGGCCAAGAATATACCGTTCCTGCTAAAGTAGACAAGATTATCATTGCAGGGGCTATGGAAGCAATGGAAGATGCACTCGTACTTGGCGTTAAACCCGTTGGAGCGACGACAGTAGGTGGGGAATTCCCCCAAATGTTCGCCAAGATTACCGATGGCGTGGTAGGAATCGGGGAAAAGATTCAACCCAATGTTGAAACGATGTTAAAGCTTAAACCTGATATTATACTGGGCAGCACCAAGTTTCCTGCAGAATCATTGGAGAATTTCAGGAAGGTTGGAACGACGATTCCCGTATCACATATCTCAACAGATTGGGAAGCAAATCTGAATTTGCTTGCAGAGCTTACAGGGAAACAGGATGAAGCGAAACAGGTACTACAACAATATCAAGATGAACTCATAGAAGTAAAAGCAAAGGTAGGACCCCTTTTCAAAGACAAAAAGGTGCTAGCGATTAGAATCCGGGCAGGTAACATTGCTATTTTTCCTGAGGATGTCTTCTTTAACCCATCCATTTACGCAGAATTAGGTGCAACGGCTCCGGAGGAAGTATTACAGGCGAAGGCTCAAGAAATGATTTCATTAGAAAAATTCTCGGAGATTAATCCGGATTATCTTTTTATTCAATTTGCGGAAGAAGAAAATATAGATACGCCTAAGTTTTTTGAAGAATTACAGAATAATCCGATTTGGAAAAGTATCAATGCGATAAAGAACAACAACGTATATATCAATCTAGTTGATCCGATTGCCCAGGGGGGTACGGCTTATAGTAAAATATCTTTCCTTGAGGCTGTAAAAAATAGTAATTTAGTTTCGGCGAAGTGAGTAGAGTCTTATGCGATTAAGGATTTCTACGTTGACCCTGATGATATGGATTTCACCGGTTGTCATTGCGTTCACCATGATGCTGTCGATCCTTTATGGCGCTAAGAACATAGAAATGAGTACAATCCGCGATGCGCTGTTCCATTTTGATTCGGGTAATGTGGATCATCAGATCATTATGCAGTCTCGAATTCCGAGAGCGGTAGGAGCCCTATTGATTGGGGCCTTTCTCGCTATATCGGGAGCACTCATGCAGGGGATGACAAGAAATTATCTTGCATCCCCTTCTATTATGGGAGTTACCGATGGTTCGGCATTTGCCATTACGATAGGCATGATATTCTTGCCTAATTCATCCAATATGGAAATGATATTGTACTCATTTGTGGGATCGACACTTAGCATTATCATTGTTTTTGGTCTGGCTCTCCTTCTCCCCGGAGGACTATCACCGATAGGGATGGCAATTTTAGGTACAATATTGGGTACCTTTTTGAGTAGTGTTTCCGCAGCATTATCGATCTATTTTCAAATTTCGCAAAACATTAGTTTCTGGTATAACGCGCGCTTGCATCAGATGGATCCTACACTAATTAAGCTAGCGATCCCGTTTGCGGTGGTCGGCATTCTGTTGGCAATCTGGGTTTCTAAGTCGATATCGATCCTAGCTCTGGGTGAAGATATTGCATTGGCCCTGGGACAAAATACAATGATGATCAAGTTCATTACTACATTAAGCGTTGTCATTCTAACAGGGATATCTGTAGCACTAGCAGGCAAAATCGGCTTTGTCGGACTGATTGTTCCTCATATTGCGCGGTTTTTGATAGGACTTGATTATAAATGGGTTATTCCATGCTCAGGTTTACTTGGTGGTATTTTTCTAGCGCTTTGCGATGTACTCAGCCGATTCCTTAATTATCCGTTCGAGATGCCGATTGGAGTCGTTACGGCAATCATTGGCGTTCCTTTCTTCCTCTATCTAACAAGAACGAGGGGAGGAGGAAAATTTGAATGAGGTTTCGAAGAAACGCTATTTGATGGTATTAGCTATTGGTATCGGAATGATACTGGTTACGATGTATGTGAGTCTGACGAACGGTGTATTCGATATTACGGTCCAAGATGTAGTGCGTACCTTATTGAGAATAGATCCGAATCCAGACCACGATTTGGTTATCTTTGACTTTCGATTACCAAGGATTCTAATTGCTGGACTTGTCGGTATGGGGTTAGGCATCGCGGGGGCTGTGATTCAAGGTATCACAAGAAATGGGTTAGCTGATCCTGGAATTCTAGGGATTAATGCCGGAGCGGGTACGGCAATGGTTATATTTCTGTTCTTCTATCAGGGTCAAATAAAAGGAACTGGATGGGGGTCTATTTTGGCGATGCCTCTGTTTGGATTGGTAGGCGGACTAATGGCTGCGCTATTTATTTATCTGTTCTCTTGGAAGAATGGAAGGTTGGATTCTCAGCGACTTCTGTTGACGGGCATTGCGATAGGGACAGGTCTAGGTGCAGTCTCGCTTTTTTTGACTTTAAAAATGAATGCTTCAGATTTCGAGATGGCGGCAGTGTGGACTTCCGGCAGTATTTATAATGCTAATTGGAGACATATCATATCTATTCTACCATGGCTTGTGTTGCTAATACCGGTGATCGTCAGACGGTCCTATATTCTAGATTTATTCCAAATGGATGAAGATAGTGTTAGAAGTATCGGTGTGTCTACAGAAAAGGAAAAAGCGGTACTCCTATTAAGTAGTATAGGTATCATTAGCGCATGCGTGTCCGTATCGGGTGGAATTGGTTTTATCGGACTGATGGCACCACACATCGCGAGGCGTCTTGTTGGAAGAACACATAAGCGAATTATTCCGGTATGCGGAGTGGTTGGAGCACTACTAGTTATGGTATCAGATCATATTGGGAAAATACTCTTTGCCCCTGCTGAATTACCTGTTGGTATTGTCGTGGCCATTATTGGGGTACCTTACTTTATATTTTTACTTTATAGGAATAAAGTGCGGAACCAATGAATGGAATAACGGGTAAATTCCTTTTGAAAGAATAGTAGGTAATTTATGGATATTGTCCAATAATAGAACTGGATATCATCCATGGTGAGAAAAGTGAACGTGATTTATAATCATAAATGATAACTATTATCATTAAATGAAAGGAATTAACTACGAGTGGATCACAAAGAAATTGAACAAGCACAAGTCACCATCAAGGATAGTACAGACGATAAAGTCACAATACCAAGAACAGAACAACGTATCATGCACGACCGTACTGGAAATCGAGAATATCGAATCTTTGTAGCCATACCTAGTGGAGAAACGCCCCCCTTGGGTTATCCGGTGATTTATTTATTGGATGCTAATGCGATATTCGGAACGATGGTGGAAGCGATACGCGTGCAGGCACGTAGGACTGAGAAGACGGGAGTTGTGCCAGCCATTATCGTAGGTATTGGTTACCTGACAGAAGAGCCGTTTTCTCCCGCACGTCACTATGATTTTACATTGCCTGCATCTCTTACAGAGTTACCTACAAGTCCGGATGGCAGAGCTTGGCCGAAACAAGGGGGGGCAGAAGATTTCTTGACATTTATTCAAGAGGATCTTAAGCCTGAAATTGAACGGAAATTTACGGTTGACCGCAATAGGCAAACGATATTCGGCCATTCACTTGGTGGCCTTTTCGTATTACATGTACTATTTACGAAGCCAGAAGCATTCCAGACTTATGTTGCAGGCAGCCCATCTATTCATTGGAACAAGCGTTTCATGCATGAAGAGGAGCAACTATTCACGGCTCGTTTGGAAGAGGAGCCTGTCAACATCAGAATTCTGATAGGGATGGGGGAATTGGAGAAATATCACAAAAGTCGGATATATGAAAACGCGAAGGACCTTTCAGAACGTTTAGCAAAGCTAGCTAAACAAGGCGTGCACGTGGAGTTTAAAGGGTTTGAGGACGAAGGTCATGGATCGGTTTTACCAGCGTTGATTAGTCGTGCTTTGAGATTTGCATCACGTTCTGCTCTCGTTTCTTCTGAGAAAACTTAAAGATTTTTATGGATCAAAAATATAAAAGTGTAATAGTTCTTAATATATCGTATACATTGAGGCATCGTTGGCGTCCTAACTGTGTTAGGCGCCAATAGGTGTAAATTGATATATGTTCTAACTCTTTTATTGATAATGATTATCATTATTATTAACGATTATTTGTTTATCACTCTTACGGAAGAGAGGAATCTGATTTAATGGACATTATGGGAATCAGGGGAAAAACGGCTCTAGTGACTGGTGCCGCTCAGGGCGTTGGAGAAGCGGTGGTACGAGCCTTACTTGCACAGGGGGCTCTCGTTGCGGCTGTCGATTGCAATGCCGAAAGTCTTGAGAGACTTGTGACAGAACTTCGTGCGGAAGGACGAAATGTATCGGCCTTCCCAACAGATGTGAGTGACAGCGTAGCCGTTGATGAAATGGTAAATCAGATTGAACAGGAAATCGGACCGATTCATATGTTGGTGAACGTTGCGGGAATACTGCGGACGGGTTCGATTGAATTACTTACAGATGAAGACTGGGATACAACTTTCGCGGTTAATTCGACTGGGATTTTCTACGTATCCCGTGCTGTAATTAGGCGTATGGTACCACGGAGTTCGGGTTCAATCGTGACGGTGGGGTCGAATGCCGCAGGTGTTCCACGCATGCATATGTCTGCTTACGTTGCCTCTAAAGCGGCGGCGACCATGTTTACTAAATGTCTGGGTCTTGAGAATGCTGGGCACAACATTCGCTGCAACGTCGTATCACCTGGATCAACAGAAACTCCCATGCAGTGGTCGCTCTGGTCTGATGAGAATGGTGGGCAAGCTGTCATCGCTGGATCACCCGAAGCGTATCGGCTAGGCATCCCGCTCAAAAGGCTGGCCACACCTACGGATATTGCCGATGCTGTTGTCTTTCTAGTCTCGAACCAGGCAAGACATATTACGATGCATGACCTGTGCGTCGATGGCGGCGCTACTTTAGGGATTTGAACATTTAATAAGGAGGCGATTGAAATGATAAGACAAGATGTTATTCCTGTGACAAAAGCAACACAACTCCTTGATAACTATCAGCCTGGCTCGTCCTTCTTCTTATCTTCACCACAACGTACGCTGCTTGCGCAGGGGACGTTCTCGGAGATGCCTACCCATGAGGGAACCGAGGAGTTAGGAAGTTTGCCCGAGCGTGTGACGGCGTTTCTAACTCATGTGAAACAGTCCCAACATAACGTATCCGTCGTCGTAGGTGCGGTGCCTTTTGATCATACGAAGCCTGCGCACCTGATCGTACCCATGACAATTCAGTGGGGGGATGGATTACACTTCGAATCAATGAATCAGAAGGAACAAACATTAACGTCTGAGTATGAGATCTGTGCAATTCCAGAGCCAGCGGAGTATGTACGAGGTGTAGAACAAGGATTAAAGCATATGGAGAGTAGTGATCTTTGTAAAGTTGTCCTGTCGAGAACATTGCAGTTAACCTCGTCAACAATAATCGATACCCGCAAGTTACTTTATAATCTAGCTCGGAACAATACTCATGGTCATGGCTACACCATTGCCGTGGATTTACCCATCCGAGAAGTGGAGGAGATGCAATTAGGAGTTACTCCACCAAGCTCACGGCGGCGAACGCTGATAGGAGCTAGTCCCGAATTACTCGTCTCGAGATCGGGACTGCAAGTACGGGCTAATCCATTGGCAGGATCCACGGCTAGGAGTGAGGATCCTGCGGAGGATCAGCAAAGGGCGGCGGCACTGCTCTCATCTGACAAAGATCTGTATGAGCATGCATTGGTTGTCGATGCTGTTGCTGCGGCACTGCGTCCGTATTGCAAAGCATTGGATGTTCCATCCAAACCCTCGTTGGTACAGACAGCTACCATGTGGCACCTCTCAACGGAGATCAGTGGCGAACTTGCTGATCCCTCAACATCTGCGCTTACGTTGGCGGTCGCATTACACCCGACACCCGCTGTCTGCGGGTCTCCGACTGAAATGGCTAGGGAGGTCATCCGAGAGATCGAACCGTTCGATCGAGGTTTCTATGCGGGCATGGTCGGGTGGTGCGATTCGAACGGAGATGGGGAGTGGATTGTTACGATCCGTTGTGCTGAGGTGGATGATTACTCCCTACGTCTGTTTGCTGGAGCCGGAGTCGTCGTTGGATCAAGCCCAGAGGGAGAACTCTCTGAGACAACGGCTAAGTTCCGTACCATGTTAATGGGCATGGGGCTAAAATGACGATCAGCCCCGATAAGATCAGGAGGGATAATTTATGTTGCTAGAATGCCCCACATGGCCTGAAGAATTTGCAGATCGGTATCGCCAGGCTGGCTGTTGGAGAGGTGAAACTTTCGGAGAAATGTTGCGAGATCGTGCGACTAGACTTGGAGATCGCACGGCGATTAGTAGTGGAGGTGAGAATAGCTGGAGCTACAGAGAGCTTAATACAAGAGCAGATCAACTAGCTGCTGGGTTCCGATCGCTTGGAATTAAGCCAATGGATCGTGTGATCGTTCAACTGCCTAATATTATGGAGTTTTTTGAAGTTGTCTTCGCATTATTTCGAGTGGGAGCCTTACCCGTCTTTGCTCTGCCATTGCATCGAAGCAGTGAGATCGCCTATTTCTGTGAATTTACTGAAGCGGTTGCTTACATTATTCCTGACCAATACGTGGGATTTGACTATCGGGAACTAGCAAGGCAGGTGCAGGACAAGGCTTCAACGGTGCAACATATTATCGTTGTAGGCGATCCGAAGGAGTTCGTGGCATTAGCTGATCTACATGCAGAACCTATGAATCAGCTGGATATTCGTTCTAGTGATGTTGCGTTTCTTCAATTATCTGGGGGAAGTACAGGGTTACCTAAGCTAATTCCTCGTACTCATGACGATTACATGTACAGTCTGCAAGTCAGTGCCGATATTTGCCATCTTAATTCGGATAGTGTATATCTCGCAGCCCTTCCCATTGCACATAATTATCCACTAAGTTCACCAGGTGTACTTGGTACGTTGTATGCAGGGGGTAAAGTTGTTCTTGCACCTAGACCAAGCCCAGACGATGCGTTTCCACTTATCGCACAGGAGCGCGTCACGATCACAGCGTTAGTTCCACCTCTTGCTCTAGCCTGGCTTGAGGCAGCAACATCGCGTCGATACGATTTATCCAGTCTACAAGTACTGCAAGTCGGTGGAGCTAAGTTTAGTGCAGAAGTTGCACGTCGGGTGAAGTCAACGCTGGGTTGTACTTTGCAACAGGTCTATGGGATGGCTGAAGGACTGGTTAACTATACTCGATTGGATGACTCAGAGGAGGTTATTATCAATACTCAAGGAAGACCGATGTCACCACACGATGAGATACGTATCGTAGATGAGGAGGATCAGGATGTTGAACAGGGTCACGTAGGACATTTGTTGACTCGTGGACCTTACACAATCCGTGGTTACTATAAGGCTAACGAGCATAATGCCAAAGCGTTTACTTCAGATGGATTTTACCGTACGGGTGATCTAGCGAGGATGACTTCGTCCGGTTACTTAATTGTAGAGGGACGTGATAAGGACCAAATCAATCGTGGTGGAGACAAAGTTGCAGCCGAAGAGGTGGAGAATCACCTCCTTGCACATACCGCCGTGCATGATGTAGCCGTGGTCTCGATGCCTGATGAATTCCTTGGGGAACGAACTTGTGCTTTTGTTATAACTCATGAATCGGAACACCCACCTACAGGAGCTGAGCTCAGAATGTTCTTAAGAGAACGTGGGATGGCAGCATACAAAATCCCGGATCGGGTGGAGTTCATTGCATCATTCCCACAGACCGGGGTAGGGAAGGTTAATAAAAAAGCGCTACGCGAAGTCATTGCTCAGAAGATTCACAACAATTGAAATGAGGGATTAAATGGCTCTTCCAAAGATTATACCGTATTCAATGCCAACCGAGTCAGACCTGCCGAGTCAAAAGGTGATGTGGAACCCTGATCCGAAGCGTGCTGTCCTTCTAATCCATGATATGCAGCAATATTTCCTAGACGCATTCACTTACGGACAATCGCCAGTGGTTGAGCTTCTTGCGAATATTAAGCTCCTAAGAATGCAATGTAACGCGTTAGGTATTCCCGTGATCTACACCGCACAACCAGGTGGACAGACCCCGGCAGAGCGAGGTCTACTGCAAGATTTCTGGGGAGCGGGAATCAACGATGGTCCTAATCAGAAGAAGATCGTGGAGGAACTCACGCCAAATGAGCAAGACATCGTCCTTACCAAGTGGAGATATAGTGGATTCCAGAAGACAAATCTTCGGGAAATTCTATCCGAACAAGGTCGTGATCAGCTTATCGTAAGTGGAATTTATGCTCATATAGGATGTCTTTTAACGACGTGTGATGCATTCATGATGGATATAGAGCCGTTCTTTGTTGCAGATGCATTGGCTGATTTCTCATTGGAACATCATAAGATGGCGCTGACTTACGCGGCTGAGCGGTGTGCAGTTACGCTTACAACGCAACGTCTGCTCGATGAGCTGAAGCGTGCGCAAGTTACAAAGGTGGAGATTGGAAGTGAAACCGAATTCCCGTCTATGACGCTAGAATCTATACGTGAACAGGTCGCTGAGCTGCTTCATGAATCACCGTCTGATATCGCAGATAACGATGACTTAATTATCAGTAGAGGGCTGGATTCCATTCGGATTATGAGACTAGTCGAACGATGGCGCCGTAGTGGTGTTGAAGTGACCTTCGTGGAGTTGGCTGAACGTCCGACGCTGGCCGAGTGGTGGAGACTGTTGATTACACGCTCACAGCAGGTGTTGCCGAATACAGATTATTTTGCATTATGAAGGGAGGTAGGTATTGATGCTTGATCGTGAGGATGTTCGCTGGTCTTTGTCGGGTGCACAGTCCGGCATTTGGTTTGCCCAACAGATCGATCCAGATAACCCGATCTATAACACGGGGGAGTACATCGAGATTCAAGGACCTGTTGATCAAGTGCGCTTCGAGACAGCACTACGACAGGCTGTTATGGATAGCGAGTCCTTGCATGTTCGCTTCGGCGAGGATAAAGTTGGACCGTGGCAAGTCCTTGATTTGTCTTATGATTGGCCACTGCATGTGATCGACCTCAGCGCAGAACAGAATCCGCGGGAAGTGGCTGAGGCATGGATGCAAGCTGATCTGAGCCGTTCTGTTGATCTTACACAAGGCCCACTCTTTACCGAAGCTTTGTTCAAGGCTGGATCTAATCGTTATTTGTGGTATCAGCGTATCCATCATATTGTGATGGATGGATATGGATTTTCACTTATCGCCAAGAGGGTGGCCAAGAACTACAGTGCACTGGTAAATAATCTGTCAATTGAAGGTGATGTCTTTGGTTCCTTACGTTCGATCTTGCTTGAAGATTCGACCTATCGCGCATCAGAACAATTTGAGCTAGACCGCCAATTCTGGTTGGATCGCTTTGCGGATGAACCTGAAGCGATAAGTCTGGCGGACCGAGCGCCGAGGACGTCGAGCAGCTTCCTGCGCCTTACAGCACAACTATCACCGTCAAGCCAGCACCAATTGCGTACGGTCGCACATCATACCTCAGCAACTTGGCCTGATATTGTGATTGCAGTGACGGCTATTTACTTACATCGTATGACAGGGTCACAGGATATTATTCTAGGATTACCGATGATGGGGCGATTAGGCTCTGTCTCCCTTCGTATTCCTGGTATGGTCATGAACTTGCTACCATTACGCCTCTCGGTAAGACCAGATATGAGCTTGGCAGAACTAGTACGACAAGTCGTTCAGGAGATTCGCGAGATACGAGGTCATCAAAGGTACAGACACGAAGAATTGCGCCGTGACCTTAAGTTAGTAGGGGAGAACCGGAGATTGTTTGGTCCACAGATTAATATTATGCCGTTTGATTATAGTTTGGATTTTGCCGGTCATCGTGGTATGACACACAACCTCTCAGCGGGTCCAGTGGATGACCTGTCTTTTAACGTGTATGACAGGTTCGATGGTAACGGGTTGCGTATTGATCTGGATGGTAATCCGGCAGTTTACACGGCGGAAGATCTTGCCCATCATCAGCGGCGATTCCTACTTCTCTTGGAAACTGTTGCAATGACGAATCAGCATGAGACCATAGGACGGTTGAAGCTTCTTTTGCCTGAGGAAAGTAATCAGGTATTAGTGGAATGGAACACAACGGCGCAAGGGGTCTCTCAGAAAAGTGTGTCAACGTTATTTGAGGTTCAGGTTGCTCGTAATTCTGAGGCTACATCTCTGTTATTCGAAGGGGAACAACTGACTTATGCGGAGTTAAATGTTCAGGCGAATCAGCTTGCACATTTCTTGATTACTCAAGGTGTGGGACCAGAGCAGATTGTGGCTATAGCTTTACCTCGATCTGTGGAGATGGTCGTTGGTTTGTTGGCTGTGCTTAAGACGGGAGCGGCTTATCTGCCATTGGATCCGGATTACCCGTCTGAACGAATTGATTATATGCTGACTGACGCGGGACCCTTGTGTATCATCTCGAATACACAGATTGCCTCTAAGTTTCCTGAAGTGACAAAATTACCGTGGATTGTACTCGATGAGTCCACGATTATCGAAAAATTAATGCACTGTCCTGATACCAATCCGAGTGATGCTGACCGAATTACGCCTCTATTGCCTCTCCATCCTGCTTACGTCATATACACTTCTGGCTCAACAGGCAGACCAAAAGGTGTTATCGTCTCAAATGAAAGCTTGACCAACTTCCTCTTGTCCATGCAGGACCAATTACAACTTCATGTTAATGATCGACTGATGGCTGTTACGACCGTTGCATTTGATATATCGGCACTTGAAATATATCTTCCGCTACTCAGTGGGGCGAGTATTGTCATCGCTCAGAAGACGTCTATTCAAGATCCACCAGCCCTACTGAGGATGATTGAAGAGACGGGAACCACGCTGATGCAGGCTACACCTACACTTTGGCATGCACTTGTTGCTTATAATCCCGACCAACTTCGGAATCTTAAAGTGCTCGTCGGAGGCGAGGCGCTCCCGAGCGCTCTCAAGTTTGCTTTGCAAGAACTTGGTTGTCAAGTCACGAATCTCTATGGACCCACGGAGACTACGATATGGTCAACTGCTGTGAGTTTTTCACGTGAACATGCAGGGATATCTCCTATTGGCTGGCCGATTTGGAATACGCAGATTTATGTGTTGGATGATAGTCTGCAACCCGTTCCACCCGGAGTGTTAGGGGATCTTTATATTGCGGGCGCTGGATTGGCTCGTGGTTATTTGAGGCGACCCGATTTGACTGCGGAGCGCTTTGTTGCTAATCCGTTTGGACAGCCCGGTACGCGGATGTATCGCACAGGGGATCTAGCTCGGTGGTTGGCGGACGGTTCTCTAGATTATGCAGGTCGTGCTGATCACCAGATCAAGATTCGTGGTTTTCGGATTGAATTAGGCGAGATTGAAGCTGTATTAGCTCAACATCAGGGTATAATACAGGTTGTAGTTGTTGTTCGTGAGGATCAACCAGGGGAACAACGTTTAGTGGCTTATGTCGTTCCATCCACAGAAGCTAGTCCCGAGTCGGCTGAACTCCGCCAACATGTTGCCAGCAGTCTTCCTGACTATATGGTACCGTCTGCATTTGTGATGATTATTGAGTTACCGTTAACACCTAACGGTAAACTAGATCGAAAGGCATTACCCACACCTGATCTTACTATGACTGTAAGCGGGCGGGGGCCTAGAACTCCTCAAGAGGAGATTCTATGTGATCTGTTCTCTGAGGTTCTAGGTCTACCTTATGTAGGAATTGATGATGGTTTCTTCGATTTAGGTGGACATTCTTTGCTGGCTTCCCGTCTAATGATCCGAATTCGCGAGGCTCTTGCTGTTGAAATGGGCATTGGTACGCTATTTGATGCTCCAACCGTCGCTAGTTTGGTTAAACGACTCGATCAAGCTCAGCATGCCCGACCGGCTGTTATGCCGATTGATTTACGACCGGAAGAGGTTCCGCTTTCCTTTGCCCAGCAACGATTGTGGTTCTTGCACTGTCTAGAGGGACCAAGCCCGACCTATAACATTCCACTCGTGGCATATTTGACTGGGGAACTTGATAGGAAGGCATTGCAGGACGCCCTACGTGATGTAGTGGATAGGCATGAGACATTACGCACCATTTTTCCAGAGAAATCAGGCAGATCATATCAACTAATTATGGATGTTGCAGATGTTGAGCCTGAGCTAATCGTTGTTAAGATGACTGAGAACGAACTACCCGAAGTGCTAGCTGCCGCTGTACGTCACCGTTTCGACCTCGCAACTGAACCTGCCATTCGAGCTCAGTTATTTGTACTTGGGTCGAACAAATATGTGCTGTTACTACTGTTGCACCATATCATTGGCGATGGCTGGTCACTGACCCCATTGACCCGTGATCTTTCCATTGCTTATACTGCACGCTGCAAGGGGGAAGAGACATCATGGTCACCATTGAAGGTGCAATATGCCGATTATGCACTCTGGCAGCACGAATGGCTAGGTAGTGAGAGTGATTCGGATAGTCTGATTGGAAGGCAGCTAAAATTCTGGACTAAGACGATGAAGAACCTTCCAGATCAGTTGGAATTGCCTACCGACTATCCACGTCCAGCGGCGATAAGCTATCTTGGTGATACCCTTGATTTACGAATCGACCCGGATCTACACCGTCGTCTATTAGATCTCGCTCGTGACAGCAATGCCAGTCTGTTCATGGTGTTACAGTCTGGTCTGACTGCACTACTCACTAGACTAGGTGCAGGTACCGATATTCCGATAGGTAGCCCAATCGCTGGACGTAGCGATGATGCATTGGATGACCTTGTCGGTTTATTTGTGAATACGTTAGTACTGCGTACCGACACGTCTGGAGATCCAAGTTTCCGTGAGCTTCTAGGGAGAGTTCGTGAGGTTAATCTTGCTGCCTATGAACATCAAGACGTTCCCTTTGAAAGGCTTGTTGAGGTTCTCAATCCAGTCCGCTCCCGGTCTAGACACCCCTTATTTCAGGTGATGTTGGCGTTCCAGAACACGCCTGAAGCGACATTGGACCTACCTGAACTCACTACTAGCCTTGAGATCAACACTGTAGGCGCTGCGAAGTTCGATTTAACTCTGGAACTTCGTGAGCATCGTACTGCGGATGGTTCACCTGCTGGAATTGAGGGTTTACTTGAATATAGTAGCGATATATTTAAACGGGATACTGCTGAAGCATTAGCGGATCGTCTGTTGCGGTTATTGGAGGCTGCCGTAGCTGAACCTGATCAAGCGATCGGATGTTTAGAGATTCTTGCACCTGAAGAACGGCAGAAGATTTTTGAGGAGTGGAATGAGGTTGCTCATATAGTGCCACAAGCAACTGTTCCTGAACTATTCGAAGCGCAAGTTACTCGTCGTTCTAACGCTACTGCTGTGATGTATGAGGGTGTCTCATTGAGTTACACGGAATTAAATAGCCGGGCGAACCGTCTTGCACATCTGCTGATAGCTCAGGGTGTGGGAGTAGATTGTCTTGTAGCTCTAGCATTGCCAAGATCTGTAGAGATGATCGTGGGGATACTGGCCATACTTAAGGCTGGCGCAGCGTATGTACCACTAGACCCAGACTACCCAGCTGACAGAGTCGCTTTCATGCTCAGCGACACTGATCCTATGTGCATGATTACGAATACACAGGTTGCGTTCAAGCTACCGGTGACTAAAGATATGTCGCTTATCGTGCTAGATGAGCTAGATACCGTCAATCGAATGGAGCAGTATCCGAGTACCAATCCAAGTCCTGCTGATCGAATCAAGCCATTGTTGCCTCTTCATCCTGCTTACGTCATTTATACTTCTGGCTCCACTGGTAAACCGAAAGGTGTAGTCATACCACATCAGAATGTCGTTCGATTGTTTGCATCAACCAAGGAGGGGTTCCATTTCTGTGCGGATGATGTCTGGACGATGTTTCATTCCTATGCTTTCGATTTCTCAGTTTGGGAAATATGGGGTCCGCTCTTGCATGGCGGTCGACTAATCATAGTACCCCATGAGATCAGTCGATCACCCGCGGAGTTCTTGCATTTGCTTGGACAAGAGGACGTGACTATTCTGAACCAGACGCCGTCGGCATTCTATCAATTGATGCAAGCAGACAGGGAGAATCCGAAACTTGGACAGAGATTATCTTTGCGTTATGTTATTTTCGGTGGTGAAGCTCTAGAGCTTGGACGCCTTGAAGAATGGTATGATCGACATCCTGATAATGCTCCAACGCTGATTAATATGTATGGCATTACAGAGACGACGGTGCATGTCACCTATAATGCACTTGATCGGCAGAGCGTGACTCTGAGTTCCAAAAGTCTTATCGGCCGAGGCATACCGGATCTTCGGATGTACGTGTTGGATGCTATTCTACAGCCGGTTCCACCGGGTGTAATAGGGGAAATGTATGTTGCAGGTGCTGGGTTGGCGCGGGGCTATTTAGGGCGCCCGGACTTGACAGCAGACCGTTTCGTTGCAGACCCATTTGGTCCGTCAGGTACACGGATGTACCGAACGGGTGATCTTGCCCGCTGGCTGCTGGACGGTACGTTAGATTACTTCGGACGTGCTGATTTTCAAGTTAAAATCCGTGGGTTTCGGATCGAGTTAGGAGAAATAGAGGCTGTATTTGCAAGACATCCTAACGTGACACAGGTTGCGATGGTCGTCCGAGAAGACCAGCCGGGGGATAAGCGTCTAGTAGCTTATATCGTACCCGTCTCGGATGTTAGCTTAGAGTCGGGAGAACTCCGTAGGTATGCTGCTAGTAGTCTGCCTGATTACATGGTTCCGTCCACTTTCGTAGTGGTTACTGATTTACCATTAACATCGAATGGAAAGCTAAATCGTAAGGCGTTGCCTGCACCAGATCTTAACGTAGCGCCTATGGGGCGGGGACCGAGGACGCCACAAGAAGAGATTGTATGTGATTTATTTGCCGAAGTGCTTGGTTTGTCACGAGTCGGTATAGATGACGGATTCTTTGATCTTGGTGGGCATTCCCTTCTAGCAGTCCGTCTTATGAGCCGTATTCGTGAAGCGCTTGGTGTCGAACTAAGTATTGGAAATCTCTTTGAGGCTCCTAACGTTGCGGGTCTAGTTGAACGACTCGAAATGGGGAACAGCCAAGGGATTCAAGGGGCATTAAATGTCTTGTTACCGCTTAGGACCAAGGGAGAGAATATGCCCTTGTTTTGCGTGCATCCTGCCGGTGGACTCAGTTGGTGTTATGCGGGGCTGATGAAGTCACTGGGAACAGATTATCCAATCTATGGATTACAGGCTCGTGGTATCGGTCAATCAGAGGAGTTGCCTAAGACACTAGAAGAAATGGCAGCAGATTATATTCAGCACATTCGCTCGGTGCAACCAACAGGTCCGTACCATTTGCTAGGTTGGTCACTCGGGGGGAATGTCGCACAGGCTATAGCTGTCCAGCTTCAGAACGAAGGCGATGTGATTTCTCTGCTCGTCATGCTAGATGCTTATCCGAGTCATTTCTTGCCTCTAAAGGAGGGTCCAGATGAGCAGGAGGCATTAATTGCTCTGCTGGCCTTAGGCGGTTATGATCCAGATAGTATGGGAGATAGACCATTAGATATGAACAGCGCGATCGAAATTCTTCGTAGTGACGGCAGTGCGTTAGCTAGCCTAGAGGAGCCAACCATTCTAAATCTGAAAGAGACGTATGTGAATTCAGTTCGCATTTTGGGAAGCTACGTTCCGAAGCGATATCATGGGGATTTGCTGTTCTTCAGGTCGACTGTCATTCCAGACTGGTTCGCTCCGATCGCTCCGGAAACTTGGAACCCTTATATCGACGGTCAGGTCGAGCAGTATGATATTGATTGTCGACACAAGGATCTGTGTCAGCCGGAACCACTTGCTGAAATTGGGCGTGTACTTGTAGCTAAATTAAACGGTATGAAAAGTTCGGATTCACAATTGCATAGGAGGGAAATAATCTATGACCAATCCTTTTGAGAATACGGACGGCACATACCTAGTATTGATGAATGACGAAGGCCAATATTCACTGTGGCCTGCCTTTGCTCAGATTCCAGCCGGATGGAACGTTGTTTATGAACAAGCCAGTCGTCAGGAGTGTCTGAACCACATCAACTCGCAATGGACTGATATGCGACCAAAGAGCGTACTTTAGTAGAGTGAGTTGAAGGGGTTTTCGGGTACATGGCCATGAAGTGTTTTACAAGCCATAGCTATAAGTAAAACAAGCAGCTCATTATGAGCTGCTTGTTTTTTTGTAATCATTTATACTACTCTCTCTCTCATATGGTTTCACCTGCGAATCATTCGAAGCTGGGCTATTCCCTGGATCAGGATTTTGTAATAGAATGGGACTGTAAGACTATAAAACCCTAAAGCATAGGGAGAATTAAGGGGATTGGATGAAAAAAGTAATAGTGATATTAATGGCTTTAATGCTCGTTGTGGCTACTTCTTCCTCCGTATCAGCACATTCAGGTAGATTAGATAAACAGGGAGGTCATAAATGTTCAGCTAAATCGAAGCAAAAGGGGCTGTGCACCGGCTACCACTACCATAAGAAAAGATAGACCACATACGATAAGGATACGAATCAATACTGTAATTACATATATAAGAGTAGGAGAGATCCATGATTCAGGAAGAGTTCGATATATATAATGAACAAATGATAAAGATCGGTATAGCGAGTAGACAGCAGGCACATGCTCTCGGGTTGTGGCACCAAACATTTCATTGCTGGGTCGTTAGAACATCTGCTACTGCAGGATTTAGTTTACTCTTTCAGTTACGCCATCCAGATAAGGATACATTTCCTTCGCTACTTGATATTTCTTGTGCAGGCCACCTCACGACAGGCGAAGGACCTGAGACGGACTACGTGAATTACAAGAAGAATTGGGCATTGAAGCTACATTTAGCGAACTCCACCCATGTGGCATGTTTAAAATGGAAAATATCATATCAGAGAGCCTGATAGACAGAGAGTTTTGTCATGTCTTTTTGTATGGATGTAACCAAGCCCTAACCGATTATGAGTTTCAGAAAAGTGAGATTTCGGGGCTCTTTTTCATTCAATTAGAGTCGTTTAAGCAACTTATTGCAGGAGATAGAGCGTCTGTGATCGCACAGGGAAACGTCTTGGATGAAGCCACGGGTGAGGAAATTCATGAGAGTAGAGAAGTAAGCCTGACCGATTTCGTGCCTCACCTTCCATCATATTATGATTTGATATTTAGGAAGATAGAGAGTTTAATCCCGACTTTCGACGAATTGTGATGTTTTCTAACTTGAAAATACAAATACTACTTGTTTTGCAACTTATTATTGCATAGAATCGTAATACAAATACCGGAAGTCGCTCGGTAAGTCAATTTCACTATAATGAATGATGAACAGTGTTATACCAATTAACTTAACATCATGGAGGTTGAATAATGGGTCTATTTTCTTTCTTAAAAGGTCAATTTATTGAGGTTATCGAATGGATGGATAGCAAGGGTTCGATGGTGTATCGCTTTCCTGCTTACGATAATGCCATCAAGATGGGGGCTAAATTGATTGTACGTGAATCGCAAGCAGCGATATTCGTCAATGAGGGAAAGATCGCCGACATCTACGGACCCGGGACTTATACATTAAGTACGCAGAACATGCCGCTACTGACGGCCTTGAAATCTTGGCCCTATGCCTTTAATTCTCCCTTTAAAGCAGATGTGTACTTTGTTAGTACGGCGAATTTTACCAATCTAAAATGGGGAACGACTAACCCGGTTATTATGCGTGATCCTGAGTTTGGCGTCGTTCGACTGAGGGGATTTGGAACCTATTCGATCCGGGTAGGGGAATCCGATGTGTTCCTTAAGGAACTATTTGGAACCAACAGCGATTTCACAACTGATCAAATCTCTGGTCATTTGAAATCAATTATCACGACGAGTATTAGCGATCTAATTGGCGAATCTAAAATTCCTGTAATGGATTTATCTTCTTCTTACGAGGAATTAAGTGCAAGTGCCTTGGAACGTCTGCAGCCACATATGCAGTCAATGGGCCTTATTCTTTCATCGTTGATGATTGAGAATCTATCATTACCGCAGGAAGTTGAGCAGATGATAGATCGTAAATCATCGATGAACATCGCAGGGAACTTGGATCAATATATGAAATATCAGACCGCAGAGGCGATCCGTGAGGCAGCTAATAACCCCGAGTCAGGGGCGGCAGGTGCAGGTGCAGGTCTCGGTGCTGGAATGGCGATGGGCCAGATGATGAGCCAGATGGTGAACCGACCTGCCGAACCTATGACGAATGTTGGTGGAGATCGTCAGCATGACGAAGGTACACGTTCAAGTACTGGGAAGAGATTCTGTTCTGAGTGTGGCGAGTCATTGGAGGGAAGTGCGAAGTTCTGCTCTAGCTGTGGCACGAAGTGTAACGGATGACGATGAAGGATTCAGCGCCAACGACGCCACTAACATTCCCTTGCACTGGCTGCGGGGGACCCATGCTCTTTGATTCAGAAGGACAGAACTTGAAATGCCAATATTGTGGTAATGTGCAAGAAATTGAGAACTCGTTGGAAATTCCGACTGAGCACGATTTCGATTTGTCAGACACAGATGATAATGACATAAATCTGACCGATTGGGGATTCGAACAGCAGACGATCCACTGCGAAAAGTGTGGGGGCGAAAGTATTATTCCTGAGCTTGAGACGGCGACTACTTGTGTCTTTTGTGGTTCGCCAAAGGTGCTTGCCCAGGTGGATAAAACCAGTATTCGACCTGAGACCATTATTTCGTTCAGGATGTCCTTGGATGAGGCACTCACTTCGTTTAGGTCTTGGAAGAAAAAGCGTTGGTTTGTCCCTAATGCTTTTAAAAAGGGAGAACTTGTATCGCATCTAAAGGGAATCTATATTCCCTACTGGACATTCGATTCGATGACGTCTTCATCGTATAGTGCGGAAAGAGGGGATTATCACTATCGTAACGAAACGCGCACCCGAGTCGTTGATGGGAAAACAGAAACCTACACGGAGCGGGTTAGGTATACGGTGTGGCATTGGGTAAATGGCCATTATGATGACACTTTTGACGATATTCTTGTTCCTGCATCCCGAAGATATGACAAAGGATTGCTTAAGAAAATTGGCAAGTTCGATCTGAATCAGCTGAAAGAATATAAACCGGAATATTTGAGTGGATTCATCGCGGAGAGATATTCGGTGACTCGTCAGGATGGATGGCTGACAGCAAGTGAGAAAATAGACAATTCAATTTATGGAAGCATCAAAGGTGTCATTGGTGGAGATGAAGTTAGAGGACTTACAGTCGAAACAAATTATTACAACCGTACATACAAACACTTACTGGTTCCAATATGGAACGCAAACTATATTTACCGTGGCAAAAATTTCCGCTATATGGTGAATGGGCAGACCGGGTTAGTATCGGGTGAAGCTCCACGTAGCCCTTGGAAGATCACTATATTCGTATTATTCTGCTTGATTGTAATCGCTATACCACTCTATTTCTATACTAGATGAATAGGGATTGCCAATGTTCAACTCCTTCGCTGTCAGGATGTCTTTTTCCTTTTTTGAGCGATTTAGTGATATCATGAAGATGGAGTCATTTATCCTTAGCGAATTGCACTCATACTAGATTTATTAGAAAGGATGTATAATGATGAGCTATAAAATGATCGTACTTGATTTGGATGATACGTTGCTGAGTGATGATCTTACAATCTCACCACGTACCAAGCAAGCATTAATGGACGCACAAGAGGCAGGGGTTAAAGTTGTCCTTGCATCAGGTCGTCCTACATTTGCAATGACGCATATTGCTAAGGAATTAGAGCTGGAGAAATACGGAAGCTTTATTCTATCTTTTAACGGGGCCAAAATTATAAATTGTGCAACGAACGATATATTATTCAGCAGCACATTAACACCCGCAACAGTACATGAGCTGTACCATATAAGTAGACAAGAAGAAGTATGGATTCACACGTATGTCGGGGACGAGATCGTAACACCAGCGAATAACGAGTATACCGATATCGAAGGTGAAATTACGGGAATGCCTATTATAGAAGCAGAAGATTTCGTCGAAAAGATCCAAGAACCTGTTGTAAAGGTATTAATGGTAGCAGCACCTGATAAATTGGTGGATTTGGAAAAGAAACTGCAACACCAACTCCAAGGTGAATTAAATGTAGTACGTTCCAAGCCATATTTCTTAGAGTTCACAGAAGCTGGTGTAGATAAAGGGACAAGCTTACATCAACTTATTCAGAAACTAGATATTAAGCAGGAAGAGGTCATTGCTATGGGAGATAGCTACAATGACCTTGCCATGATTAAATTTGCTGGACTTGGTGTAGCCATGGGAAATGCGCCTGATGACATTAAAGAAATTGCCAACCATGTAACAGATACAAATATGGAAGATGGCGTGGCGAAAGTAGTTGAAACGTTTATTCTGAATACTATGATTCAAACTAAGTAAACTTGTATGATAAGGTTAGCCTGTTGGACGGGCTAACCTTATTTTTGGTGTTCTCACCATACAGAAAGTGAGAGGATCTTGAAGTGTTGGATATTAGAGAAATGACAATAGCGGATTATGAGATGTCCATGGTATTATGGGCGCGTACAGCGGGAATGGGGTTAAGTGAAGCCGATTCTAAGGATTCCATCGATACATTTTTGAGAAGAAATGATAGAATGAGCTAGGTGTTCGCTACAAATGAGCTTGGAAGTGAATTCTAAATTAGAGGAAGTGATTCTGATATTACCTTATTTAGTACTCATGGTAACGATTATACTGTCATTATTTATTGTGTATAGTCACTATATTTCAAAGAAAAAAGTCGGGGATGTCTTGTTTAAAGGCAATGCTAAATTTAAAAAGATTCTTGTCTGGACGGCTACAGGTTTGTGTTTAGTATATTTCTTTCTTGAAGAAGGATGGTTTAGATATGGAATTCTGTTACTCATCGCTCTACTACCTATTATGACTGATAAATTTTATGTCGGTAAGCAGGGGATCAAGATTGGGTTAACATTTATTCCGAAAGAAGATATTTCTCATTATTCTCAGGTTGAGGATAGTAACGAGATCCATATATACGTAAAGGGCATCGATGATAAGTTGGTATTGAGCCCTGAGTTAGGCTATAGGAGTAAGAGGATAAAGGAAATGATGGATATATACTTGGATTCCTAATCATTTATGGAGGGGTATTGTGAAAAAAATTGTCGCAGGCGGTTTTATGATGATCGCGGGTGTAATCCTTTATATTGGCTATCATATTCCAGCAGCTATGAATACGTTTGAAATTACGGGTTGGAGCAACCCACCAGGTAGATACGGAACGGCATTGCTAGAGACAGGCGGCAGATTTCCTATGATCTTAGGGATCATTGTGGGACTAGCAGGATTTTTGATCTTATTGTGGGGTACTTTCTCCAAGGAACTAAGTATCCTTACACATAAACTTAAGCTAGGTAACGAGGAATATGAAAAAGCGAACGGTGTAGATGAGTAAAAATAGTATTATCAGTAATCTATTGACCTATCGAAATATATATCGCTCTTTTGTAGAATATAACCCCAAAATAAGTGTATAGTTACATTCTAGGGGGACGATAACGATGATGTCGGAGAAAATTCATAAAATTAAGCGAAAAATGTTCGATAAGGGCTATAAGCTAACACCACAACGAGCGGCGATCATTCGTGTTCTGCTGGATCATTCAGATCATCCAATAAGTGCTGAAGATATTTTTATGATTGTTAAAAGGCAGTTACATTCGCTGGGGTTCGCGACCGTATATAGGACATTAGAGCTTTTCTGTGAAATGAATATTATACACAAAATGAATAGTGATGAGGGATTAGCCCGTTACAAGGTGAGCATGATTCAGAATGAATCGTCTAGTCATGAACAATTGATCTGTACTGCATGTGGAAGAAAGAAAGAAGTGAAGGCAGACTGGGTGGAGCCATTAGAGAAAAGAATTGAGCGTGAGTTAGGATTCACTATCACAGATTATCAACTCGATATTATGGGGATTTTTACTACTTGTTCTGGTAAAGGGTGTATGAAGAGAAAAGGATCTACGCCTTCAAGACTAAGCGTTCCATCATTATAATGATATAACTCATAGTGTGAGAGGATCTAGGGAATTACAATGAACTAGATATTGGAAATTCAAATTTCACATGATCGAGGAACTAGTAATAACATTAGAGAGTAGTCGCATAGAATATTACAAGCAGTCGATCCGATTTTATCCGGGTTGTGCTGCTTTTTTATTGTGACTACGTATCTGAAATTAGTGATGAATAGGAGATGGGAAGATGAGTCAAATTGTCAGAGACTATTATGATAATCACGCTGAAGGGGAATGGGAGCGGTTGAATGATCCCTATAGCATGATTGAGTATATGAGCACATTGCATCTATTTCACAAGTACTTACCAAGCACAGGGCACATATGCGATATTGGTTCAGGACCAGGGAAATATTCTATTGAACTACTGAAGCGTGGATATCAAGTTAGCTTATTTGAGATTTCGCAGCAAGAGCTTGATTTAGCTTCAAATAAAATAAATGAGCTAGGACTTAAGGCGGAGGCTTATATATGTGAAGATGCTATTCATTTGGATGTTCTTAATGCAGCAACGTATGATGCAGCGCTAGTCATGGGGCCGTTATACCATTTACATGATGAACAAGACCGAGCAAATGTCATTAGGAATACAGCTAGCATTGTTAAGAAACAAGGTATCGCGATATTTACATTCATCAATACTTGGGGGGCATTAAAAGCAGGGGTGACCGAGTTCAGTGATACATATAAGGATATTCGTAATGTTTATGAATATTTAGAAACACAGAAACTGGATGAGAATCGTGGATTTACAGAGTGTTATTTCTCAACACCTATCAGCGCACTTGAAGAAATAAAGAACAATGGATTCGACATTATATCATATGCTGGAGTTGAAGGTTTCTTAGCCGGTATGAGGCGAGAAGTTTGTAGATTATATCGTGATGACAGACGGGTGTATGACAACTTAGTGAAGGTAGCGAGTGAAACATGTGAATTACCCCAATACAGAGATGCTACAGAGCATTTACTTATCGTAGCACGAAAAAAATAACTGCGAAGAAGCGTTCTGTAGGGTGAAGATGATATTATGATTGATTGGAAATAAGAGTGCTGTTCCTTTAATAAAAAGGCTATGTTAACGAAGTATCTGCAACATGATTTAGCCTGGTTCCGTTATCTAGACAGCAAGGAATACGAGAACACAACGTCGAATAAGAAAAACATGCTGGTCGCCTCGTGCCTGTTTACTGTAAATGAGACAAACAATAAACTTCGACGAACGGCTTCTTCTTGCTGAACTGACGGGCAGTTTAAGAAACATGTCTAGGGGGAAAAAAATTGATTAAGGCAATAGTTTTTGATTTTGACGGTTTAATTATTGATACGGAAACGGTTTGGTATCTTGCTTTCAAAGAAGTGCTTCAGGGCTACAATGTGGATTTTCCTTTGGAGGTATTCGTTAAATGCATTGGCACGGATGATGCAGCGTTATATGCATTTATTGAAGAAAAGTTAGGTGTAGAAAGCATCGAAATAATTATGAATTTAACCAAAGAAAACCACAAAGCGAAAATGGAGCTACTGGACATCAGAGAAGGTGTGAGGGAATATCTGATTGAAGCCAAAAATCTAGGGCTTAAAATAGGATTGGCTTCAAGTTCTTCAAGGGAATGGGTTGAAGGATTTTTAAAACAACTTCAGATACTTGATTACTTCGAAGTAATCAAGACGGGTGACGAAGTCGAAAAAGTCAAACCAGACCCGACTTTGTACATAAAAACACTCGAAGCCTTGAATATTAACGCAGACGAAGCCGTAGCGTTCGAAGATTCAGCAAATGGGGCAAGAGCTGCAATAGCAGCGGGCTTAAAATGTGTGATTGTGCCAAATGAAGTGACAAAGGAAATCAACTTTGAAAAATTTCACTTGAGAATAAATTCAATGAGTGAAATGGGTTTGACTCAGGTCATTTCACATATATCATGAAGCTAGTATCTGGAACAAATTAACGATTTCCACGAGTAATAATCGCTAAACTAACGAGAAACGATAGTCAAATTAATCGCCTTTTCAAAGGGCGTTTTTCTTTTGGGGTCAAAACAACATTAAAATTGAACATTTATAATTGTACTGGAGGTTTAAACCATTCATGAACTCACAATTAGATATTATTGAACGTGCGGAAAGGTTTGTTAAAGAAGAACTACAAGATGACCGAAGTGGTCATGATTGGTGGCATATACATCGCGTAAGACAGATGGCGTTGAGAATAGCCAAGAAGGAGAGCGGTAATGAATTCATATGTGAACTTGCCTCATTATTGCATGATGTAGCTGATGAGAAGTTGAATATATCGAAGGAAGCAGGAATGAACAAAGTAACAGTTTGGCTTAATTCAAATGTAGCGGATATTCAGATCAGGGAGCAAGTCCTACACATTATTTCCACAATGTCTTACAATGGCGGTCATAATCCTTCCATGAATACAATCGAAGGACAAATTGTACAAGATGCAGATCGATTGGATGCTTTGGGTGCAATTGGTATTGCACGTACATTTGCTTACGGAGGATCGAAGGGACGACTCATGCATAATCCTGAAAGTGCACCCAGAGATACTCTGTCAGAAGCGGAATATAGGAGTAGTGAGGGCACTGGAATTCATCATTTTTATGAGAAATTATTTAAGTTGAAAGACTTAATGAATACAGAGTACGGTCAATGGATAGCAAGGCAAAGACATCAGTATATGGTAGAATTTGTAGAGCAATTCTATGCTGAATGGGATGCTGAAGATGAGTTGAGGCACAAAGAAGGCAGATGATGTATTTCATAGGAGAGTTCTCAGATATTGTTGAATCGCATTCGAGAAGGAAATGGAACGGGAATATGAACATCGTGGAGGCGTTATTTCATGTTGAAAGATAGAGTGGATTCAGTGGCTAAGAAGAATGATTTCTCGGGTGTAGTCCTGATGAAAGAGAAGAGCGGGGCGACAACGGAAGCAGCTTTTGGGTATTCTAACCGTGCTGATCACGTTCTGAATGATATGAATACACGATTCGGTATCGCATCAGGTTGTAAGCTATTTACGGCTATTGGCATCTGTCAGTTAGTAGATAAGGGAGTCTTATCGTTTCAGGCTAAACTTAGTGAATGTTTAGATGTGGATTTCCCTAATTTCAACAGTGACATCACCATCCATCATCTGTTAACGCATAGCTCAGGTATTCCAGATTATTTCGATGAGGAAATCATGGATGATTTCGAAGATTTGTGGAAAGTAAAGCCGATGTATTCGTTGCGACATTTAAAGGATTTCTTGCCGATGTTCGCTGACCAAGCGATGATGTTTGAGCCTGGAGAGAGATTTCACTACAATAACGCTGGATTTATCGTTCTCGGTTTAATTATTGAGCAGATTACAGGTCAATCCTTCTCGGAATATACGGAGAATCATATCTTTAAACCACTTGAAATGGAACATTCAGGGTACTTTTCACTAGATCATCTTCCGAGTAATACGGCGATCGGTTATCTCGATGGAGAGGACGGAAGTTGGAGAACAAATGCTTATTCTATTCCTGTCAAAGGTGGAGCGGATGGAGGGGCTTATGTCACGGCACCGGATATGATGAAATTGTGGGAAGGACTATTCGCTTATCAACTCATTAGTCCAGAGCTAACTAAG
The DNA here is from genome assembly GCF_050433705.1 of Paenibacillus sp. DS2015. NCBI lineage: Bacteria > Bacillati > Bacillota > Bacilli > Caryophanales > Paenibacillaceae > Paenibacillus > Paenibacillus sp. DS2015. The sequence continues at coordinate 23,308 of NZ_JBNPWS010000001.1, read as the reverse complement.
GTTCTATTGACACCTCATATCCAAGAAGATGATTCAGAGTATTATGGTTATGGCGTATGGATAACGAAAGAGGGCGATGATATTTATAAATATCATGTGATGGGATATGATCCCGGCATTAATTTCAATTCATCGGTTTATCCAGCAACAGGGCGTTCATTAGTGATCACCTCTAATATTGGCGGCGGTGCTTATGACATTACACAAGAAATTGAGAAGTTATCATAGGGCATAGGAAAGCGTACGTTACTTACTGTAAATGTACATAGGTAAAACCTCTTGTTAGGGTAGGAGGATCATCTGATGGGAACTTGATGCAACGGTGTTCTATTACAAATAGGACCCCTTACAAAAACGAGCCTTAGAAGCGATTCTAAGGCTCAATTTTTGGAGAGGACGGAACGATTTCGTAAAAGTGTAGCGATCGCCTAAAAGCTTTCCACAGGAAAGCTACTTCGAAAGAATAAGTTGCCTCTGAATTACAACCGCCGAGCGATTTCAATCCGCTAATTTGGAGACCACTGCGATTGCAGAAACGTTCCGTTCGCGAAGCGGCCGCTTAGAACAGTGACTTTCTCTCATGAAAAATTTTAAATGAAGAGATTAATCCCTGATTGATCTGCTTTACCCAAGTAGTAACCCACTCCACCAATTTTTACATGATCAATGAGTTCTTCTCGTGTTATTCCCATAAGGTCCATAGACATTTGGCAAGCAACGATTTCTACACCTTGTGCGATAGCGGTCTCTATCAATTCTTCAAGAGAGGACACGTTATTCTTACGCATCACACCGCGGATCATTTTGGAACCCATGCCCATCATGTTCATCTTGGACAACGTTAATTTATGACTTCCACGGGGCATCATGGCACCGAACATTTTTCCAATGAACGTTTTGTTAACGGCGACTTTACTGGATTTACGAATGATGTTCAGTCCCCAGAAAGTAAAGAATAGAGTTACGTTCTTACCACTAGCAGCTGCGCCATTAGCAATAATGAAGGCAGCAATCGCTTTATCTAAGTCACCGCTGAATACGACCATAGAGGCTCCCTCAGGAGTTACGGGTGTTTGCACAGCAGAAGCTGGGAGTACGGTCGATCCCTTAGATAGATAAGCTTCAATCATACCATTTGTAGTTTTATTAACTTCCAATATACGGTTGGAAGTCATCTGCGCCCAAGCTTGGACATCTTCATAGAAGCCTGGATCTGAAGCGGTCACCCGGAGAATGTCACCCTCAGTAAGCTGTTCCATTTTATTTTTGAGTTGAATAAGGGGGCCGGGGCAACTTAGTCCACAGGCATCAAGCTCGACATTTGCTTGAATAGTCGATTCTTTAGCTGCTGCAATCTCCTGTTTAGGTTCAATGGTAACGGATGTTACCGATGTACTGGACGTAGACGTACTGGACGTACCCAATGTAACCCATGGTTTGCCCTCTTTTGGTAGAGTAGGTGTATAGTTCGCCATTTGATAAGTTTTATAGCCACCGGTAAGGTTACGAACCTTGAAACCTTTTTGTGCTAAGATTCGAGAAGCTGTATATCCCCGCAATCCGACTTGACAGTAGACCCAAATTTCTTTGTTATGATCTAGCTCATGCATTCTTTCACGTAGTTCATCTACGGGAATCAGAATTGAATCTGGAATATGTCCATTATCATGCTCAATTTGACTTCGAACATCTACAAGGATTGTATGTTCTTGATCACGTGTCTCCAAATCTCTGGGTACGACGACTTGAGTGGCTTCTTTTAATACATTCTCGGCCGTATAGCCAGCCATGTTCACAGGATCTTTAGCTGATGAATAGGGTGGAGCATATGATAGTTCTAGCTCAGTTAGGTCTGTAACCGTTCCTCGGAAGTGGATCACGGTTGCGATATCATCGATTCTTTTATCCACACCCTTATAACCGGTTGCTTGTGCTCCCAATATTGTACCTTCATCATTAAACAGAAGTTTGATGGCAAGTGGACTCGCTCCTGGATAATAAGAGGCATGGGAGCTTGGATGCACATATATAACTTGATATGGAATGCCTAATCGTTGTAACGTTTTCTCATTATTACCGGTTGCTGCACCTGTAATGCCGAATACTTTAATGATCGAAGTTCCCTGAGTTCCTTTATACGTTGTGCCTAATCCACATACATTATCTGCAGCAATTCGTCCTTGTTTATTCGCAGGTCCAGCTAGGGGGATCGCCGTCTTATTTCCGTTGATATAATCTACAACTTCAATGGCATCTCCTACGGCGTAGATATTCTCTAGGTTCGTTTCAAGCTTATCATTCACGATGATATGACCACGAGGACCTAGCTCTAGACCACTTTCCTGCAAGAATCCCGTATCTGGCGTTACTCCGATGGCTAGAATGACCATATCACTGGTTAGAACTTTACCACTTGCTAGATGGACCTCGATATGAGTCTCGGTGTCTCGGAATGATTGAACCCTTTCAGAGAAAAATAGGTTAACATCGTGCTCTTCAAGCTCCTTAATTAGAACGTTGGCCATTTCAGCATCAAAAGGGGCAAGTATTTGTGGGCCTGCTTCGATGAGAGTTACCTCTAGACCTATTTCTTTGAGGTTCTCAGCCATCTCAACGCCAATAAATCCTCCTCCTATTACGATAGCAGACCGCGTCATTTCATCTTGGACACGCTTCTTAATAGCGTCTGTATCAGGGATATTACGAAGTTTATAGATTCTTGAGCTATCTATACCAGGTAAGTTAGGGCGCGTAGGTTTAGCTCCGGGTGAAAGAATAATATAATCATAACTTTCTTCATACACACCTCGTTCTTTGCTCTGGACACTTACGGTTTTGTTCAAGGGGTTAATGGACGTGACTTCGCTTTCTGTTCGAACATCGATGTTAAAGCGTTTATGCATCGCTTCAGGCGTTTGCACGAGTAGCTTGGACCGCTCTTTAATAGAATCTCCAATGTAGTAAGGCAAACCACAATTGGCAAAAGAAATGTATGGATCTCTCTCAAACATGACAATATGTGCTTCTTCATCCAAACGACGTAGGCGAGCTGCAGCGGAAGCCCCTCCAGCTACACCCCCAATGATCAAAATTTTCTTGTTGTTATTCATTCTCTATTACCTCCCCAAAAAAAATGTGTACGAGCTTCTTAACTCTCATATCTGCAATGGTGTAGTTTACTTCAAGACCGTTACGGTCCGTTTCAACGATACCGATAGATCGTAGCTTCTGAAGATGCTGTGAAACAGTCGATTGTGGTAAATCTAAACATTCCTGCATATGTGAAACGTTACACTTACCCTTGTCTAGAAGCCCTCTAACAATGCACAGACGAACAGGATGTGCCAACGCCTTTAGGATGTCAGAAACTTCATTGTAGTCCTTAAAATTGTTATTCATAAGATTCACCACTCTCTCTAAACTAACGTTATATCGTAATATTACGATATAACGATAGTTTAGTCAAACGGAGTTGAAGATCTTGTATAGTAGTGATTTGTGCTTTTTGCTGAATAATGTAATATTCATAAGATTTTCATAATTGGATTGAAAAGATCATGAAAACTCTGTTAGTCTGAAAGAACGCAATCCGCTTAACATACATATAAGGATAGTTTAATTCAAGAAGGGAACTCTATAAATCATGAAAATTATTCGAATCATAGTGCAGGTTGGATTGTTATATTTGTTTTATTTGGCTGGTGATTATGTACAACAACTGCTTCACCTCCCTATTCCAGGGAGTATTGTAGGGCTGTTACTCTTATTTGTATTGCTTTTGTGTAAGATCGTACCCATCAGATGGATTGAGAACGGGTCAACAGCGGTACAGTCATATCTTCCGTTATTTTTTATCCCAGCGACGGCAGGGATTGTGAATCATTTAGGCATATTCAGCGGAAAAGGGCTGATGTTGATTGTGATCATTATCATAAGTACGGCATTAACGATGGTAGTAGCGGCACATTCAAGCCAATGGCTGGCAGGTTGGAGTACAAGGAGTAAGAGGGATAATAGAGAAAAGGGGAAGGCAATATAATGGTCTTGACTGCAGCAGCGATCGTTCTGGTTAATGTAAGTATTTATATCGTTATGTCTGTGTTATACAGACGTTTTCACTTTCCCATACTGATGCCTGCATTAACAGCTACTTTTACAGTTGTTGTGCTGCTGTTATATTTTCGGATTCCTTATGAGACTTATATGATCGGCGGTCAATGGATTAACCAGCTACTGGGACCCGCGGTTGTCTCTTTAGCTTATCCTTTATATAAGCAACGGCACGTATTACGGCGCAATCTTCCAGCCATTCTGGGAGGAACACTTGTGGGCCTGTTCGTAGGGATGTTCAGCGGGATGCTAATGGCTGTTAGTATGGGATTTCCTAAAACATATATTCTTTCGCTATTACCTAAATCTATTACGACGCCCGTAGCGATTCAGATATCAGATCGTTTGGGAGGGGAATCTTCTTTAACCTCCGTATTCGTCATGATTGCCGGATTTACGGGAGCTATTGGTGGACCCTTTATCTTAAAGCTCTTCAGAATTAAAAGTGAGTCTGGAATTGGGATCGGCCTAGGTACCGCGTCACATGCATTGGGTACTGCGAAATCATTGGAGTACGGAGAGCAATCCGTGTCCATGAGCTCCGTAGGAATGACTGTGTGCGCGATTGCAGGATCATGTGTAGCGCCTTTCGTTGCGTGGTTGATGTATCCTCATTGATCTATTGTGAAAATTACGTAATAAAACATCTGTGAAAAAGGGGAAAAAGTATCTGCCAGAGCGATGGGGGGATACTAGGCAAAGCATGTTATATCACATTCATATTCCAAATCGTCAGTTATAATAAAGAAAAGTGCTAAGTATAGGGTACGGACTTGAAATGTCTATACATTTAAGTTATTATTATATAATATTTACTATAAATAAGGTTGTTGTAAACATTTATATAATATTGATATAATGAAGAAGCTTAATGGAGGTGTTATTTAGGCCATGATGATTACAGAGCATATTGAAGAGATCAAAAGGCAACTGACTGCCAAAGGTTATAAGCTGACATCGCAGCGTGAAGCGACTGTTCGAGTGTTACTGGAGAATGAAGAGAATCATTTAACGACAGAAGAAGTGTATATGCTAGTCAAAAAGAATTGTCCGGACATTGGTATTGCTACTGTTTATCGGACATTGGAATTGCTGAAAGAGCTACATGTTGTTGAGAAAATTAACTTTGGTGATGGTATCGCACGCTTTGATTTACGGTTTATGAACCAGCCTCACTTTCATCATCACTTAATTTGTACAGAGTGTGGTGCTGTTCAGGAGATTCAGGAAGACTGGTTAATGCCTATGGAGAAAAGAGTTGAACGCGAATTTGGATTCACCGTTACGGATCATCGTCTTGATTTTCAAGGGGTCTGTAAATCTTGCAATGATAAAAATGCTGCAAACAGGGATAAATGCCAAGCTGTTTCATAAATAAAATTTAAATGGTTAAAAACTGAGCTCAGCCTTTTAAGGTTGAGCTTTTTACGTGTGTTTTTTAGTGTTTTTTTTGGCATGTACACATAAAATCAAAACCACAAAAATATAATCTTCTTGTAACTATATTGCAACGTTTGCTCATCGCAGATCATCTATAATTAAAGAAGAGAAATATTGAGAATTATGGATTACAGCGTTTTGAAAAGGATGAGTATGGGTAAATAACAATATAGAGTTAAGTAAAGAGTAAAGTAACGCTGTAAGTACAAAGGAGAATTACGATGAGAAAATCAGCCCTATTCATGACGATATTGGTTATTGTGCTTTTGACATCTATAACGACGGCAAGTGCAATTGGATATCAGCCTGCTGAACCCAAGGATGACACATCTACAGCCATGATTGCTAGTATAGTCCAAGAGAATGGTCATTTATATATTGAAGCAGACACCATCCAATGGTATGAAGGTGAAGTTGCGAACGAGAAGTTTCTCGAACGCGAGCAAGATATAGGCGACATGACAGGTCCGCCCGATGGATATTACGTGATCAATGACGATCCACAATTGCAAAAGTTAGAAGTAGCTGCAGATGCTGAAGTGTTCATGCAAATTTATGATCATGACGGTACTTACGAAAGTATGCAAGTGGAATGGAATGAGCTAGTCTCATTACATAAATTCGACGCCATATATCACAATAATGAGATGTTAGATGTTAGTGTGTTCCCTTACCACCTGACAGTAAAAGATGGCAAAGTCATAAAAATTGTTCAGCAGTTCATTCCTTAAATAGAAAATATATAAAGTAACCGTTGTATGATCCAGCACTTGTTCATGAGTGCTGTTTTTTTTCGTTTAAGGACTTGTAGTTTTAGGGTGAGGAGTATAATATTCAAAAGAATGATATATAGATATACCAAAAAAATACATAAGGAGAGTTGAAAGTGTGGAAACATCAAGAAGTAATATTAAATTAGTTGTGGCAGGGCTATTGCTCGCTATATTTATGGCGGCGATTGATAATACCATCGTGGCTACAGCGATGGGGACTATCGTATCTGAGCTTGGAGGGTTTGATAAATTTATATGGGTAACGTCTGCCTATATGATTACAACGATGGCAGGGATGCCAATCTTCGGTAAGTTGTCTGATATGTATGGGCGTAAACGATTTTTTGTTTTTGGGATCTCGGTATTTCTATTAGGATCTATACTGTGTGGGTTTGCTCAAAGTATTGAGCAACTTGCCATTTATCGTGCCATTCAGGGGATTGGTGGCGGAGCGTTGATGCCGATTGCCTTTGCCATTATTTTTGATATATTCCCACCTGAGAACCGTGGTAAAATGACAGCTTTATTAGGCGCAGTATTCGGAGCAGCAAGTGTCGCAGGTCCATTGCTCGGAGCTTATATTACGCAATATATTGGTTGGGAATGGATTTTCTACATCAATGTTCCGATTGGAATTGTAGCTTTGTTTTTCATTATTCGTTCATATCATGAGTCTACACAACATGTGAAGCAAAAGATCGACTGGTGGGGGGCTGCGACGCTCGTTATTGCAGTCATCAGTTTAATGTTTGCATTAGAGCTTGGCGGTAAAGAGTATGCTTGGGATTCTACCGTTATCATTTCCTTATTTACAAGTTTTGCTTTATTCTTTATCATATTCTTCTTTGTTGAACTCAAAGCACAAGAACCTATTATTCCTTTCTGGTTATTCAAACGTCGGTTATTCGCTACAACACAAATATTAGCCTTTCTATATGGGGGCACATTTATCATTATGACGGTGTATATTCCGATATTTGTTCAAGCTGTGTATGGTGGATCCGCTACGAATGCGGGATTAATTCTAACACCTATGATGTTAGGGTCTGTGGTTGGTAGCTCCATTGGGGGGATATTTGTTGCCAAAACGAGCTATCGTAACTTAATGATTCTATCCGTTTTTTCATATTTCGTCGGTATGTTTATGTTAAGTACCTTGACTCCGGATACAGCTCGTACTTTCTTAACGATGGCAATGATCATCGTAGGATTCGGAATGGGCTTCTCCTTCTCTCTTCTGCCAACATCTTCAGCGCACAATCTTGAAGCTCGTTATCGGGGAACCGCGAATTCGACGAATCAATTTCTTCGTTCGCTTGGGATGACGCTCGGAATTACGATCTTTGGTACGATTCAGAATAGTGTGTTCACGAATAAGCTTGCAGAGAACTTCAAGGGAATGGATGATGCGACTTCCGCCATGTCTAACTTTAAAGATATAGATGTTAGGCAAATTTTCCAAGTGGGTGTTCGTTCACAAATCCCAGCTGAGATTCTGGATAAAATCGTGAATGCCATGTCATCATCGATTGCTCATATATTCTATATTGCTTTAATTCCAGTTGGAGTAGCTGTCATTGTTGTATTCCTTATGGGTAAAGCGCGCGTTCAACTGAATAAATCACCCTCTGCTGAATAAACGTCTACTAGTCGGATGAAGGAGAACCGTAATGTCCAACGGTAAAGTGAACCTTAGAACGAATGTATGGTTATATAGTGCTTGTCTCGTTATGATTGTAACAGGGATTTCTGTTCAATTAATATCGATCAAGGAAAGTGTGATATTGGGGTTAGTTATAGCGATAATCTCATATTATGCACCTACTTCACGTGGGATCAGGAACATTGTACATTTGAGTGTTATATACATGATGGGTTACTGGACAGCGGCGTATATGGATTCGACGATTACCTATTTACTAAATCAAGCTAACCTATCACAAGAATTAGTAATCGCTTTATCACGGTTCAGCCTCATCGGGTATCTTTTACCTTTTATGATATGGGATAAAGTTCAACCAGCTCAGACACGTTACTTTACCTTTGGGAGCTTTACTCGCCCCATTCATTTCCCTTTCATATGGGTTGGATTGCCGAACCCGATGTGGCAATTTCTACTTATCGGTGTAGTGGTCATAGTATCATCCTTTGTCGCTGTTATTGATTGGGGACGAGCTGACTTTGTTACGCTTCTCCTGTATGGAATCGTCTTCGCCTTCATAAACGCTATTCTCGAAGAATTTCTTTGGAGAGGTTATATTCTTACGCGATTTGTGGATGGGTTAGGTGAGAGACTCGGATTGATTATAGGCAGTATTCCGTTTGGTATGTATCATTATTCATTAGGATTTCCTTGGAGTATCTGTGCACTATTTGCTGTATTAGGGATGATGTTAGGCGGCATTGCGATAAGATCGAGAGGGTTGCTACCTGTGATCCTTCTTCATTTTATCATGAATGTATTATTTGTATTGAGTGGGTTGATTTTTTAGAAAAGAGGCGGAATATCTTGAATTCTGACATTATTTTATTTGATCTAGACGGAACACTTACGGATCCTAAGCTAGGGATTACGAAATCTGTACAATATGCTTTATCTAAATTTGATATTATAGAGCCTGATTTAGATAAGCTTGAGATGTTCATAGGTCCGCCACTTGCCGTTTCTTTTACAGATTTTTATGGATTCTCTGAGGCAGAGGTGAGCCAAGGGGTTACTTATTTCAGAGAGTACTTTGTAGACAAAGGAATGTTCGATAACGCCGTATATTCGGGGATTCCTGAGCTATTGCAAATGCTGCTTAATCAAGGCAGAACACTTATGATTGCTACGTCGAAACCAACTGTATATGCTGAACAAATCGTCAGGCATTTCGGCATCGATCATTATTTCGCGGCACTGTATGGTAGTAATCTAGATGGAACGATGGCAGATAAAACTTCCATTATTCGGAGTATTATCATAGATAAAGAGTTAAACAAAGAGTCAACGATCATGATCGGAGATCGGAAACACGATATCATTGGGGCGAATAGCAATGAGATTTCGTCGATTGCTGTTGAATATGGGTATGGAAATCATGATGAATTGCTCGATAGTAAGCCGACTTATATGTATCGAACGGTGGCTGAACTGACACATGCATTCTCCATAGCAAGGTAACCAATCTAACCATAGACAAGGCAGGGTGGTAATATGGCAGAAAGAGATGAGTTAATCCGATTCGGCGTATCATTTCCAGCACCGTTGATTGAACAGTTCGATCAGTATATTGAAGATCAGGGTTATACGAACCGCTCAGCGGCGATTAGAGATTTAGTGCGGAGATCATTGTTAGAGCCTTCCCGTCTGAGATCAGATGAATTAGTCGCTGGTACGATTGTAATGGTGTACGACCATCACATTAGCGAGTTACCGATGGTGCTAATGGATTTGCAACATCAGTTCCACCATGACATTATCTCTACGATGCATGTGCATTTAAACCATGCACAATGTTTAGAGGTGATCGTTGTCCGGGGTAATGTATCCAATCTCCGGTCACTGCATCAGCAAATTCAGGTCCAGAATGGCGTGTTCTACGCGGAGTTGTCTGTAACGTATGCTGATGACCAAGCTTCAGCGGAGCATGACCCTGATCATAGTCATAATCATAATCATAATCATAATCATATATAATTCCTAATGAACAACCATCATTCAGCAGATGGTTGTTTTTTTTTATGTGGAAATTTGACGGAATAGATGTGAAAATAGATGAATTCTCCATTTGTCTGTGCTACACTTTTATCAAAACGTGTTACAAGTGGGTAGTGGGGGAGCGAGAATTAATGTTGAACAGATCTATGAAGTTAGTTATTGTACCCGTGATCTTGTTATGTATCCTGTTGGCGGGGTGTTCGAAATCTGCCTCACTGACAGTCGAAGATGAAGACAAAAATGTACAATCGGATAGAGCTGAGCTGATCCTTGCTATTGGTAGCGAACCAGAAGATGGGTTTGATCCAACCACAGGCTGGGGACGTTATGGCTCTCCGTTGTTTCAGAGTACCTTACTTAAGAGAAATCATGATTTGAAGATCGTTAACGATCTCGCACAACGGTATGAAGTCAGTGATGACGCTAAAGTATGGACAGTGAAAATTCGTAAGGATGTGAAGTTCTCTGATGGACAACCATTAACTCCAGCAGATGTTGTATTTACCTTCGAGAAGATAGCGCAGAACGCCTCAACGATCGATTTGACAAATATGGTGAGTGTGCAGTCTCAGGGGGATGATACCGTCATTTTCACATTGAAAGAGTCACAGTCTACCTTTATATCACTGTTAATATCCACAGGTATTGTTCCTAAACACGCTTATGGTGACGGATACGCGGGGAACCCAATCGGGTCAGGACCATATCAATTGGTACAGTGGGACAAAGGACAACAGGTTATTGTTAAATTGAACCCAGAATACTATGGTAAAGTTCCTTTCTTCAAGAAGCTGACCTTTGTATTCCTAAATGAAGACGCTTCCTTCGCTAGTGCGAAGACTGGGAATGTGGATGTTGCTTACATTGTGTCTTCGTTAAGTAATCAGACTATTGAAGGAATGCATATCGAGGATGTGAAGACCGTTGATAATCGCGGAATTATGTTCCCTTATGTCCCTTCTGGTGGAACGACCAAGGATGGATACCCGATTGGAAATGATGTTACATCAGATATCGCGATCCGGCGAGCGGTCAATGTCGCTATCGATCGTCAGAAGTTGGTGGATGGGGTGTTGAATGGTTACGGAACACCTGCATACTCGGCGAACGATAATCTCCCTTGGTGGAATCCAGAAACGGTGATCCAAGATGGTAAGATCGACGAGGCTAAGCAGCTTCTAACAGATGCGGGTTGGGTAGATCGTAATAATGACGGTATTGCCGAAAAGGGCAACCTTCAAGCTGAGTTTACTATGTTATATCCTTCAGGTGATATGACTCGCCAATCGCTAGCGCTGGCTACTGCTGATATGGTGAAATCTGCGGGTATTCAGATAAATGTTGAGGGTAAGAGTTGGGAAGAGATTGAGAAGATGATGCATTCCGATGCAGTTCTGCTGGGTTTCGGTAGTCATGATCCACTGGAAATGTACAATATTTATAGTACGGATTATCAAGGGGTAGAGTACTACAACCCAGGGTATTACAGCAATTCAGTTGTCGATGAATGGATGCAAAAGGCTATGGAAGCGTTGACTGAGGTAGAGGCGTTAGAATATTGGAAGAATGCACAATGGGACGGACAGACAGGATTGAGTGGACTTGGAGATACGCCATGGGCGTGGCTTGTTAATATTGATCATTTGTATTTGGTTAATGATAAGCTAGATATCGGTAAACAGCGTATACAGCCTCATACACATGGATGGTTGGTCACTGACAATATTGAAGAATGGAGATGGGAGGAATAAATAGAAGGGGGGTTCATCATGTTCCGCAATTGGGGTTTGTTTATAGGGCGGAAGGCTTTTCGGCTCGTCACCCTCTTAATTATGGTTAGTATCGTCTCATTTACATTAGTTAGTGTATCCCCTATTGACCCCGTACAAGCCTATATTGGCGCGGATATGATGAAAGTAAGTGCAGAACAGAGACAGGAAATAGCTACCTATTGGGGATTAGATCGACCTCCTGTAGAGCAGTTCACGCATTGGGTATCTGCATTGCTTCATGGCGACTTCGGTACTTCTATGATCTATAGAGAGCCTGTAACCGAAGTGATTAGTGATCGTTTCGTAAATTCACTGGTACTTATGGCATCATCATGGATCGTAGCGGGTGTCGTTGGTTTTATATTAGGTGTCATAGCTGCAATGAAGAAGAATACATGGGTGGATCGTTGGATTAAATGGTATTGTTATACGCTTGCATCCACACCTACGTTCTGGATGGGTTTGCTACTACTGATGATATTTGCGGTGTGGTTGGGTTGGTTCCCTGTTGGGTTAGGTGTACCCGCAGGTGTGCTCGCGGAGCAGGTCACGCTGGGCGATCGTATCCAACATATGATTCTACCTACATTAACACTCAGTATTGTTGGCGTGTCATCGATCGCGCTTCATACTAGGCAGAAGTTGATTGACGTATTGGCTAGTGACTATGTGTTATTCGCTAGAGCTAGGGGGGAGAGTGGTTTCACTCTACTTCGCCGACACGGTCTAAGGAATATTGCGCTGCCGGCGATTACATTGCAATTTGCTTCTTTTAGTGAATTATTTGGCGGCGCAGTATTGGCAGAACAGGTTTTTTCTTATCCGGGTCTTGGACAAGCAACGGTAGAGGCTGGACTTAGAGGTGATGTCCCTTTGTTATTAGGGCTCGTTCTCTGTAGTGCATTATTTGTATTTACAGGGAACGCCATATCAGATATCCTCTATCGCTGGGTGGATCCCCGAATTCGGGAAGAAGGTAAGACAGCATGAGGATATTTAATAGGCGACAACGCACATTAACGACTGCTGTAGGTGCTGTAGTGTTGTTATGTTCGATAGGATTAGGCAGTATGCTGATGGATTCGAATTCATCTTCAACACATTTAGACGCGCGTAATTTACCTCCAGCGCTAAGTCATCTGTTCGGTACGGATTGGCTAGGAAGAGATATGTTTATGCGTACTGTGCAAGGTCTTTTTTTGAGCATCCGTGTCGGACTCATAGGTTCATTGTGCAGTGTGCTTATTGCAGCTATCTTAGGATTGATGTCTGCAACGATGGGGAAAGTTGTGGATACGGTTATCTCCTGGCTCATCGATTTATTCTTAAGCGTTCCACATTTAGTTATGCTAGTTCTTATTTCTTTTGTATGTGGCGGAGGGATGAAAGGGGTTATTATCGGTGTCGCATTTACGCATTGGCCCAGTCTCGCCCGTGTAATTCGCGCAGAAGCTATGCAATTGAAATCTGCTGAATTTGTGCAGGTATCTAGGAATCTAGGGAAATCTAGAGGGTGGATCGCCCCAAGGCACTTATGGCCTCATCTCGTTCCACAGTTGCTTGTTGGATTATTACTTTTGTTTCCACATGCTATTTTGCATGAGTCATCAATCACATTCCTTGGACTCGGACTGTCACCACATCAGCCAGCAATCGGTATTATTTTGTCTGAATCTATGCGGTATTTATCCACGGGAATGTGGTGGCTTGCCGTTTTTCCAGGTCTGGGGCTTCTAATTGTCGTGCGGTGTTTCGACTGGCTTGGTGAACAATTACGCTTATTGGTTGATCCACATGGGGCACGTGAGTAGTATATATTTCAATCATTGTCGGACGGCATGATGCATACGGAGGCGAGTTCTAGGTATGGCTATTCTGGAAGTACATAACCTATCGATATCTTTTACTAAATACACACTGGGATTACGTCAGCAGACTACGAAGGTATTAGATGGAGTCAATTTATCAGCTGAAGCAGGGGAGATCGTGGCTGTTGTCGGTTCAAGCGGGTCGGGAAAGAGTCTGCTTGCACACGCAATATTAGGCATACTTCCAGATCATGCTGTCATGACCGGCACGATTCGTTACAAGGGGGAGGTATTGGATGATAAGCGAAAGGCAACTCTCAGAGGACGTGAGATTGCACTTGTACCCCAATCCGTTAATTATCTTGACCCGCTAATAAGGGTGGGTTCACAGGTGCGCACATCGGTGCGAGATAAAGATCCTGTTACTGAGCAGCGAAAAATATTCAAACGTTATAGACTAGCGGAACATGTAGAACGGTTATTTCCATTTCAATTATCGGGAGGCATGGCACGGAAGGTACTTGTCTCAACAGCAACCGTGAGCGGTGCCAGTCTTATTGTGGCCGATGAACCTACACCGGGTATGCACCCAGAAGATGTGAAGGAAGCGCTACAACGCTTTAAAGAACTAGCGGCTGATGGCTGTGCCGTATTGTTCATAACACATGATATTGAATCGGCCCTACAGATCGCTGATCGAGTGGTCGTCTTCTATGCCGGTACTACGGTTGAAATTGCATCTGCACAAGACTTCACAGGTCAAGGGGAACGCCTTCGGCATCCCTATAGTCGTGCTCTATGGCAGGCATTACCTCAGAATGATTTCAGCCCGATAGCAGGTACTCAGCCCAGTCCAAGCCAGCTACCCACGGGATGCTTATTCGGACCACGTTGCCCAAGGGTTGTGTCTGAATGTAACCTTGAGCGGCCTAGTATACAAGAGGTTCGTGGTGGAAGTGTGAGGTGTATTCGTGCAACTTGAAGGTAAGCAATTAAGTTATCGACATGGGAAAGGGCCTTGGCTTTTTCGGGGATTAGATGTTTCGATACAGTCTGGTGAAGTGGTGGGAATGGTTGGGCCTAGTGGCTGCGGCAAGACGACCTTAGGAAGGATATTAGCTGGATATACGAAGCCGGATGAAGGAGAGGTTACAATAGATAAGTCTGAGATACCTCGCCGGGGGCATCATCCTGTTCAAATGGTTTTTCAGCATCCCGACCGTGCGGTTAATCCACGCTGGAGAATGCGACGAACGTTAACTGAAGGCTGGAATCCAGAGGCTTCCTTTATCAAGGAAATGGGGATTGAGGAAGAGTGGCTTGAGCGATGGCCCAATGAACTTTCAGGTGGTGAAATTCAGCGTATCTGTATTGCTCGTGCATTAGGACCAGATACCCGATTCTTGATTGCAGATGAGATGACGACGATGTTAGATGCTATTACTCAGGCACAGATATGGCAGAGTATGCTTGAAATAGCAAAGGCTCGTCAATTAGGATTGTTGGTTATTAGCCACGATTGGCATCTGATTAAACGGTTCTGTGATACGATTATTCCTTGGAACTCTAATATCGATTAATTGCTTCAAAGACAGTCAATCCTGTATAAGGATATGGCTGATTTTTTTGTGAATAAGAGTTGAAATGAGGGGAAGTCGCATAAGTTCATAGTGGAAGTTGTAAACCATCAGCTACATGGATGTTAGAGTGGAACTTTATCGTGCAGAGCAATGGGAACTATAACGGTAAAGGGATAAATGTCTGAAGGAGTGATCGTAGAATGGGGCTTGTTCACGGGTCCGGTAAGTTCGACCGATACGATATGTCAGATGAATTTTCATTGCTGAAGGCGAACAAGGATGCGTGGGAAGTGTTCTATGCTATTTATTACAATGCTAAATATCATAGTTTTAATCAAGAAATGTTGTATAACATAAGTTTAGATCGGGAGACTTACTGGATTTACCAAGGGGAACATCGAATTGGGGGCGTAGTGATGGGGCCTAACTTGATGTATCTGCTGTATTTCATTCCACCCTTTCAGCAACAGAGCAAAGTCGTCCTTTTATTAAAGAATGTTCTTATGCAATGGTCAGATTTGTCGTCACCTATTCATGTATACGAAATATTGCCGGATCAAGTCGATCTGTTTGCTAGGGCAGGATTCTGGCCTGATGCGTATCGACATCGCTGGATGCAAAGACCAACGGAGGTAATGGAGACGGATTGGGAGAAGACGCTTATCGTTACAGACGCAGTAGTTCAGGATAGACAGGGTACAAGAGGATTAGTCCATGATAAGGAAATAGGACATTTATTCTTTCGCTGTATGTCGAATGGAGTAAGTGTTATGGAGCGAAAGCAAGTGCCCTTAAGCCATTATATTAGTAACGTTCAGTTGTTGGCTGAACAGACAAATGATATTGCACTTAAAGCCTCTACATTAGTGTATGACAAACGGAACAAAGCACTCATTGCGGCTTGTCTCATTTCTGTTCAGGGTCACTCTCCTAACATTTATAATATAGGAGTACTACCAAGCTATAGTAAGCGCGGCATTGGTACGAATATGCTCACAAGGGCACTAACCGTGCTACACGATCATTATCCTGTGTTGAGGGTGTATGTGTTACAAGGAAATCCTGTAGAATCGGTTTGTTATCATATGGGTTTCATGCCAGGGCCATTGCTCATCCGGAGAATGACTCTTTCAATGGAATAAGGGTCGAGATATAAGGAACCATCAAGGAAGAGATTTGTGTATATGTCGATACTTCCATGTTAGAATATTTCAAGGGGGAATCATAAATGAGTGCGCAATTAATTATTGTAGAAGGATTACCCGGCTCTGGTAAATCAACAGGGGCTCGTCTGATCGCTGATATTCTTCAAGAGCGAGGTAAGAATGTTGTACTGGTGGAGGAAGGTGATCTTGATCATCCAGCAGATTATGAGGGGGTAGCCAGCTTCACTCCTGAGGAGTGGGAGGAGCTTTGCTATACACATAAGGATCATCAGATGCATCTATGCTCAAGAGCTTTTTATGAAGAGGGTAATTATTTCTTACCTTATCGTAAAATACAACAAGATGAGCCTGGGCAGCTACCGCCGTTGCTCTTGGCTGATCTGTTCAAGCAGGATATTTACGAGGTATCCCTGGAGCGTAACATGCAACTGATCTCGGCCAAGTGGAACAAGTTCGCTGCAGCAGCTGTTTCTCAGGATAAAGTCTATGTGTTTGAGTGTTGTTTCATCCAGAATCCTGTAACGGTAAGTATGATCAAACATAATCGAGAAGCGGAGGAATCCCTTCGTTATGTACAGCTGTTAGAGAAAGCTATAACACCGCTTAATCCAATTCTAATCTATATGGATCAGCAGGATTATGATGTTACCTTTAATAAGGCTGTTGCAGAACGGCCGGTTGAATGGTCTAATGGATTAATGGATTATTATACATCGCAAGGTTATGGACAAGCACATGGATATGCGGGTATCGAGGGTACTTTGAAAGTATTGTATGCTAGAAGGCAATTGGAAGAGCAAATTATGAAGGCATTGTCGCTCTCATCGACTACCGTCGATAACACTCAGTATGATCTGGTGCAACTAAGACAAGTACTAGCAAACATTTTGATAGATGAGTAAGAAAACGTTTCGTATTATAGGTTGAAAAGGAGTGACAGCGTGATATATGTTGCATTAGTAGTCGGTATTATACTGCTGGTTGCAGCTGGTGTGCTGGCACGGAAAAATTCACAGATCATCGCAGAGAAACGAGGGTTAAGTGAGGCAGAAGTTTCTTCAATCCAGTATATCGTGCACCTTACAGATCGTTGGACAGAACGAGAACAGTTGGCGCTCCTTCCGTTGTTTCATATATCGTACAAGGATGGAGAACAGGAGCTACATGCGTATCTTTGTCGAGTCATAGGCACTAAGGGTGAGTTGAGACTGCAAGAGGCTAAGAACGTGATGATTCACAAGATTCGACATGCGGTCCAGAAGGATCTATTGACATCAAGTGCATCTAAATACGAGTTAGCTATAAATGATGAAGAGAAGAGCATGATAACAGAACTACTCCAAGAGTTAGATAGGTTCTAAAGCAACTCAGGAATAGGGGGGGGGCGTCTTTAGTTCATTCTATATATTTTTCCAGATTTGTGCTAAGGTAGAAAAATGGCTAATGAAGGGAGATTGAATTATGCATATACTCAGTTATAGTGATCCATCCGATTTCTTGAATCGTGTTGAACCTGTGTTACTGGAAAATGAAATGCTTAATAATCTTCCGCTTGGTATCGTCTATCGTCTGGTCGAGTCATTCAAGTACACGGTGAAGGACGTGCATCATGATGGACCGCTTCCCTTCATGGCTGTAGTGAGTAACGATGAGAAAGATATCTTGATCTTAGTCAAAACGACGGAGCATCTCATACTTTACATTAGTGAACAGGTGGTGAATGACGAATTTATAGCTGAGGCCTGTTCTACGGCTATTCAGTACATTGTGGAACAAGAAATCTCAGTTCCTAGTATTATTGCTTTACGAGAGACAGCTTTTCTCTTTGCCAAGGAATGGAATGTAATTACGGGTCAGAGCTCTGAAATACAAATGGATCAAAGAATATATGTTTGTACCCAAGTGAAGGATTTAAAGTTAAGTCCGGGTATTTTTAGAGCGGCTGAGTTTAGAGATATTCCACTGTTGGGTCAATGGATTTATGAATTCGCTGCTGAAGCATTGGAAGTCATGTCGATAGATCGTGCGATCAAGTTAGCTAAGACGGCTACTGAGAGTTCAGCGATCTATCTATGGATTGATGATGGCGAACCTGTCTCCATGGCACAACAGACTAGACCCACCTTGCATGGAGCGGTAGTGAATATGGTATATACACCACCTGAGCATCGTAATCAGGGCTATGCTAGCTCTTGTGTGTCGACGCTAACCAGAAATATGCTGCGTGGATCGTATCAATTCACTAGTCTGTATACAGATTTGAGTAATCCCGTCTCGAATCATATCTATATGAATATTGGGTACGAACCTAAAGCAGATTCTGTTGTTGTAGTATTTAAATAATACGTAGTAGATCAGACCACGGAGTTGAGCTCGTTCTTAACCAGGGCACCTTAGGGTGAAGGGCTAGAACGAGCTCGATGCTCTTTACGATGCATGGATGGTTGTGTGGATAACTTGAATGGGGGTGTGTTAGACGTGAATATGAAAAGAATTTCGGCTGAGCGGGCGGTCCAATATATTAAAGATGGGATGAAAGTTGGACTGGGCACAGGCTCTACCGCTTATTGGGCGATTCAAAAGATTGGTGAACGAGTCAAGGAAGGGTTATCTATTCAAGCCGTAGCTACTTCAAAAGCATCGGAAAGGCATGCGGCCGAGCTGGGCATTCCCTTGATTCCATTTAGCCAGATAGAGCATTTAGATGTAACGATTGATGGCGCTGATGAATTGGATTCACACCTACAACTCATCAAAGGTGGTGGAGGGGCTTTATTAAGAGAAAAAATCGTAGCCTTCCATAGTCATAAGTTAATTATTATAGCTGATGAGAGTAAATTTGTGGACAAGCTTGGTCGCTTTCCATTACCCGTGGAAGTCATACCATTTGCAGTCGAATGGACTCTTCATTCGTTGCAACAATTAGGTTGTCGGCCTCAGCTTCGCACAGATGGAGAGAAATTATTTGTTACGGATAACGGGAATTATATTGCAGACTGCCAATTTGGAAGTATCGATTCGCCGACGGATCTGCAAAAGCAAATTTCAGGTATACCTGGGATTGTAGACCATGGGTTATTTATAGGGCTTGCAGATGTTGCTGTTATTGGTCATTCAGACGGTTCTGTAGCTATTGTGGAACGGAAGTAACATGTCTAAATCATTCATTAGGGTAATGTTATGGGCTCTGATCATAAGTTATAGCTTATGTTTACTATATTGGATGTTTATAGGTTTTGGTCGTGTGCGGCATGTGGGGGCACCCCTTAGCTATAATCTAATTCCACTCGAAACCATAATTTTATATGTACGTCACCATAATGAGATCTCAACTTCGACTTGGCTTATTAACTTGTTTGGTAATGTGGGTGTATTTGTTCCGTTTGGTCTATTCATACCTGTCCTACGAAAGTGTCTAAGATCTTACATAAGACTGGCCATGTTATTTGTCCCTTGTATCATCGTGCTTGAATTGAGTCAAATGATACTAAGGGTAGGGAGTTTAGATGTAGATGATGTTATTCTCAATTTGTTGGGGGTATGGATCGGTTATTTCATTATTAATCGGTTCTTATAAAATATATTGTGATTGTATATTTGACATCAAGTAATCATTATATTATCTTGGTGTTAAGATAATTTATTTGGAGGTTTTCTATCATGAACGACAACACGAATTTGAATGAACCCTTGGGGGATAAGAGTGATGAACTCTCACTAGATCTCTTTATTGTATTGGCGCGTGCTTATAATTCTGTAGTTTCACATTCTACACGAAGTATCCAAAGTTATGGACTTAATTCCACTGAATTTGGTGTTCTTGATTTGTTATACCACAAAGGCCCCCAGCCGTTGCAAAAAATTGGGGAGAAAGTTCTGATTTCCAGTGGGAATATTACATATGTTGCCGATAAATTACAAAAGAAAAACTTACTTGTACGCATTGCCTCACCTGATGATAGACGAGTCATATTTGCAGATCTGACGGAAGAAGGAAGATCATTTATTCAAGAAATTTTTCCACATCATCAGAGCGTTCTTGTTGAGGCGGTCAAGGGGTTAGACGAAGCTGAGAAGAAGGTTGCGATTACTCTTTTGAAGAAGCTTGGATTATCCGCTGAGGATAGTTTCAAACAACAAACATAATTGGCGAAAACGGTAACGATTTGCATAAAGGTAGTGGATCCTGTATCGTTTCCTGTAGCGAATATCATGACTAAACGACATATAGGAAGTGAATATATCAATGAATGGACAAGTTCGCGCTAATATTCGTCCGGGGCTAGAGGTAGATATTGTGTTGAAGCAGGACCAACCGACAGGTAAGCTAACAAGAGGTATCGTCAAAGATCTGTTAACCAACTCACCGAAGCATCCACATGGCATTAAAGTTAGATTAACTAGTGGTCAAGTTGGACGTGTGCAGATGATTATTCAATAAAGATCTTTAATAATAAAGGCAGTCCACACCTTCATCTGGTGGGATTGCCTTTATTATTGTCGTGGGTATCTTATTTCCTTGGCCTATGGGTCGGTCAGTTCATCCTAAATCGCTCAATGTGTTGCGATAAATTTTCCTGAATCAGGATTTCCTTCTGCCTTGAACCCATAAGGTCGAAATGGGGAAAAGGGGATCGATTGTGAATATATTGGGGTGGTAACCCATGATCGATGCACCACTTGGATAACCTTTCAAGGTCTGAACATCCCACTTTAGTGACTGTGGTAATGTTGGGGAAGCGAGGGTCTAACCAATAATGTGTCAAAAAGGCAATTTCACCGCTGTTTACAGCTTCTTTCCACGTCGTTAACTCTTCTCTTTTGATTCCAAAAGCCATATTATTGTCCCATCCTAATCCCTATAGTTAGACACCATTATAGCACATTCAATATTTTAGAAAAAACCAAGAAATCTCCAATCCAATTATGCTATATTAACTCCATATGCTTCCGTTACATCATCCTAAAGTAGACATAGCAGGGGGACTTCACATGTCAGATCAAGTCGTAATCGGGATAGACGGGGGTGGCAGCCACACTCGGATTGTTGTTGCTGATTTAAGAGGTACAATACTGTCTTATGTTGTGAAGGGTGGCTCAAATCCATTTCATCATGAAGACGCGGGACTACATCTTACAGAAGGTATTTCAGAGGCGCTACTTGTTGCAGGGCGCAGAGTTGAAGATGTTGCAGCCATGACGGCAGGCTTAGCGGGTCTTGATGAAGATAAGGATTACCAGTGGGCACAAGAACAGTTATCTATAACTGGAATATCGGGTGTTATTAGTATTGAAAGTGATGCATTAACTGCGCAGGTCGGGGCTTTTCGTGGAGAGCCAGGTATTGTTGCCATTTGTGGTACAGGATCGGTTATTTATGGGCGCAATGAGGAGGGAACGGAACTCCGTAATTATCAGTTCCAACATTATGCTCCAGCAGCGGCAAGATTTCTAGGCTATGAAGTAGTTCATCTCATCATTGCGGGACAGTATGGGAGTGATGATCTACAATTCGTACATAAGATTCTGGATTTCTGGCAATGTACTGATGTCCATGAACTTGTTAAGAAAGGTGCCAAAGGTTTCGATCCAGATGCAAAAAGTAGAAATCGGTTATTTGGACAGCTAGCTCCACTTATAACTTTAGCAGCCGAACAAGGCATTCCATTGGCTTGTCAAGTATGTGATAGCGCGGCTGCTTCGGTTGCGATAGCAATTCGCTTAGTAGGATCAGGCTTTAGTCAGCCTGAAGTCTCTATTTCTTTCATAGGTAGCGTACTGCTGAGTTCTTATATGCAAAACGCCGTAGAACAACAGATGAGCGTTGCTGATATCTCTAGAAGACGATATGTATATCATCAGGCGTACTTGAGTCCTGTCGTAGGTGCTGCATTACATGCTTATCGAAAGATAGGAGTGAATCCTTCTTGGGAATGCTTGAGCTTACTTGATGAGGATGTTAAGCAGTATACGCATTGAAATAAGGAAACACGATGAAGACAGATTGGCCTACAGCGCCATCTGTCTTTTTATCTTCAAGCTTTCCTGATAGAATCTGGAATTTTGATGCTATAATATGGGGAATATGGATATGGGTGAGGAGGGGGAGTGAGACGAAAGACTTCGTCTATCAACCACAGAGCAACGATTTAAGCGAAATCGTTTATTCAGCTGTGAGGGAGGGATATGTGAAATCGTAGATTAGTAGTTAGGTGAAATATTCGTATGAAACATAATATAAAGAATCATAGCCGCTCAGGGGGCTGTGGTATGCAAATCAAACAAACTAAAGAGCACGAACTTAAAAATTAAACTCAATCAAGAATTACAGAATATTCATGCCACATTGTAACCTAAATATTATAGGGGTGATTAATAATTTGACGACGTTATACAGAATATGGATTGTAATATCTCTTATATTTCCGTTAATAGGTGTAATTAATTTTTGGCCAAATTATGTTGATAATGAATTCCCGTTGTTTACTGATGGTGTGATTGTTCTAATATTTCTCCCTTCATTTTTTATATTCTTCTTCTCTTTATTGACACTTCTGATCAATAAACTACTGATAAACAAGACTGTTTATAGATTTGTAGTCGGTATCACATTATATTGTTTAACATTTTTGGCTTTGTATTATATTTTCAAAGATATCTGGAGCATCAATATTAGAATAGCAACAATTTCATTAACTTCGTTAGCTGGTCTTATACACTATTGGATTTCATTTTTCATATCATTTAAATTCAATGCCTCTAATGGAATCAATGAAAACATATGGAGAAAGTAATACCAATAGGTCATTAGATTATTGGTCTAACAACGGTATTTCTAATAATTTTTACGATAAGATTGGATACTGTCAACACCAACTTAATAATCCCCAAAAGTAGCAGTTGAAAATTCCCTACATCGAGCAAAATTATGAATCTTTATCTTCCGTAGAATCTGGTTT